>CAZVMD010000086.1:23560-25631 GCA_964628555.1 uncultured Myxococcales bacterium | reverse complement strand
AGCCGACGATGTCGGTGCAGCTAGGCAGCGCTTAATCCCGCTCGGGGATGGTCCCACGCTCGCCGACTGCCCAGGCGGTCTGGGGGGTGGGGGTGCAGATGCCGCGCAGGTTGGCGACGGTGCCGCTGCTCTGGGGCGTCCAGGTCTTGCCGTTGTAGTGGACGATGGCGCCGCCGTCGCCGATGGCAAAGGCGTGGCTGGGGCTGAGGCCGGCAATGGTCATCAGGCGCCGCTTGCTGCCGCTCTTTACAAGCTCCCAGGCGCTGCCGTCAAAGTGCCAGAGCAGGCCGGCGCTGTCGGTGACAAACAGGTTGTCGGCACTGCTGCCCCAGACTCCCCAGTGCCAGCCGGCCTGCGGCGCGCTACCGCCAAGGCGGCTAACCTCGTGCTCGTCAACGCTGGCCACCAGTCCGCCGCCACCGACGGCGATCGCCTGCCCCGGCCGCAGCCAGGCCCAGGCGCGCACGCTGGGGTGGTCATGCCAGAACGGCAGCCAGGCCTTGCCGTCGTAGCGCACCGTCGAGTTGAAGCGCCAGGCCAGCGGCGCCTGACCAGGGGCGGCCATGGCGCGCTCGCTGCTCTGCTCTAGGCTGGGGTCTGGCTTCCAGGTCTTGCCGTCGAAGCGCAGGCTGGGCGTGCCCACGACCACGATCTGACTGGGGCTATCGCCGTACGCGCCACTGAAATAGACGCGGCCGGACTGACCGTGCGGCACCGGCGTGCAGCGGCTGCCGTCGTACTGCAGCAGCGTGCCGTGGCGACCGGTGATGATGGCGCGGCTGCGCCCCCAGCCAGTGACGGTCTCCAGTAGCTCCTTGGTGCCGCAGGGGATGGCCTGGAAGGCGCGGCCATCAAAGCGCAGCAGCGTGCCGTTGGCGCCGGTAGCCAGGACGTGCGACGGATCGCTGGCCCAGACGGCGACCAGCGTGTCTTTGACCCCGGTGGCAAGCGTCTGCCAGCTACGGCCGTCGAAGCGCAGGGCGGTGCCGGCCTCACCGACGGCAAAGACGGTCTCGCTGGCACCAGAGGTGGCGGGCAGCCCATAGACCGCGTTGAGCGCCTTGCCCTCGGCGAGGCCGAAGCTGCCCTCGAACTGGCCGCTGTCCCAGCGCAGCGCGGTGCCGTGGCGACCGACGACGTAGAAGCGCTCGGGACGCGCCACCCAGACGCCGTGCAGGTCGTGCCCGAGCAGGCTCGGCCGCTCGATGCAGAAGCCAGCCGGACTGCAGATCTTGGCGGCGGCGAGCGATGGCGCGGAGCCGGCCCATGCCGTACTCAGCAGAAAGAGGCAAAGCGAAGAAAACCGCATGTTTATCACCATATCAAATATTATCGCATTATCAATGCGATAATCCCACCATCTGGGATTTTTACTTATTCTGCAGCAATTCTCTTAAGTCCTGAGCTCGCGCAAACGACTTTTTATCCTTCATGATTTCCCACAGGTCCAAGACGCGGCGGCGGGCGCTAGTCCCCAGCCGGTCGCTGGTGTCGACCTGCAGGAAGTAGCGCAGATACGTTGGCAAGCCGACGACATCAAGCGTCCCATCGGGCAGCGCGCTGTAGGCCGTGAGCAGCCGACCGGCCCAGCGGTCCTGCGCCGGCTCGTCGGCCTGCGCCACCGCCGCGGTCCACAGAAAGGCCCATAAGACCACCCGGCGCGGGTCGCGTATCGTGATATCGGCAGTAACCAACTTATATGTCTCTTCTGCTGCGGCCAGGGCTTCGGCAAATTGGCCAGTCCCGACCCGCCTAATCTGCAATTCTAACAGGGTCTCGGTGTCGCCAGGCTGCAAGCGCAGCAGCTGCTCTAAGCAGAAGCGAGAGGCATCGGCGCGATCCAAGCTGCGCTCGGCAAACTCGCGCAGCCGGCTGTAGTGCTCGATCTCTTCGGCCGGGCTGCGGCTGGGGTCGAAAATCAGCGCGGGAATCTGTGCCCAGCGCGCGGCCTGCTGCCGCAGGTCTTCGTCTAGCGCTCCCTCGGCGAGCAGCAGCCAAGCCAGCCCAAGAGAATCACCATAGCTCGGCAGGCTGGCGCGGGCCCGACGCAGATGCTGCTGCGCCGTCGCCC
>CAZVMD010000086.1:2718-23460 GCA_964628555.1 uncultured Myxococcales bacterium | reverse complement strand
CCATAGCTCGGCAGGCTGGCGCGGGCCCGACGCAGATGCTGCTGCGCCGTCGCCCGCTGGCCGGCCCGCAGCGCCCAGACGCCGGCGTACACCGCATCCAGCCGATCGCTGTAGGGCACCGGGCTCGGCGCCGGCTGCGTCGCCCCGGCGGTCGGAGTGCAGCCGGCTGGGAGCGCTGGCCCGGCGCCGTCATGCGGGCCGACATGGGGAAAGCGGCAGCGCAGGCTTGCATCGATCTCGGCCCCAGAGTGCGCCGTCGCGCCGACCCGAAAGCGCCGGGCCAGGCCGTCGCTGCTAATCGCCCAGACCTCACTGCCATCGGGCGAGAAGGACACACTGAGGAAGTGGCCGTCGGTGACCGAGAGGTGGGTAATCAGGCGGCCGCTCTGCGTCTCCCAGATCAGGATCTCGCCATCTAGGTTTGCCGCGAGCAGACGCTCGCCATTGCTGCTGTACTGCACTAGCTCCAGCCCACCGCCCTCGGCCGGCAGCGTCGTCTGCAGGCGGCCGGCTTCGGTATCCCAGATCTGCAGCGAAGAGCCGCTGATCGTCGCCAAGCGCCCGCCGCGCGGATGAAAAGCAGCGTGCGGGATGGTGTCGCCAACGCACTGCATCTGGCGCAGGAGCTGACCATCGGCCACGCGCCAGATATGGATCAGGTTGCCCTTGCCGCCCGTCGCCAGCTGGGCTCCGGTCGGGTCGTAAACGGCCCAGTAAAGCAGGTCGCCATCGGTGTGCAGCGTCTTTTGTATGCGGCCATCGGGCAGCGACAGCAGATAGGCCCTGCCCGCCGCTGAGGCCAGGGCAAGCTCGCTCCCCGAAGGGCGAAACGACAGCTGCAGCAGTGGGTATTCCAGCTGCTGCGACAGGATCAGGCGGCCGGTCTCGACCTCTAGCAGGCGCAGGCGGCCATCGACGCTGGCCGTCGCCACCAAGCGGCCATCGGGGCTGAAGGCCAGCGCGGTCGCGGTCCCGCCCTCGTTCTTGCCCAGAGTGCCAAGCGGGCGGCCATCGCGACCATCGATCAGCCGCACACCGCCATCCAGGACCGCCGAGGCCAGCCGCGTTCCGTCGGGGCTGATCGCCGCGCTCTTGGGCGTCCAGCCCAGCGGCAGAGCCGGCCCGCCGCGCCCGCCATCGATCTGCCACAGCCGCACCCGGCGATCGGCGCTGACGGTAAAGAGCTGCCGACCATCGGGGGCAAAGCTGGCCAGCATGACCGAGCCTTCGTGACCGGCCAGCACCGCCAGGGGCGTGCCCGTCCGGCTGTCAAAGACGCGCGCGCTGCCATCGCCGCTCGCGGTGACCAGGCGGCGCCCGTCGGGGCTGAAGCCGACGCGCAGGACCAGGCTCTTGTGCTCGCTGACCGTCAGCACCTCGCGGCCGCTGCTCAGCTCGAAGATGCGCGCGCTCTTGTCGCGCCCAGCTGTCGCCACCCGCTCGCCGTCGGGACTGAAGCAGGCGTGGTTGGCGTTGGCGCCGATCAGCTCCTGTGGATCGACGCCGGGCTGGGTCCAGATATAGACGTTTCCTTCCAGACAGACGCTGACGACGCGACTGCCGTCCGGCGAGAACTCGCCGTGAATCGGCGTGCAGTGGCCTTTGATGAATTCTCCCAGATCTTTCCCCGTGGCCGGGCTGGCCAGGCGCAGGCCACCCGTTAGGGCCCGCGACAGCAGCACATCGCCACCCACCCGCAGCTGGGCGGCGACCACCGGCCGCGAGCGGTTGAAGGTCGTAAGCAGCCGCCCGCTCTGTGCGTCAAAGATGCGCGCAGTCTGATCCATGCTGCCGGTCACCACGCGACGGCCGTCGGGGCTAAAGACACAGGCCGGCACCGGCCCCTCGTGCCCCTGCAGGCTGTGCAGTGGCCGACCACTCTGGGCATCCCACAGCACCGCGGTCTTGCCTTCGCCACAGGTCAGGATCTGCTGCCCATCGGGACTGAAGCGAGCGCAGGTGATCTCCTCGCCGGGCAGGACAAGCTCATGCCGCAGCTGGCCTGTCCGCGTGTCATAGACGCGAGCCGCGCTGCCCTGGCTGGGAATGGCCAGGAAGCGACCGTCGGGGCTGAAGCTGTCGGCCTCCATATCTAGGCCCCCGACTGGCTTGGCAGCAAAGGTCGGCTGGCCCAGCTGCAGCCAGCGCTCAGCATCGCCCAGCATGTAGCCCAGGAACGCATCGCGCGAGCCGCGCTGCTGCCCCGCCCGCAGCGCCTGCAAGGCCTTGCGCGGCTGCCCCATCAAGAGCTCGCGTCGGCCAAGCTCGACCTGCGTCTGGTGCAGGTAGGCCTGCATCTCGTGCGCGCGCTGCTTTTCGGACAGCGCGATGCCGGCCGCCGCGCCCAAAAGCAAAAGCGTGATCAGCCCAAGCAGGCCATAGGCCGCCCGCTGCAGCCTTCGGCTCTGGCGCAGAAAGTCCGACTCGACGAGGTTGAAGCGGCGCGGGGCGCGCTGCGTCTCTTCCAGCGCCTGCGGCAGCAGCGGATCGCGCAGCCACAGCCGCGACAGGATGCGGCCGCTGTCTTGCCACTTGCTGGCCGCGACGCGCAGATCCTGCTGCAGGCGATGCGCGCGATCTTCGACGAGAAAGCGCGACAACAGCGGCCAGCCCAGGACCAGCTTGTCGTGCGCTGGCTCGTAAAACGTCCGCCCTTGCGAGTCGCGATCCGACACCAGCAGACGCTCGTCGATCAGCCGATCGCGAATCGCAAGGACGCGCGCTTCTTCGCTGGGATCGGCGAAGCGCAGCTCGCTCTCAAGGACGCGCTGGCGTGCGATCTCGCCGGGCGCAACCATGCGCAGCAGCAGATAGCGAAAGGCCTCTTGCTCGGCCGGCTGGGCATAGCTGGCATAGACGCTATCGGCCCGCTTCGACAGCGCACCGCTGACTCCGCCCAGGCTGTGATAGTCGGCCTCCGACAGCGTGCGATCGCGCGGCCGCCGGATCGATGCGCGATACATCTCGCTGAGCAGGAACGACAACAGCGGCAGCGCGCCCGGCATATCGACGACTTCATTGAGCAGGCGATCGACCAGCGTCGCGGGCTCGAAGAACAGCACGCGCTCGCCGGCCGGGCCTTCGATGATCTCGCGCAGCTCTTCGCGCGAAAATGGTGGCACCAAGAAACGCGTACTGGCCGCGGCATCAGGCGCCAGCAGCTCGGCAAAGTGCGGCTCGTAGTCCGAGCGCAGGGTCACCACCCAGTGCACCTGGCCGCCACCTGCCTCCTGTACCTCGCGCAGCTTTCGAAGAAACTCGTCGCGACTGCGGCTGGACAGAGTCACCAGCTCTTCCAGCTGATCGATGATCAGCAGCAGCTTGCCGTCGCCATGGCTCGCCCGCCAGGCATGCACCGCTGATGCTAGCTGGCTGGACCCGGGCTGCAGCTCCTGCGCCAGCTGAGCCAGCACGGCCAGCGGCTCTTGCCCCGGACGCTTGGGCGCCAGGATCTGCCAGGCCGGGCTCTGGCTGCGCCGCAGACGCGGCAGGAGGCCAGCCCGCACCAGGCTCGACTTGCCGGTGCCCGAGGCGCCCGACACCACGACCAGCGTCTGGTTTCCGACCAGCTCGGTGAGCGCGGCAATCGCCGCTGCGCGCCCGAAGTACAGCTGCTCGTGCTCGGGGGAGTCGGTGTAGATCTGCAGGCCGCGATAGGGATTGTGTACCTCGCTGAGCTCGCGGGCCGAGGGCAGGAGCAGCTCCTGTCCGGGACGCACAAAGACAAACTGCCCTTTGTCGCGGCCGGCCAGCGACCACAGCATCGGTCGCTGCAGCGATCGTTCAAGCCGCTGCGCGAGCTGCGAGAAGGCATCTTCGAGATACAGGAACAGCTCCTGCGCGATGATCACACCGTCGGCCCGCTGACCTGCCACCTGCAGATCGGCCGCGCCCAGAAGTCCGCGCACCAGCGCCGCCGCAAACGGCGAGTTCCCCTCGGCCTGGCCGCGACTGCCCAGCACTTTGCCGGCCACTACATCCAGGGCTCGCTCATCGTGCGCCGCCGAGGTGATGACCTGCCAGGCCGGCTCGCGCAGGTAGCGCTCGAAGCGCTCGCGATAGACCGGCACCCGCCGCGAGAGCAGGCTGCGCGTCGTCGACCAGCGAAACGCGCCAGCGAAGCAGCAGTCCAAGAGCAAGAGGAAGTGCTGGCAGCGCAGATCTTTTAGGCGCTGCTGCAGCTCCAGCATCGGCAGGAAGGTGCTGACCTCATCGCGCTGTGCATCCTGCGGCAGCAGATAGCCCTGCGGGCCGTCGCCAGGCTCGCCCAGCTCTTCGGCGATGCCATGGCCGGCGAAGTACAGAATCAAGCGATCGGCGGGCTGCAGGCTCGCGGTCAGCCCAGCCAGCTGCGCCCGCAGCACCGCGAGCGTGGCCTCCCCGTCGCGCAGACAGGTTACGGCATAGCCATAGGAGTCGTGCAGAACTCGGGCCAGCGCTTCGACATCCGCCACCGCATTGCGCAGTGGCGGCACGCCGCCCTGGTATTCGTTGATGCCGATGAGCAGGGCAATCCGCCGCCCTTCCCCGTCGGACATGCCCCCTGCACTTACCGCGATAGACATGGCTTTATGTCGGCTCGCGGCGGCGCAATGGACGCGAACTTTGCGCCGTGGCTGGACTGGGTGGGCGGGACGAGCAATCTGGGCTCAGTTCTGCCGTGTTGCCATACACCTGGGGCCGGTACGCATGGCGCAGCCGCGACCCGCTGCTAGCGCAGGGGCGAGTGGCAAATGCCATATTTGCCAGCGATTTCGCGCACTTATCTATCATCAATAAAAGTACTTGTGATATTATTCCACCCATGTGAAACTCCTAACAAACACAGTCTGATGCATTGTGCGATGATGACGGTATCCCCGCTGATCTCTTGGCGAAACACCTGATCATTTAATAAGGCCCAGTATCGTCGCTGTCTCGCAAGCATCTCGTCATTCCAGCAGGAGCACAGAATGCCAATCAATCCTACGTATCCCGGGGTCTATATTCAAGAATTATCGAGCGGTGTCCGCACGATTACCGGCGTATCCACATCCACCACTGCATTCATTGGCAGAGCCCGGCGCGGGCCGGTTAATCAGCCGGTTACCATTAATGGATTCTCGGATTTTGAGCGCATTTTTGGCGGGCTCACGCTCGACAGTCCGCTGACCTTCGCGGTGCGTGACTACTTCTTGAACGGGGGGACGCAGGCGATCATCGTCCGCTTGGTCAACGGGGCTGGGGCCGGCCTGCTGCACATGGTGCGGGCCAGCGATACCAAGACCGAGCTGTTCCAGCTTGTCGCCGCCCATCCTGGCAGCCACAGCGTCGATCTGCGGGCCGAGATCACCACCGACATCACGGCCGATGATCGGGTCGGCCAAGATCCGGCGCTGCAGGCCGGCGACCTGTTCAACCTGACGGTCAGCGAGCCGGGGGGCCGCGTCGAGCGCTTCCGCTCGCTGAGCTTCAAAGAGGGTCCGCGGCGCATCGATCGCGTGCTCGCTGCCGAGTCCAAGCTGGTGCGTTTCCGCGGCATCGTCACGCCGGCCACCGCCTCGGCCAAAGAAAAAGTCGAGCCCGCGCCGACCTCGCTGTTTAGCGGCACCGGCCAGACCGTGCTCGCCATGAGCGATGAGCTGACCGCTCTGGAGAGCAAGGTAGCGGCGGCCAAAAAGGCGTTTGATGCCAGCAAGCCGACCGACAGCAACCACGCCACGCTGACCACCGCCTTTCAGGATGCAGTGGGCGAGCTAGGCACGGCCCGGGACGCCCGCGTCGCCAGTGCCAGCGACGGCATTGCGCTGACCAGTGAGCAGTTCATCGGCGTCGGTCTCAGCGGCCGCAAAGAGGGCCTGTTCGCACTGGAGCGCGTCGATCTGTTCAACCTGCTGTGCATCCCGCCGCACTCCTTTGGCAGCGCCGGCGACCTGGGCACCGACCTGGTGGCCGCCGCCGCCGGCTACTGCGAGACCCGCCGCGCCTTCCTGGTCCTGGATCCGCCAAGCGGCTGGACCGACAAAGACAGCGCGCGCGACGGCATCAGCAACCAGAGCGATCAGATTGGTACGCGCAGCAAGAACGCCGCGCTGTTCTTCCCGCGCCTGCGCCAACCCAATCCGCTGCGCGGCGGCCGGCTGGAAGACTTCGCGCCCTGCGGTGCGGTGGCGGGCCTGATCGCGCGCGGCGACCGCACGCGCGGCCTGTGGAAGGCGCCGGCCGGTGTCGAAGCGACGCTGGTCGGTGTGCCCGATCTCTCGGTGCAGCTGACCGATGGCGAAAACGGCGAGCTCAATCCGCTGGGCATAAACTGCCTGCGCGCCCTGCCGGAAGTCGGCCGCGTGGTCTGGGGCTCGCGCACGCTGCAGGGCAGCGATCGCCTGGGCTCGGAGTGGAAGTATCTGCCGGTGCGCCGCCTGGCCCTGTACCTGGAAGAGAGCCTGTTCCGCGGCACGCAGTGGGTGGTCTTCGAGCCCAACAGCGAGGCGCTGTGGGCGCAGATTCGCCTCAACGTCGGCGTCTTTTTGCACAGCCTGTTTCGCCAGGGGGCGTTCGCCGGCCAGACGCCGCGCGATGCCTACTTCGTCAAGTGCGATGCCGAGAGCACGACGCAGGACGACGTAAATCGCGGCGTGGTCAATGTCGTCATCGGCTTCGCGCCGCTGAAGCCGGCCGAGTTCGTCGTCCTGTCGTTCCAGCAGATCGCCGGTCAGCTGCAGGCGTAGTCGCCGGCCGCGCCGATTTTTTTTTCGCGAAGCGAGATTAGCAAGGAGTTGTCATGGCTCAGTTTGTTGTGAACGCCCCGCGGCGAGTCGACCCCTACAAGAACTTCAAGTTCCGCGTCAAATTCGAAGACGGCCGCGTCGTGGCTGGTGTCAGCAAGGTCAGCGCGCTCAAGCGCACCACCGAGGTCGTCAAGCACCGCGAGGGCGGCGACCCGTCGTCGAGTCGCAAGTCGCCTGGCCGCACCGAGTTCGATGCCATCACCATGGAGCGCGGCGTGACCCACGATCTGGAGTTCCAGCAGTGGGCCAATCGCTCGTTCACTCTCGGCAACGGGGCGGGCGCCGAGCGCTCGGCCTCGTTCCGCCGGCCGCTGCTGTTGGAAGTGCTCAACGAAGCGGGCCAGGTGGCGATTGCCTACAAGCTGTACAACTGCTGGGTCTCGGAATACCAGGCCATGGCCGATCTGGACGCCAACGCCAACGCCATCCTGCTTGAGAACATCAAGGTGGAGTGCGAGGGCTGGGAGCGCGATCCCGAGACGCCCGAGCCGCTAGAGCCGACCTTCCCGTAGCCAGGATCGGGTCATGCCACTTAGGGATGCCGAGATGCTGGCGCTCTGGGAGCGCTGTCGTCGGCACTCGCCCATGGAGCGGGCGCTTGTGCTTTTGGCGGGAGTCAGCGCCGCGCACGCCGAGACCGGCGAGGTGCGAGCTGACGCAGCGAGCGAGTGGGCCGACCGCAGCCTGGGTCAGCTCAACGTCGCCCTGCTGCGCGCTTACGAGCAGCGCTTCGGCTCGCAGCTACACTGCCAGGCCCGCTGTCCGTCCTGTCGACTGGAGCTGGAGTTCGAGCTGGAGGTCGCCGATCTCTGTCCGCCCAGCCCGCCGGCCGTCGCTCCCTGGATCGAGCGCATCGGCTTTCCAGCCGGCGAGCTAGCGCTTTCGCTGCGGCCGCTGACCCCGGCTGACCTGCTGTTGACCGCGACCGAGAGCGATCCCAGCCTGGCCAGCATCCTCCTGGCCGAGCGCCTGATCACCGCCCTGGCCTGGCACGGCCCGCCGCCCGCTCCGACGCTGACCGGCGAGCACGGTCGCCTGCTGCCCGAGCTTGCCGAGCAGGTCGCGGCGGCCCTCTCGCGCGTCGATCCGCTGGCCGAGATCGCGCTTGAGCTCCACTGCAGCGACTGCCAAAAGCCCTGGCAGGCGCCGCTCTCCCCCGCCGAATTCCTCTGGCAGGAGATCGCGACGCGGTCGCGCCGGCTCTTGCACCAGATCCACACCCTGGCCAGCGCCTACGGCTGGAGCGAGGCGGACATCCTGGCGCTCGGGGACGCCCGCCGCCAGTCCTACATGGAGTGCTTAACCTCGTGAGGCCGTCCAGCCCAGAGCAGCCCGGAGGACCGCAGGGACTCCTTGTGCGCCTTGCCCAGCAGCAGCGGGCTCAGGGGCCGCAGGTGCTGCCCTATCGCCCCCCGCGCTTCGCACCGGAGTCCGCGGCCGCCGTCGCCCCGGGACGGCTGCTCTCGCCGCCCTTCGCGGTGCCGCAGCTTGAGGTGCAGCTTGAGGTCGAGCGGACAGCCGACGCCGAGCCGCTGCCGACGCCGCGTGATCCGGTCGCGATCCGGCGCCGGGCCGCCGACCCCAGCCCCGCTGAGCAGAGGGGACAGTCCGAAATTTCTAAGACATCGGACGTATCTATTTCAAAACAGGTACTTATTTTCTCGGATGACTCCCGGCCTGCGACCGCGGTAGAGCCGGCCATGCCGTCGCTGTCGCCCGTCGCTCGCGACCGTCAGCAGGTAGCGGCCACGCCGTCCCTGGGGGGCGACGAGCCGCCGCTGAACCGCCAGCCTGCAGCGACGGCACGACCGGCCGCTGCCGCCCGCCCAGCCAGGCCTGCCGCGGGCCCGGCACGCGACCTCCCCGTTCGCGCCATCCCCGCGAGCCCCCCGCTCGAATCGCACTTCCGCGAGGAGCCGCCCGCTGAACAAGCCCCATCCAGCCCGCGCCCGCCGGCCGCGCCGCGCTGGCTCGCGCCCGAGCACCAGCCCCCGCTCGGCGACACCGACCAGGATCGACCGACGCCCGCGCGAAAGACCAGTCCGCCCCTCGCCCTGGCCCCAGCTGAGCGTCGCCCGCCGGCCTCCGTCGAGCGCTCGGCCGGGGCTGACGATCGCCCAGCGCCGACTGCGCTGCGGCCAGCCGGCGCGCCGCTGGGCCTGCCGATTGGCAGCGCCTCGCCGGTTCCGGCCTCTGCTACGGCGGACGTTCCGGCAGGCAGCAGAGTGGGGGCTCCGGCGATCGCTGCGCTCGCCAGCACCTCGGGCACGGCTACCGCGATGGCAAGGGCCGGGCTTTCGGAGCCTGCTGCGGCTGCCCCGCCGCAGGTCCATATCCGCATCGGACGGATCGAGATCCGCAGCGCAGCGCCCGTCACCAGCCCGGCCGCACCTGCCGCGCGAGCGCCGCAGCCCCCGACACCCACCCTGTCCCTCAACGAGTACCTACGCCGTCCGCTCGGTGGACCGCAGAGAGGGGAGTAGCCGGTGAGCAACTCGATGGCCATCGCCGCCGTCACCGCGGCCCTGCAGCAGGTCCTCGATCGCGTGCGCCAGCCGCTGTTTCCCGGCGAGGTGGAGCTTGGCGATGTCGAGATCTCAAGCGGCCCGCCCGACACCAACAAGCAGCAGGGCGACCGGCTGTTTCTGAACCTGTTTCTGTATCAGGTCACGCCCAATGCCGCCTGGCGCAACCTGGCGGTCAGCACGCAGGGCGCCGCCAGCGAGACCAGCCGCGCGCCGCTGGCTCTCAACCTGCACTACCTGCTGACCGTGTTTGGCAAGGCCGACGATGATCTGCGGCCGCACCTCCTTTTGGGCCGGGCGCTGGCCGTGCTCAACGATCGCTCGACGCTGCCCAACGACATCCTGGCCGGCCTGGGGCGCGCGCGACCGCAGCTAGCCGGCAGCAACCTGCACCGCCAGAGCGACCGCGTACGCCTGACCCCGACCAGCATGAGCCTCGAAGACATGACCCGGCTGTGGGGCGTGCTGCAGACCAAGTATCGGCTCTCGGTAGCCTTCCAGCTGTCGGTCGTGCTCATCGACAGCGCTGACAACAGTCCGCCGGCCCTGCCCGTGCTAAACCGCGGCAGCATCGAGACCGGCCAAGCCGTGCAGGCCAGCCTGAGCCCGGTCGGCCCGCAGCTAGATTCCCTGGAGCTGAGCGTCGGCGAGCCAGCCGCCGAGCTGGGTGTGCCGGCCCGCCTGCTGCCGAGCGGCCGGCCGGCCATTGCCGGCGATGTGGTGACGCTGCTTGGCCGCGCGCTGGGCGGTCGCGATCTGAGCGTGCAGCTACAGGGACTGCCGGGCACCTTCGTGCTGCCCGGCCCGCAGCTACTGAGCACCAGCCCAAGCGCCATCGCCATCCGCCTGCCCGACGAGCAAGTGGCGCTGCCCGCCGGCCTCTATTCGCTGTCGCTGCGGCTGCGCCGGGTGCGCGGTCCTGGCATCCCAGATGCGCTGCTGACTAGCAATGCCCTGCCCTTTGCCCTGGCGCCGCGCCTGCTGCAGGTGAGCTTTACCCCGGCCACCACAGCGACTAGCGGCCCGGCCCGCGGTCGCACCACGCCGCCGACGATCAGCCTGCGCGTCAGCCCGCAGGTCTGGCCGGAGCAGCGCGTCAGCCTGCTGATTGGCAACGAGGAGCTGCCGCTGCCCGCCGTCGCTGACAAGACGCATGACCTCAGCCTGCCGCTCACCGGCGTCACGCTGGCCCGCGGCACCTATCTTTTGCGCCTGCGGGTCGATGGGGTCGACAGTGTTCCGACGCGCACGGCCGCGGATGGGACCTTGGAGTTCGACCCCGGACAGCAGGTGACCCTGCCATGAGCACGGCTCGCCATGCGGCTGCAGGGGCCCCGCCACCGCGCGCCCTGATCGCCGGAATCGGCGAGGTGCGGGCCGCTCTGCGACGCTACCTGGCCGCGCAGAGGCAGCCGCAGCCAGCGCCGGTTGCTGAGCCGAGCAGCCCCGCCCAGGCCAGCCGATCCGAAGCCCAGCCCGCTTCTGCCGCGCCGGCCGAGGTCGATCCGCTGCGCCGGCTGAGCGAGCGCTTTGGCCTGTCGGCCTTCGAGCAGCAGCTGCTGCTTTTGGGTGCAGCGATCGAGCTCGATAGCGAGACCAGCGAGCTGTGCGCCGAAGCGCAGGGCAGTGGTCGGCAGGGCTATCTCAACTTTGCCCTGGCGCTGGCCGTGCTGCCGGGGGCGCACCTGAGCGCGCTCCTGCCCTCGGCCCCGCTGCGCCGCTATCGCCTGCTGCAGCTGCTGCCCGAGCTCGATGGCTTCGGCAGCCTGACCCGCACGCCGCTGCGCATCGAGGAGCGGGTGCTGCATCAGCTCTGTGGCCTGACCTATCTGGACGACGCGCTGGGCGAGCTGCTGCAGCCGCTGCCAGATACGCCGTTCCCAGCGCCGACCGCGCTGCGTGCTGCCGCCGTGCAGTTCTTCGCCGACCGTGGCGGCCCGGCCGACCTGACGCGGCCACCGCGCCTGAACTTAGATGCAAGTGTCTTGCATCTGTGTGGCGACGACCGCCGCAGCGCAGTCGAGCTGGTGGCCGAGCTCGCGGCCCAGCTCTCGGCCCGCGCCTATCGCCTGCGGGCCAGCGATCTGCCCAGCGGCACCGCCGAGCGGCGACGGCTCTGCCAGCTGTGGGAGCGCGAAGCCCGCTTGGCCGATGCGCTGCTGTTGCTGCAGATCGAAGACGGCGACACCGTCGAAGCAGCGCGCGCCCTGGCCGAGGGACTCGACGCCCCGCTGGTCATTGCCCGACGCGAAGCCCTGGCTCTGGCGCTCGGTCGCCGCTCGCTGCGACTGGATGTGCAGCGACCCAGCTCGGCGCAGCAGCTCGCGCTGTGGCAGCGCTGCCTCGACCGGCCGCTGGCCCCCGCTGCGCTGCACAGCCTAGCCAGTGCCTTTCACTTCACAGCCGGCGAGATCTGCGAGATCGCCGCCGATGCCCAGCTAGCTCAAACAAGCCCGGCGACCGCGCCAGCCAGCGACGCAGACAGCGCCAGCCCAGCCGAGGTGAGCGATGCCGCGCTGAGCCACCTGTGGCAGCTGGCTCGCCAGCGCTCGCGCCCGGTGCTAGACGAGCTTGCGCAGCGCATCGAGCCGCGGGCAAGCTGGGACGACCTGGTGCTGCCCGCGTCGCTGTTGCGGATGCTGCGCCACATCGCAGCGCACCTGCATCAGCGGCTGCGCGTCTATCACGACTGGGGCTTCGCCGAAAAGTCAGGCCGCGGGCTGGGCATGAGCGCGCTGTTCACCGGCCCCAGCGGCACCGGCAAGACCATGGCCGCCGAGGTGCTGGGGCGCGAGCTGGGTCTAGATGTCTATCGCGTCGATCTGAGCCAGGTGGTCAGCAAGTACATCGGCGAGACCGAGAAGAACCTGCGCCGCATCTTCGACGCCGCGGACACCGGCGGCGCCATCCTGCTGTTCGATGAAGCCGATGCGCTGTTCGGTCGGCGCAGCGAAGTGAAAGACAGCCACGATCGCTACGCCAACCTGGAAGTCAGCTACCTGTTGCAGCGCATCGAGGCGTATCGCGGGCTGGGCATCCTGACCAGCAACCTGCGCCAGTCGGTCGACAGCGCGTTTCTGCGCCGCCTGCGCTTCATCCTCGCCTTCCCGTTCCCCGACCTCGCGCATCGGCGCGAGATCTGGCTGCGCGCCTTTCCGCCGCGCACGCCGCTCGCTGGCCTGGACTTTGATCGCATCGCGCGGCTTTCGGTGTCGGGCGGCGTCATCGCCAACATCGCGATGTGCGCGGCGTTCTTGGCGGCCGAGCAGCAGCAGGCGGTCGGCATGCGCCACGTCTACCAGGCGGCCTGCAGCGAGTTCGAAAAGCTGGAGCGCTCGCTGAGCGAGCTCGACTTCCTTGCGGAGGCGGCATGAGCCAGACCCGCCCCAGCGCCCCCGGCCCAGCCGGGCCGATGCCAGCGCCGACGCAGACGCTGAGCATCGATGAGCTGGTCGTAAGCGGCGTCGAGATCGTCGGTGCCCCCGAGCGCTTCGAAGCCAGCCTGCGCGGTGAGCTCAGCCGCTTGTTTGGCCAGCCGGGCTCGCCGATCGGCGCCAGCCAAGGCGATATCGCGGTGGCCGGACGGCAGCTGACGCTGCGCGGCAGCTCGCGGCTTTCGGCCGACGCGGCGGGCGTGGCGATTGCTCGCGCACTGCATGCCTCGATCACGGGAGACTCGCGATGAGTGAAGCACCGACTCGGCCACGACTGAGCAAGGCGGCCTTCGTTGTCGGCGACGGCAGCGACAGCCTGCTGATTCCCTTTCAGTGGAACCCCGAGACGCTGACGCGCAGCCTGACGCAGACCGGCGAAGGGCAGGCCGGGCGACCGAGCAGCATCCCGCAGGAGACGCTGTCCTTCGATCTTGAGCTCGATGCCGCCGACACCTTGGACCAGGATCCGGCGCTGACCCGTCAGGTGGGCATCGGCGCGGTGCTGGCAGCGCTTGGCCGGCTCAGCGGTCCGACGGTGTCGGCCATCGAAGAAGCGGACAAGGCGCTGGCCGAGGGCAAGATCGCAGTGCTCTGGCCGGCGCCGCCACCGCTATACCTGACCTGGGGCGAGTCGTTCATCGTGCCGGTGCAGATCAGCGAGCTGTCCATCACCGAGCAGGACTTTAGCAGCGAGCTCTTGCCGCAGCGCGCGCAGGTCCGGATCTCGCTGCGCATCCTGTCGCACGCCGAGCTGGGCAGCGAGTCGCAGGCCGGACGCAGCTACCTGCGCTACCTGGCCAACCAAGAGTCGCTGGCCAAGCGCTATCGCCGCCAGGCGAAGCAGGACGATGACGGTCTGCTGTCATCGAGCAGCGACGTGGAACCGGCACCAGCGGCCCTGCAAGGCGAGCACGAGGCCGAGCTGAGCCGCTTGGAAAAGAGCAGCCGCCTGCAAGGTGTGGCGGATGCCCAGCACGTCGAGATCGGGCCGGAGGGCAAGGCGCAGGCCATCGTCTTTCGCACCCGTCGCTTCGTTCCGCCGGCGGCCGAGACCGGCAGCAGCGCCTCTGGCCAGCGACCGGCGGTACTGTCAGCTGGCGACTCGCTGCATAGCCTGGCGGCTCGCTTCTATGGCGACTCGTCGCAGTACTGGCGCCTCGCCGAGTCGGATCCCGGGCGGGCGCTGCAGCCGCGCGAGCTGGAGTCGGTCGGCCGCATCCTGCGGATTCCCAAGAGGTAGGACGATGCTAGAGCGCGAAAAAGCCGTCCACCTCCAGCTGCATACCGGGCCGCAAGATGGCTCGCTGAGCCCGGCCCCCTATCGCCTGCTGCGGCTGTTTCAGAGCTGCGAGGTGACGCAGGATGCCAGCCAAGGGGCGGGGGCGCAGGGCTTTCAGCTGGCCTTTGCGCTGCAGCGCGACGACGAAGCCGACTACAGCCTGCTACGCGACGAGCTCTTAGCGCCGCTGCGCCGAGTGGCCATTGTGCTCTGCCTGCCCAGCACCGAGGTGACGCTGATGGATGGCGTCGTCAGCCACTATCAGCTGTCGCCGCAGGCGCAAGCGCTGGGGCAGGCCACGCTGGCGGTCAGCGGTCGCGATCTCGGTGTGCTGATGGATCTAGAGCAGCGCGATCGGCCGTTCCCCAACCAGGCAGACAGCGACATCGTGCAGCAGGTCCTATCGGACTACGCCCAGCTCGGTCTGTCGCCCGACGTGAAATCGACGGGCCATGGGCGCAGTCGTCACGACCGCACGCTGCACCAGTACGAGACCGATCTGCGCTATGTGCAGCGCCTGGCGCAGAGCAATGGCTTTGTCTTTACGCTCGAGCCGCAGCAGCCCGGCCGCGTGCGCGCCTACTTCGGTCCGCAAGAGGTGAGCAGCGAGGAGCAGCGCGCGCTGACCGTTGGCCTGGGACCGGGCAGCAATGTGCGCTCGCTGAGCTTTTCGTTCGATCCGCTGGCTGCGGTCAACACCATCGCTCACACCCCGGATCACGACAACCAGCGCAGCCGCAAGAGCGTACACGATGAGCCGCTCCCCGAGCCGCTGTCGGCGACCCCGGCCCCGGCCCTGCGTACGATCCGCCTGCGTCAGATCGGACGGCGCAGTGCCGCCGATGCCGACCGGGCAGCACAGGCCCTGCGGCAGAACGTCCCCGACGCAGTCACCGGCACTGGCGAGGTCGATGGGGCCCGGTACGGCGGCTGCATCGTCGCCGGGCGCAAGATCATCGTCCGCGGCGCCGGCGACACCTACGACGGCCTGTACTGGGTCCGGCGGGTCAGCCATCGCTTCAGTGCGGGCAGCTACACGCAACAGATCTCGATCGGCCGAGAAGGCACTGGAGCGCGCCCAGGGCTGCGCGCGGAGGGCTAAGCGTGGCGGCATTCTTCGGCAAGTACCGCGGCATCGTCACCGATACGGACGACAAGCGAAAGCTCGGTCGCCTGCGCGCCCTGATCCCCGACGTACTTGGCGATGAGGAGTGCGGCTGGGCCCTGCCCTGCAGCCCCTTGGCCGGTCCCAAGCTTGGCTGGTTTGCCCTGCCTCCCATCGGCGCAGCGGTGTGGATCGAGTTCGAGCAAGGGGATCCTGACTACCCGATCTGGACCGGCTGCTTCTGGGCCGAAGGGCAGGATCTCCCAGAGTCAGCCGACGACAAGCACATCGTCCTGTGCTCCGCCGCCGGCCACCGCATCACCATCGATGACTCGTCCCAGGGCGGCATCGCCATCGAGACCAAGGATGGGCTGAAGCTTAGGCTCCTGGGCCGCGACATCCAGATCGAAAACGGCAACGGCGCCTCGATCAAGCTGTCGGGCAACAAGGTCTCGCTCAACGGCGATGCGCTGGAGGTGATGTGATGGCCGGCGCTCCGCTTCTGCATCAAGGCGCCATGTTGATCTGTCCCCACGGCGGGCAGGTGCAGCTAGCTGGCTTTTCGGCCCGCGTGCGCGTCAGTGGCCAAGCGGTCGCGGTGCAGAACCCGCGCAGCAGCGTGGCCGGCTGTCCGTTCACCGTCACCGCCGGACCCGCGACCGTCCCCACGCCGTGCATCGGCGCCAGCTGGCTGACGGCAGCGCAGCGTGTGCAGGCCAGCGGACAGAGCGTCTTGCTAATGAACAGCCAAGCGCTGTGTGAAAACCCAGTCGCGCCCGGTCCCGCCGCCGTGCAGCAGGCGCAGAGCCGAGTAAAGGGGCAGTGATGGACATTCGCTTCCCGCTACAGCTAGACAGGCTCGGGCGAATCGCGAGCACCGATCCGCAGCACCACGCCGTGGACCTGATCGAGCAGGTGCTGTTCACGCGCCCCGGCGAGCGCGTCGGCCGGCCCGAGTTCGGCTGCGATCTGCCGAGCTTGGTCTTTCAGCCCGGCACCGCCGTGCCCGCCCTGGCGCGCAAGAACATCGCCACCGCTCTCGATCGCTTCCTCGGCGAGCGGCTTGAGATCCTCGATGTCCTGGTCGAGCCGCAAGCCGATGGCAGCGCCGTTGAGATCACCGTCCAGTATCGGCTGCGCGGAGCTGCCTTGGTGCAGACCGCCAGCTTTGTGCGGGGGGCCTAGGTCATGAGCGCCGAGCTGATCTTAGACAAGCGCCGCGAGAAAGTTCGCCGCAGCCCCGGTGAGCTCAACGGCATCGACTACGTGCGGGTGGCCGAGGTGACTCAGTTCGAGGGGGAGCGCGTGGCCCTGGTGCTGCTCCACCTTCTCAAGCCCGCCCCAGAGAATGCCGACCTCGTCGCTGCGATACTGGTACGCCGAGGCAACGAGTTCCTTGGTGTGCGCCCGTCGGTCAACACCAGCCAGAGCTTTGCCGAGGGCTACAGCCTCCTGGTCAGCCTGCCCGGCGACACCGCGCCAGCGACGCTGTTCCTGGGGTCGATTGTCGATCCAGCCACCTCGCGTCTGGTGCCCATCGACCCCCTGCTCAACCAAGTCGAGGTGGTGTTCTCGACGGCCAGCGATCTGACGACGGACTGCGCGGCCAGTGATCCACCCGAGCCCGATCTGGGGACCAGCCCGCCGCTCGACTATCGCGCGCACGACTATCCCGGCTTCCAGCGCCTGATCTACGAGCGCATGGCCAAGTCGCTGCCCGACTGGCGCGAGCGCAGCCCCGCCGATCTGGGCGTCACCCTGGTCGAAGCCGTCGCCTTCGCCGCCGATCAGGTCGCCTACTTTCAGGATGCGGTGGCCAGCGAGGCCTATCTGCACACTGCGCGCCGCCGCGTCTCGCTGCGTCGGCACGGTCGCCTGCTCGACTACACCCCCAGCGAGGGCTGCAGCGCGCGGGCGCTGGTCTGCATCACGGTGGCCACCGATCTGGTCGATCTGAAGCTGAGCAGCCTGCGCGTGCTTTCCCGCCTGCAGTCCGACACGCAGGTGGTCTTCGCCGAGTCGGCTCTGGCAGACACGCTGCGCCGCGAGAGCGAGCGCACCGGCCCGCCGCCACAGGTCTTCGAGCCGATCATCGACCCGGCGCTGAGCGTGCGGACCCTGCTGCTCACTCCGGGCGCTGGCGAGCCGGACTTCGGCCCCGCGGATCCCGGCCTGGTGACGCTGCGCGCCGCCCATAACCGCATCGCGCTGCACACCTTCAGCGATAGCCACGCCGCCCTGTCGGTCGGCAGCACCAGCGCCACCATCGTGGTGGGTGAGCTGGGGCCAAGCGCGGTCGAGCTCTCGCCTGGCCAGATCGTGATCTTCGAGGAGCTACCGCTGTCGCCGGCCGAGGCGGGCTCGCCTAGCCTGCGCCGCCACGCGGTGCGGCTGCTGTCAGTCGGCTCGACGCAGCATGACCTGGTCGACGGCCTGCAGGTGGCCGAGATCCGCTGGGGCAGCGCCGATGCCCTGCCCTACACCCTGCCCCTTTACCGCGAGCAGGGGGGCCGCAGCGAGCCCGCCGCTGTGCTGCGCGGCAACGTCCTAGTCGTCGATCACGGCCACACCCTGACGCAGGAGCTGCCGGCGCTAGCCAGCAGCAGCCGCGAGCTGCGACTGCCGGGATCGCCGCTTTCCTTCGTCGCTGCACTGTCGGCAAGCGCCTCAGCGGCCGAGCTCTTGCAGCCCGATGCGCAGCAGGCCCGGCCGGCGATCAGCGTGCGCGAGATGGCCGGCTCCCCCCCGCGCGAGTTTTCGCCCCGCCGCGATCTACTCGGCAGTCGGGCCCGCGATCTGCACTTCGCGGTGGAAGTCGATGACGTAGGGGGCGCCAGCCTGCGCTTTGGCGATGGCCAGCAGGGAGCCCGGCCCAGCGGCCCGCTCTTGGCCCGCTACCGCCTGGGACAGGGGCTGGCTGGCAACCTGCCCGCCTCGGCCCTGGCTCACCTAGTCAGTAGCGAGCGCCTGGCCGAGCTTAGCCGCAGCGTGCTGCAGGTCGAAAATCTCCTGCCTGCTCAGGGCGGCCGCGATCCCGAGACCGCCGAGCAGCTACGCCGCGCCGTACCGCACGCCTTCCGCCGCCAAGAGCGAGCCGTGACCGAGGCCGACTACATCGACTGGGCGCGGCAGTTCCGCGATGTGCGCCAGGCCGCGGCGCGCTGGCGCTGGACCGGCAGTCAGCAGACGCTGTACCTGACCGTCGTCCGCCAAAACGCCGCCCCAGTCGACGAGGACTTCCGCAGCGAGCTTCTGGCCTTTCTGCAGGAAAAACGCCTGGTCGGGCACGACATCGAGATCGAGACGCCGGTCGCCGTGCCGATCGATCTGCGCCTGACCGTCTTTTTGCAGCCCGAGGCGCGCAAGTCGGTGGTCCGCGAAGCGCTGCGCCAGGCCTTCCTGCCGACCCGCCGGCCCGATGGCCGTCCCGGCGTCTTCCACCCCGACAACTTACCGCTCGGCGGCACGCTGTTTTTAAGCCAGATCGTAGGCGAGATCATGGCCATCCCCGGCGTCGCCTACGTCGATGGCAGCCCCGAAGAGACAACGCCCTTTAATCGCTTCCGCCGCTTTGGCGTGGTGACCAGCGATGGGCTGGTGAGCGGGCGCCTGGCCCTGTCACCGCGCGAGCTGGCTCGACTGGACAACGACGCGCAGAACCCGGCCCGGGGCCGCGCTGAATTCGACCTGCGAGGTGGCCTGTGAGCACAAGAGCGGAAAATCCCCCGCAACAGTCCACGCTGCGCTATCGCCTCGATCGTCACTCGGGCTTTCTGCAGCGCATGCTCGCCGCGCTGCCCGCCGAGAGCATCGCTGGCAGCCAACCGCTCTCCGGCCTGCGCACACCCGCCCCCGGTGACTTTGGCTACGCCCTCGTCGATGGCTTCGCCGCGGTGGCCGATGTTCTGTGTTTCTACCAGGAGCGCATCGCCAATGAGGGATTTCTACGTACCGCCGTCGCTGAGCGCTCGGTCTACGAGCTCGCCCGCGCCGCTGGCTACTCGCTGATCCCGGGTGTCGCCGCCACAGCCCACCTGGCCTTCGTCATCGAAGATGTGGCCGGTGAAGGCAGCCCGGCCCGCGTGCCCGCCGGTACGCGCGTCCAGAGCATCCCCAGTCCCGAGCAGCCGGCGCAGATCTTCGAGACCGTCTCGGCCGAGCCACAGGGCGAAGAGGTGCGGGCCTCGTGGAACGCGCTCAGCCTGCTCGGCCAGACGCCGCCCCGCCTGACGCTTACCGCCGCCAAGAACGGCCTGCCCAACGTCGAGCTGGCCGATGGCAGCCGCGCGGCGCTACCCGTCCTGTATCTGCGCGGCACCGCGCTGAACCTGCGGCCGGGCGACCTGCTGCTGCTGATCGATCGCGCATTCGCCCCCCCGCTGCAGCTGGTGGTCAGCATCCGCAGCGTCGAGCCCGAGGCCAGCGAAGGCCGCACGCGGCTCACCCTGGTCCCCGATCTCGACCAGAGCGTGGCCAATCCGCTGCTGCAGTCGGTGCCGCACTTCCCGGTCACCGCCCCGGCAGCCAGCCTCGGGCCGCAGCCGCTGACACGCGACGTCGTGCGCAGCCTCTTGGCCACGCAGGTGCAGTCAGAGGAGCAGCTACAGTCGATCATCGCGGCGCAGTCCTGGGATCCGCGCCAGCTTCTGGAGCTCGCCGCGGCGCAGCGCCGGCTCGATCTTGGCGACAGCAGCGTCGAGGTCTACGCCTTCCGCCAGCGGCTCGGCTCGTTCGGCCACAGCCGGACCGGCTTCGGCTTTATCCCCACTCGCCCAAGCAACTTCACCAGCATCAGCGACAAGCAGTGGGCCGATACGCTGACCAGCATCGACACCAACACCTCGGTCTTTCAGCTCGCCCCGGCCGCCGCCTGGCCGCATGGCGCCCACCTCGCGCTAGAGCGCAGCGTTCCCGAGGTCACGGCCGGAGGCTGGGTGCTGCTGCGCGATGCCGCCGACGGTCGCACCGCAGCCTTTCAGATCGAGCGCAGCCTGGAAGCCAGCTTCGTCGCCAGCGGCAGCAGCGGGCGCGCTACCGGCCTAGTGCTGCGCGACTTCCCGCCGAGCGACATTTCGACCAGCGGCCCGACGCCGTTTAACTTCCGCAGCACCACCCTGTTCGTGCAGAGCGAGCGCCTGCCCTTGGCTCCCCTGCCCGTCCTGTCAGAGGTGGCGGGTCAGGATCTGGTGCTAGCGAGCATGACGCTGGGTCTGCGCCCCGGCCGCGCGGTCTGGATCAGCGGCGAGCTTCTCGACGATCCGGGCGTCAAGCGCAGCGAGATTCGCACCCTCAGCGCGGTCAGCCATCACCAGGGTCTGACGGCGCTTCAGCTGCACGAGCCCCTGTCGTTCCGCTATCGCCGCGAGACGGTGCGCATCAACGCCAACGTCGTCGTCGCCACCCACGGCGAAGGCGGCGAGTTCGAGATCTTGGGCAGCGGCGACATCAACCAGCGCAATCAGCGCTTCGCCCTGCGACGCAGCGGCCTGGCCTACCAGCCGCAGCGCGATGGTCAGGGCATCCACAGCGGCGTCGAAGTCCTGGTCGCCGGCGTGCCCTGGCGCGAGGTGCCGACCCTGTTTGCTCAGGCAGCCGACGCCCCGGTCTTTGTCGTGCACAGCGACATCGATGG
>CAZVMD010000086.1:0-2618 GCA_964628555.1 uncultured Myxococcales bacterium | reverse complement strand
GCGCTGCTTGGCAACCTCACACGCAGCGCCGCGCAGCTGGGCGATCCGCTGCAGGGGCTGCGACTTATCACCACCCGACCGCAGTTCTTCCGCCTGCGCGCCGGGCTGGTGACCACCGCTAGCGCCGCCGACAACGCCCCGCTGCTCAGCGCCGCCCAGCAGGCTCTGGTCCGCGCCTTCTCCATCGCCGAGCGCGCCTTTGCGCAGGACGTTGCCGTCTCGGAAGTCATCCGCGTGCTGCAGTCGGTGCCGGGCGTCATCGCCGCCTTGCTCGACGACTTCAACCTCACCACGGCCAGCCAGCGCGGCGTTGCGCAGCTCCTCTCTTCAGCGGCTGCGCGGGTCAATCGGCGCGGTAGCGAGCTGCAGCTCCAGCCGGCCACCCTCCTTCTGATTCAGCCGCTGGAGATCCAGCTGTATTCGGTGACGCCATGACGCCGCCCATCGTTCCCGTCGCTGCATCGTCGCCTGCGGCCGAGCGCATGTATGCCCTGCTGCCCTCGCTGCTACGCCTGCGCGATGGCGAGGTCGGCCAGCCGCTGCGAGCGCTCTTGCGAGTCCTTGAGCGCGAGCTTGTGGCCATCGAGGCCGACGTTGCCCAGCTTTACGACAACTGGTTCATCGAGACCTGCGAGCCCTGGGCCGTGCCATACCTTGCCGACCTGCTCGGCATTCGTCATCTGCCGGGTCAGCCTGGCCGCGGGCTCAACCTTCGCAGCTTCGTCGCCAACACGCTGTCGTATCGCCGCAAGAAAGGCACGCCCGGAGTGCTGCTGCAGCTGGCCCGCGATCTGACCGACTGGCCGGGCCGCGTCGTCGAGTACGCCCCGCTGGTCGCCAGCACGCAGCATGTCCTGCGCCCGCGTCCCGATCGCCTGGCCATCGCCGAACTGCAAAGCCCAGCGGATCTGCGCCAGCTCGGCACGCCGTTCGATCCGCTGACGCGCCTGGTCGATGTCCGCCGGCTCCAGAGCCGGCCTGGCGAGATCGCCGGTCGCCATAACCTGCCCAATGTCGGCCTGTTTCTGTGGCGACGAATCGTCGTCAGCGTCGTCGATGCGGTGCCCGGCCAGCTTGGACCGGATCGCTTCACGTTCAACCCGCTCGGCCACGATACGCCGCTATACCAGCCCGATCGCAGCCCGCCCGGTCGCAACATCACGCTCGACACCGCGCCAGAGCCGCTGACCTCGGACCGGCTGCGCGCCGACCTTTCCCGCGGCGGCGCGACGTACTTTGGTGGAGCGACGCCGGTCATTGCGGTGCGCATCGGCGATCGGCAGATCCCGCCTGACCGCATCAGCATTCGCCCGCTGGCTAACGACAGCGCGCTGTGGGGCGGCAGCGCCGAGCTCGGCAGCGGCCACATCGCCATCGATCCCGAGCGCGGTCGCCTGCTCGTCGCCAACGGCTTCGACAACGCGCAGGTCCGCGTCAGCTACTCCTACCCGACGGTGGGTGAGCTCGGCGACTCGCACTTTGTCGATGCCAGCGACCGCCCGGCCGCGCAGATCTCGCTCACCGTGCCGCGCAGCGAACGCCAGGCCGCAGCCGATGTGCTTACCCAGGCACTGACACCGCCGGCCACGGCGAACAGCGCGCCGAGCCCGCCGCACGTCATCCAGATCGAAGACAGCGCGCACTATCTGTGGACGCAGCAGACGGTCGAGATTCCCGCCGGTCAGACCGTCATCCTGCGCGCCGCCCCCGGCCAGCGGCCGCTTATCATCCTGCCCGACCGCGAGTTTGAGCGCAGCGACTCCGAAGGTCTTGAGCAGTTCCGCCCAACCGTCCGCCTGGGGGCCGGAGCCAAGCTGATCTTGCAGGGGCTCCTCTTCGCCGGCTCGCTGGCCATCGCCGCTGGGCCGGGCAGCGAGATCGCGCTTGAGCACTGCACGCTGGCCCCGGACGCGATCTTGTCCGATGGCTTTTCGCGCGGCGGGCAGCTGTTTGTGGACCGGGGCGACTACACGCTGCGCATCGAGAAGTCCGTCATCAACCACCCGATTGCCCGCGGCGCGCGCCTGCTGCTGCGCGACAGCTTTCTTCTAGGCGGCGGCGAAGAACAGCTGCACCTGCGGCAGGCCCGCATCGAGCGCTCGACGCTGAGCTTACCTATCCACATCGACGAGCAGCTCGACGAGGCCACAGACAGCCTGTTCGAGTACGGCCTGAGCCTGGAGGGGCGCGGCGATGGCTGCGTTCGCTTCTGCTTCTTGCGCTCGGACAGCCAAGTGCTGCGCCGCTTTCGCTGCCTGCCCGCGGTCGGTGAAAGCGACGGCAGCGTGCGCTTCAGCTTCCGCGCCGGCCACCACAGCGAGCCGGGCTTTGGCCAGCTGACGCGCGGCAGCAGCCCGCGCATTCTGCAGGGCGCCAGCGACGGTGGCGAGATCGGCGCCATGAATCACCTGAAGTGGCAGCAGCGCGAGGCCGACCTGCGCGCGACCCTCTCTGAGTACACCCGCGTCGGCTACGAGACCGAGATCTTCTTCGAGGACTAGGCACCATGGAAAAGCGCAGCGACATCAGCCGTGACAGCTTCCGCCCCGAGCAGGGCTACACCTCCGTCCGCCTGCAGCAAGGCCGTCCTCAGCTCGACGCCGACTGGAACGAACAGA
>CAZVMD010000085.1:3043-25648 GCA_964628555.1 uncultured Myxococcales bacterium | reverse complement strand
AGCCGCAGCTCCAGCGGCCGCCAAGCCCGCCGCGGCGCCAGTAGCCACCAAGCCGGCGGCGGCCCCAGCGGCGGCTCCAGCCGTCAAGCCGGCGGCGGCGGCCCCGGTAGTCGCCAAGCCTGCGGTTGTCGCGGCTCCCCAGCCCGCCCCGGCCAAGCCTGCGGCTGCCCCCGTGGCCATGAGCCCAGCCAAGCCTGTGGCCGAGAGCGCGAGTGCAGCAGGAGCTGCCGGCGCCGACGTGGACCCGCAGGCCCTCAAGGCGCTGGCTCGTGCGCTGAACCCCGGAGGCGCCCCGGCAGCTGCTCCGGCCGCCGAGGGACCACCGAAGGAAGCGGCGCGCTTTTCCAAGTATGTTGATCGGCTGCGGGCGGCGAGCGATCGCGACCACGTGGTCAGCACCCTTTTGGACTGCGCCGGTGAGCTGGGCGAATCCAGCGCGCTGTTCGTGCAGCAGCAGAAGCAGCTCGCCTGCCTAGATGGCCGTGGCCCCGATCACATCGTGATGAGCCTGAAGTGGTTCTCGATCGCCACCGACGAGCCATCGCCCTTTGCTGACGTGATGAGCTCGCGCCAGGCCTTCCTCGGCAAGCTGGCCGACACGCCGGCCAACCAGTCGCTCAAGACCTCGCTGGGCAGCTCGGACGGCAGTCAGCTGTACCTGCCGCTGACCGTCGGCAATCGCAGCATCGGCGTGCTGTACGTCGATGAGCTCAAGGGCGATCTGCGGCCACAGCTACCCGGCCTGCAGTACCTGGCACAAGAAGCAGGCAGCGCCTTCGCCCGCATCATCCTCGCCGCCAAGAAAAAGAGCTAAGCCCTAGGGCTCGGCGTCCGGTTTCACCAGCACCGCACGATAGGTAGTCAGCGCCCGCTGGAAGTCGGCGAGTGCATCGACTTCGCGCAGCGCGGCCTCGAACGTCGCCTGTTCGCGCAGGTTGACGACGAACAGCGTGCTATCTCCGAGGGCAAAGCGCTCGCGCTCGGCGTTCTCGACCTCACGCGCGGTGCGTACCTCTTCGCTGGCCAGGCGGACGCGCTCGGCGGCCGCCGACAGGGCTGACAGCATGTCGCGGACCTCGGTGCCGATGCGATCGCGCTGCAGGCGAAGCTGGGCGTCAATGCGGGCCATGGCCGCCTGAGCAGCCGTCACCCGCCCGCGGGCGGCCCGATTGAGCGTCGGGATGTCGATGACCAGCGAGCCCTCAAGGACCGTCGGCTGCCGGGTGTCAGAGCCCGGCCCAAAGTCCTGCGACACGGCGAGCTGGGCATCGATGGCTGGAGCCTGCTGATTTCTGGCCCAGTCGCGCTCGACGCGCAGCTGCTCACGGGCCAGGCGCAGGCGCTCGATCTCGGGACGCTTCTGCAGCGCCCACTCGACGTCGCGCTCGATCCGTCCTGAGCTGGCATCAATGCCGGCGGCGGGTGGGCGAGGAAAGTCGCCAGGCAGCCGCCCGGGCTCGACCACCTGCGGCGCACCGTCGGGGCTGCGCAGGTACAGCGAGAGCTCGATGGCGGCCTGCTGCTGGCCACGCTCGGCCAGCACCGTCAGTCCCCGTCGCTGCAGCAGAGCGCGCCGGTTATCGGTGCGCTCAATATTGGCCAGATCGCCGCGCTGCACGCGAACCGCCATCTGTTCATCGCGGGTCGTCGCCAACAAAAGCAAGGCATTGGCCAGGCGATGGCGCTGCCCAGCCGCCAGCCAGTCCCAGTAGCGCAGCGCGCCGATGCGCAGCGAGTCGATGCGCTGCTGCGTCAGACCGGCACTGGCGGCGCCGCGCCCCAGCTCAGCCCGAGCGATGTTGGCTCGTCGTCGATCGATGGGGCCGTTGCGCCACAGGGGCACCTGCACGCCGCCGCGCAGCTCGCCATACTGGTTGGTCTCTAGCTTGCCGTCGTAGTCGGCGAACTTGCCAAACGAGGCGCGATAGCCGGCAAAGAAGGTCGTCCCCCACCACGGCGTCGGCGTCTCGACGAGCAGATCGACGCGACCGCTCTGGTAGTAGCCCACTGGCGCTCCGTCGGCGCGCGCTCGGACCACCGGATCAAAGGCGCCGCGGGCCGTCTGTAGCTCGCCCTCAGCCACCTGTAGATCGCGCTGCGCAGCCTCGATGAGCGGATAGAACGTCTCGATCGACTGCGCCACTTCTGGCAGCAGCAGCGGCCCCCGGTCGCTGGGCGCTGCCGCCGGCTTCGGGGGGCTGCTGTCGGCCTCGGCAGCGACGGCCCGCGTCGTCCCGTCGAGACTTTCCGGCAGGCCGCCAGCCAGCCCCAGAGCTGCCAGCCCAAGCACGAGAAGGCGCCGCCAGCGACGACCGCTGACCCGGTGCACACGCGGGGGAAGGGCCGTGGAGAAAGCAAAACCGCGGCCCGCGACGGGCTGATCTTCGCAAGGCAAAAGCTTGTACATCACTTCGACTCCGAGCTCTTGGCTTTGGCCTTGTCACCCAGGCCAGGTTCTTCACTTGCGATCACCGGTGGGAAGCCATTGAACTGCCGCCACAGCTCGTAGCCGAGGCGGACTCGACCGAGCAGCACCCAGGCGTTGACCCGCACGCCCTGGCGCAGATATCGCCCAGAGGGCCAGTGGCCAGCGACCCCGGCTTCTTCATCGGGCACGACGAGGATGCGGAACTTGCCTTTGCCATTGTCGGTGGCATCGATGAGCGCGATGCGGCCCGGGAACGTGCCGATCGCCACCGAGGGCCAGCCGACAAACTGCACAGCCGGCCAGCCCTCAAACTGCAGGCGCACCGTGCGCCCCTCGGCCATAAGCGGCATGTCATTGCCGTCGATCCACACCTCGGCGGCGCGGGCATCGGTATCGGGCACCAGCACTGCCAGCGGATCGCCGGCCTTGACCATCTCACCGCCCAGGCCACCAACCAGACGCAGGATGGTGCCGTTCATCGCGGCTTTGACGATCTGCGTGGATTGCCGCGCCACACGGACCTCGGTCCGCGCCAGCTCCGCGGTGGCGTTGGCGACTTCGGCCAGCGCACTGGCCCGCGACGCCCGGGCGTCTTCCAGCAGGGCATGGGCGTCGGTGGTGACGCGCGCCTGATCCGAGCGCAGGGCCGACAGCTCGCTTCTGGCAGCCGACAGCGCGGCCCGGGCCCGATCGACCTCGGTGCGGGTACGGACCGCTTCCAGATCCGCCAGCTCCAGGGCTCGCGTCGAGCTCAGGCCTTTTTCATACAGCGCCTGCTGCCGCTCCAGGTTGAGCTGCGAGGTCTTCTGCGTCGCCTCAGACGCCGAGAGGGCCTGGCTAGCCGACTCCAGGCGGTCGCGCGCCATCCGGCTGCGCGAGGAGGCAGCGGCGATCGCGGCATTGCGTGAGCCCGACAGCGAGGCAATGCGATCGTCGAGCGAGCTGACTCGGGCCCGCGCGGCCTCCAAGCGCTCGCGCACGGCGTCGCGCTCTTCGCGCAGGCGCACCATCAGCGACGGATCATTGTCCGACAGCTCCACGATCAGATCGCCGGTCTGCACTCGCGAGCCCTCGCGCACCCCCCACTTGACGACGCGGCCATCGATGGGCGCTTCGATGTTCTGCTGCCGCTCGGTCGGGGTGTAGGCGACGATGCGTCCCGTCCCCGGCACGTTCTGCTGCCAGGGGACCAGGAACAGCGCAATCGCCAACAGCACCAGCAGGGCGATCAAGGCCCAGGCCACGGCTCGCACGCTGCGCGGCGACTGCACCAGGGCCAGCGCCGACAGCTCTTGGCTTGGGCGGCTGAGGCGACGAAGACTAGAGGCGGCGGCTGACATCGGCTCCTCCTTCCTGGCGCTGGCTCGACCCGGGCAAAAGGGGCAGCACCTGACCCTCGCTAATGGTGAAGACGCGCTGGCAGTTCGCAAGCAGCGGACTGCCGGGCGGCAGGAACAGGATCACCGTCGGACGCTGCGGCTCCTTGAGCAGCTCGATCAGCCAGTCCGACTCGCGCTCGACATGTGCCAGCGCCGCGCCATCGATCAGCAGCAGCCGCGGCTTCATCAATAGCGCGCGGGCAGCGAGCAAGCGCTGACGCTGGAGCTGCGACAGGATGGTGCCGCCGCTCTGAATATGCCGCCGCAGGCCCTGCGGATCGGACTGCAGCTCATCCCACAGACCGACGGTGGTAAGCACCCGACGCAGCTCGCTGGCCGCAGCCTCGCCGCGGCCACAGACGATGTTCTCTTCCAGCGTGCCGGTAAAGATCTCGCTGGCATCGCCGCGCAGCAGCACGACGTGCTGACGCAGGGCCGGCAGATAGACATCGCGCAGCGACATACCGTCGACCTCCAGGAACCCGTGTCGCACCGGCAGCAGGCCGTACAGCGCAGCGGACAGCAGGCTCTTGCCCGTCCCGGCTGGCGCGACGATGGCCGTGCACTCGCCGGGCTCGATGCGGAGGTTGATGTTGGCCAGCAGAGTCGGCTGACCGGGATAGGCCAGGCTGACGCGATGGAAGACCACGGCCATGCCTGGCTCGTCGCTGTCGGGCGCGCGCGGCGGCGGTCGCAGCGGGTTATCGATCGGCTCCAGCTCGATATCGAGCAGGTGCCCGAGCTTGTCGAGCGAGGCGAGAAGATCGTAGAGGCTCTCGAGGTGCTTACCGAACTTGGCGAGTGCGGCCACGACGCCACTTACGATGATCTCGGAGGCGACTAGCTGGCCGATGGTCAGCTGCCGACCGATGACCAGGGCGCCACCGATGCCGAGGAGGGCGGCGCTAGCCAGGGCCTGAATCAGCAGCAGCCCGCCGATCTGGCGCAGCAGGATGCGGAAGTGATCGCGACGGGCCCGCACATAGTCATGCAGCAGCTGATCGGCGCGCTGCTGAGCCAGCGTCGGACCACGACCGGCCTTGAAGGCCAGCGGCTGAAACATCACCTGCACCAGCCAGTCCGAGACCGCGTACTTGGCCCGCGACTCGCGAATCGCCGTCGAGACCGCACCGCGGCCGAGCAGGAACATCACCACCGCGGCGCAGAACAAGAGCGCGCCGGCAAAGGCCAGCAGCAGCGGGTGATAAAAGGCCAGAATAAACAGGCCGATCAGCACCTGCAGCACCACCCCCAGGCCGTCGAGGAGCAGGCTCGCCGCGGCCTTCTGCACGGTGGTGATGTCAAACAGGCGGGTGATCACCTCGCGGCCATCGCGATCGTCGAGCCCGTGATAGCTGCGATGGGTCAGCCGGGCCACCAGATCGGTGCCCAAGCGGACAAACAGCCGAGCCTGCAGGACCTCGACCACACTGGTCTGCAGCAGGCGCAGCACACCGACGACCAGGAGGCCGATGAACAGCATCAGGGTCAGGATGACCACGGGCTGCAGCAGTACGCCGAACGCCACCTGGTTGATCAGCGACTGCACCGCGATCGGCGTGGCCAGCGACAGCAGGCCGATGGCGACGGCGTAGATCAGCACGATCCAGATGTCGGTCGCCTCCAGCGACAGCAGGTTGAACAGACGCTGCCGTGGGCTCAGATGTCCGTGGCCATGTCCGTGGCCATGTCCGTGGCCATGTCCGTGGCCATGTCCGTGGCCAGCGCCGGACTCGTTCGCGTGTGCGCCAGGCTCAGGCTCGCCGGGCGCCTCGCTCAGACCAGGGGCCGAAGCGGCCGCTGCGGCTGGCTCCTCGGCGGCTCCCGAGGCTGATAGGGCCGACGAGAGCGCCGGCAGGTTGCTAGAAGATGCGATCGCCGAGAGCGGCAGCTCTGCCGAGCCAAGCATCTCGGTACCGCTCGTGGAGGCTGGGCCAGCACTGGCCGAAGCGACGGGTACAGTCGCTACGTCACCTGGGCCCTGCGGGGGTCTGCTGGGAGGGGGGGAGGTCGCCATTCTCTCTCTCTCTCTTGCGCCGAGCGCGGGCGCACCGGGGTCCTTACGGTGGATGCCGAAGCACCTCTTGATTGCGCGAAATTCCTAGCGTATGTCCGGCCGCGGGATCGTGCTAGATGGCAGCCGCACAGCGTAAGCAATCAGATTCACTCGCAGGTGTGCTGCAGGGCGGAGAGCTTATCCGACCCTTGACGCTGACCGCCGATGTCGTGGTGGTCGGCAGCGGGGCCGGCGGGGCGATGCTGGCCGCCGAGGTCAGCCGGGCTGGTCGACACGTCGTGGTGCTGGAGGAAGGCGAATACCACCGCCCGGGTGACTTTAATCAGCGTGAAGGCGACATGCTGCCGCGCCTGTTTCAGGACGGTGGCGGCCGCCAGACCAGCGACGGTGCGGTCACCATACTAAGCGGCCGCGGAGCGGGTGGCTCAACCGTCCATAACACCAACCTGTGCAAGCGCGCGCCCGCCGAGATCCTCGATCGCTGGGTGCACGAGCACGGCGCCCACGGCTGGTCGGCCAGCGAGCTTGACGCCGACTATCAAGCCGTCGAGGCCGAGCTTGCGGTGACGCCGATCCGCGAGGACGAGGTCAACCCGCACAATGCGCTCTTCCGTCGCGGCGTGCAGCGGCTGGGCTGGCGGGGTGGGCTGCTGCAGCACAACCGACGTGGCTGCGCCCGCTCCGGCTTCTGCGAGCTGGGCTGCGCGTTCGATGCCAAGCAGAACGCGCTCAAGATCCTGCTGCCGCAGCTCCTGCAGCGCGGCGGGGTGCTGGCCTGCGGGCTGCACGCCGAGCGAGTTGTCGTTCGCGGCGGCCGCGCCACCGCGGTGAGCGGTCACACCATGCGGGCCGACGGAGAGCGCGGCGTCGAGTTTACCGTCTCGGCGCGCGCGATCGTGGCGGCCGGCAGCGCCATCGGCTCGGCCGTGCTGTTCGATCGCAGCGGCCTGCCCGATCCACACCGTACCGCTGGACGCAGCCTGCGCCTGCACCCGTCGCTAGCCGTGGCTGGCTGGTTCGAGCAGCCGGTCGAGGCCTGGCGCGGCATCCCGCAGAGCTTCGAGTGTACCGAGAAGCTGTCCTATACCCCCGGCGCCGCCGATCGCTGCTGGCTGATCCCGGCCTTTGCCCACCCGGCGGGCTTTTCCGGCCTGCTGCCTGGCTTTGGTCGCGCGCACGCCGCAGCCATGCAGAGCTACGCTCGCGTCGCGGCGCTGGCAGCCATGCTGCACGACGAGACCCGCGGCGAGGTGGACAGCGATCGCCACGGCCGGCCGCGCATTCGCTACGCCTTGTCGCCAGCCGATGCCACCGCCCTTTTGCGCGGCGTGCAGGCAGCGGGTGAGGTGCTGTTCGCGGCGGGAGCGCAGCAGGTGCTGGTGCCGCTGGCCCGGCCGCTTGTCGCCCGCCAGCCGGCCGAGCTTGCCGCCCTGCTAGCCCATCGCTACCGGCCGCTGGATCCGCTGCTGACCTCGGTGCACCCGATGGGCAGCCTGCCGCTCGGGAGTGATCCGCGTCGATCCGTAGTCGATCCCAGCGGCCGCCATCACTACGTAGCTGGCCTGTATGTCGCCGATGGCAGCCTGTTTCCAACTTCAATCGGCGGTCCGCCCCAGCTCACGATCTATGCTGCGGCCCGCAAGATCGCTCGCCACGTCTTGGCCGAGCTAACCGCCTAGTCCAGCCCTCGCCATGTCCGCACCTTCATCCTCTCTGCTCCCGTCGCTTGTGGCTCCGCTGCGCCTGCTCGTCTGTGGCCTGGCGCTGCTGTTCGGGCCGACCGGCTGTGCCGCTTGGCACGACCTGTTTCAGCGCGATCGCGAGGATGCCGCCGCGCTGGCTGCGGCGCTGCGCCAGCCCAGTCCACAGAGCACCGATGTCGCGCTGGTGCTCGGCTGCCCCAGCGAAGACGACGGTCGCCCCTCGCTGTGCCTGCAGTGTCGGGTGCGAGCGGCGCAGCAGGCGCTTGCGCAGGGGCGGGTGCAGGCGCTCATCGTCTCGGGCGGCGCCGCCCACAACCGCCACGTCGAGGCCGAGGTGATGGCCGGCTTGCTCGGTCGGCAGGGCATCGAGCGCGGGCGCATCTTGCTCGAAGGCCAGTCGCTGACCACCTGGCAGAACCTGCGCTTCGCGCAGCGGCTGATGCGGCGGCACGGCTTTCAGACGGCGCTGCTGATCTCGGCCCGCGATCACCTGCCGCGGGCCCGGCGCTTCGCCGCCTACTACGGCATTCCGGTCGCCCTGCTGGCCTGCGAAGACGTGCCGCCCGCTCCGTCTGCCGCCGCACCGCCCGTCCGACCCGCCTCCGGCGCAGTCACCGCCGCTAGCGCGACGAGCGGCTGAGGAACTTGCGCACCGACTCCATCAGCGACTGCCGCGTCAGGCGCGTCTCGCTGCTGGGGGTGCTGGTCATCTGGTCGCGCAGGATCCAGACGTTGCCCGCCTGATCGCCGGCGAGCAGCCAGTCGGCGCCAGCCGCCAAGCACAGGTAGGCGCTGCTGCCGTAGATCGTCTCGATGCACATGCCGGACATCAGGTCCCAGATGCGCAGCGTATAGTCCAGCGAGGCCGAGATGGCGCGCCGGCCATCGTCGGTGATCAGGCAGGCGGTGACCGGCGCCGAGTGGCCGATCAGGCGAATGATCTCCGCTCCGCTGGCCAGGTCCCACAGCCGCAGCGTCTTGTCGTGGCTGCCGGACAGGGCCCGCTTACCGTCGGCTGAGACCATGCAGGTATTTACCGAACCGGTATGGCCCGGCATCCGTAGAAGCTCGGTGCCGGTATTGAGATCCCACAGCAGAAGCAGGCGATCGCTCGATGCCGAGAGCAGCCGCTTGCCGTCGGGCAGCACGGCGCAGGAGTTCACCGCTCCGCTGTGGCCCGAGAAGCGCAGGAGCTCGGCCCCGGTGTTCAGATCCCACAGCCGCAGCAGGCGATCGCCGGCCCCGGTGATCAGGTAGCGACTGTCGCGCGTCACGGCGCAGGCCCGCACCCGCCCGACCATGGCGCTGTCGGCCCGCTTCGGGCTGTCGAGCGGCATGCCCCACAGCTCGATCATGTGGTCTTCCGACGGGATCGCCAGGTGGGCGCTGCTCGGCTGACTGCCGCGCTCCGAGCGGGCCTGGGGATTGTGGACGATGCGCAGGATCTCGTGTCCGGCTTGCAGGTCCCAGACCACGGTGGTGCCATCGGGCGAGGTCGATACCAGCCGCTTGCCGTCGGGGAACAGGGCACAGGCGGTGACCGCTTCGCTGTGGCCGATCAGCGTCCGCTGCACCGTCCCGGTGTAGGGATCCCAGAGCTTGAGCGTCTGATCTTCCGAGGCGGTGATGAGCGGCGAGCCGCCCTCGCCGACAAAGCAGGTGGTGACCGCGCCGATGTGCCCATCGGAGTGGCCGCTGTCGTAGTTGGGGCTGAGATCCCAGAGCTTGAGCGTCTTGTCTTCCGAGGCCGACAAGAGCTGCCGCCCGTCGGGGGTGATGGCCCCGGAGAGCGCCGGCCCGAGGTGGCCATCGAACACCCGCAGCTGGGCCCCGGTCGCCAGATCCCACTGGCGCAGCGTCCAGTCTTCTGACACCGAGATCACCGAGCGACTGTCGGGCAGGAGCAGGCAGCCTTTGACGCCGGCGTGGTGGCCCAGCAGCGTGCGCAGCTCGCGCCCGGCTTCGACATCCCAGACCTTGAGCGTGCGGTCATCCGAGGCCGAGACCAGGAAGCGTCCATCGGCGGTGGCCAAGATGGCGTTGATCGGCGCGCTGTGCCCGGTGAGCTGACAGCGGCGAACCCCGCTGCCCAGATGCCAGATGCAGATCGAGTGATCCCAGGACGCCGAGACCACGTGCTGCTCATCGGGCAGCAGGTACAGCGCGCTGACCGCTCCCTGATGACCGTGCAGCGTGTGCAAAAGGCGCCCGCTCGCCAGATCCCAGATCCGCACGCTGTGATCCCAGCCGGCCGAGACGGCGCGGCGACCATCCTTGCTGATCAGACAGGCGGTGATGGCGCCGGTGTGACCGACCAGCGTGTGCAGCTCTTCGGCCGTCGGCAGATGCCACAGCTTAAGCTTGTGATCGCGGGCCGCGGTAAGCACCCGCTTGCCGTCGGGGTGCATGGCGCAGGCGGTGATGGCAGCGCTGTGGCCACGCAGCCGGCGCAGCTTCTCGCCGGTGCCCAGGTCGTAGACCGAGAGCGAGTGATCGCTGGTCGGATACAGCAGCTGCTGACCATCCTGCGACAGCGCGATCGCCGTCGGCGCACCGGCATGGCCATAGAAGTGCATAAGCTGCGCGCCGCTGTTTAGATCCCACAGCCGCAGCGTGTGATCGAGGCCGACCGACAGCAGCTTCTTGCCGTCGCGTGTCACCTCGCAGGCCACCACCGAGTCCCAGTGACCGGCGAAGCTGTGCACGCTGGTATCGCGGCGCTGCAGCGGATGCACCAGGCGGAAGCGCAGCCGCATCGGCGGGAAGTTCAGCACCCGCTCAATCGTCGAGGCGGTCCAGTTGGCGCAGCGCAGGAGGTTGTAAAGCAGGCCGGGCAGCGCGCCCGGATCGTGGGCCAGCCAGTGCGCGCCAATGCGCAGCGCCTGCGCCAGATCAGAAAAGGTCCGCGCCGTCTCGGGCTGCGTGCAGCGGGCCGCGGCGTGCTCCAGATCCTCGGCCAGCGCCGCGCTGCCGTGCTCCTGACAGCGGGCGACGAGAAAGTCGATGTTCGAGATGACCTGCGAGGCGTTCGACTCGGACTCGGCGTCGATGTACTGGGTGATGGCGTGCCGCAGTGCGTAGCTGCGACGGAAGGCATAGAGGTTGTCTTCGAGCGGCGGCCAGCTGCACAGCGCCGAGGCCAGCAGGCGCTGGCTCTGGTGCAGCGCCGTCGGACCCAGCACCGAGGCGACAAAGCTCTGCAGCGCGCCATGGGCAAAGGCCACGCAGTCGCTGCTGAGCGCCGTGATGCCGACGTTCGCCGCCGCCTCCAGGTGCAGGAAGGCACGCGCCGCCGCGACGTGCTGCATCGCTTCGCCGTCCTCCAGACCCAAAAGATCATCGAGCAGCGGCAGCGGCAGCGCCTGGCGGGCGACACACAGCAGACCCAGCGCCGCCCGCGCCTCGTTCGACAGGCTCAGCCACAGCCGGCTGAGCAGCGAGTCGAGGCCAATCGACATATCGCGCAGCGCCCGCTCGATCGCCACCCCGCGTGACTGCTGGTCGTACAGCACTTCCAAGAGCTTCGTCGCGCACAGTAGGTTGCCGGCCGCGGCCAGCGCCACCTGCTCGCACTGGCCTTCTTTGAGGCCCAGCGCCTGGCTGTGAAAGGTGACCAGCGCGCGGCAGGCCGCCTCCGTCGAAGCGCGGCCGATATTGCCGTCGAGATCGATGTGCCCGCCCAGCTGCTGCTCGGCATGATCCATCAGCCAGCCATAGTGGGCGTAGCCGGGATCGATGGAGCAGACCAGGGTCACCCCCGGCGGCAGCTCAGGCGGCAGGAAGCGGGGCAGCGGATTCGAGCGCCCTTCGCTCTCGGCCTCGTCGAGACCATCGACGATAAGGACCAGATCTTCGCCGCCTTCCAGGCCCTGCCGCGACACCCGCGACAGCAGCTGCACCAGGCGCAGCTCGGGCGGCGCATCGGAATCGACCAGATGGGGAAACAGCGCCTCGATCTGGGCCGCCAGGGCCCGCAGCACCACGCCCGGCCGCCCCGAGTCCGCGATGCTGTGGCGCAGGAAGTGATGCGGCACCGGCCGCCCGCGCTGGCCCTCTAGCGCATTGAGCAGCTGCACCAAGAGCGCCGATTTCCCGACGCCGGCACGACCGCTGACGACCACCCAGCCACCGCGCCCAATCGCCTCGCCCAAGACCTCAAGGACCGGCTGGCGACCGAACACCTCGCCGTGGCGCTGGCGCTCGCTGCTCCAGTTAAAGACCTCGCTGGCGCGACGCTTGCGACCGTGCAGGCCGCGCTCACGCAGGCGACGAACCAGCTCGCCCGGCTCGGCATGATCGAGCAAAAGATCGAGCTTAGCGACGCGCAGGAGCCCCGGATGGTAGTTGGCCAGCACCGCCGGATAGTGGTCATAGACGAAGCCATTCAGGTCGCTATCACCCGGCAAGAGCGCATCCAATAAGCGACGCAGCTCAGGTCGCGTCGGGATGCCTTCGTGCGGCGGTTCTACCAGACTCACGCAGGATTCATTGTAATGCATATCGCATAACTGCATTCCAGCTTCTGTCGCGTGGAGGCCTACCATAAAGTGCGGCGCATGGCGGATGCCTCGCAGGTCTTGCGCACGCGGCTCCACGGCCTCGACGTCGTGGCGATTGCTGCGTACCTCGCGGTCTGCATCGGGCTGGCGCTGTGGATCGGCTGGCGACGCAGCCGCCGCGGCCGGCTCAGCGGCGAGGCCTATGCCCTGGCCGATCGTAAGCTGCCGTGGTGGCTGATCGGCATCGCCGACGTCGCGACCGGAGACGGCGCCGATGCCTTCTGGGTGCATATCTTCTTCGTCGGCGGCTTCATCGGCTTTCACCGCTTCTACTGGGTGGCGGCGATCTTCAGCCTGCCCCTGGCCGTGTTCTGGGCGCGCTACTTCCGCCGGCTGGCCCTCACCAGCCCCGGCCACCTGTTCGAGGTCCGCTACGGCGGCGCGCCGGCCCGCGGCTTTCGCGTCTTCTCGGCCTGCTACGGCGTGCTGTGCGGCCAGGCCATCCTCATCGGCTATGTGCTGCGCGGCTTCGCCCAGAGCCTGTCGCCGCTTCTGGGCTGGCCGCCATCGCAGCTCCTTGTCGTGTTCGGCGGCCTGACCCTCGCCTATACGTTACTATCCGGACTCTGGGCGGTGGCCTACATAGATCTCCTGCAGTTCGCGCTGGTCATGGCCGGGCGCTTCGCCTTGGCCGCGCTGCTGTTGCACGTCGCTGGTGGGCTGCCCGCCGTGCTGGCCAGCATCGAGCGGGTGCGCGGCGCCGCCTTCCTCAGCCCGTTTCCGCCCTCGCCGGCTGCCGAGGCCGCCCGCTTTGGCGAGTTTGCCCTCGACCCGATGTCGCTGTTCGCGCTGGCCCTGTTCGGCCTGTGGTCGGCCGCCAACCACCAGCTGCCGGCGGTGCAAAAGACCCTGGCCGCCCGCGACGAGCGCCACGCCGCCCTCGGGCAGCTGTTCAACACCGTGCTGTCGCTGTGCGTGCGCACGCTGCCGCTGTGCCTAATCGGCCTGTGCGCCGTCGCCCTGGTGCCGCAGCGAGCCGGCGACACCGATCAGTGGGCCTTCCTGGTCCAAAAGCACGCCCCGGCCGGCCTCTATGGCTTCCTGCTCATCGGCATCATCGCCGGCTACACCTCGACGCTGGCCGGCCTGCTAAACTTTGGCGCCGCGACGCTGCTTAACGATGTCTATCTGCGCGCCATCCGCCCCGCCGCCGCCGAAAAGCCGCGCGAGCAGCTGTGGGCGGCCCGCCTGGCCACGCTGCTCATCGCCGTGACCGGCAACCTGTGGGCCTGGCTGCTGATGGAGAAGATCGACGGCCCGTGGATCAACTTCATGAACTCGGTGGTGCTGCTGTTCGTCCTGCCGGTCGGGCTGCTGCGCTGGCTGTGGTGGCGGCTGAATATCTACGGCGAGCTGGTCAGCTTCGTCATCGGCTTTCCCCTCGCCTACTTCGCCTGGTTTGGCCTGCCGCTCCTCGGCCTGCCGGCCTACAAAGACCGGCCCTACTGGCAGGCGTTTCTGGTGCTGTTTGGGCTGGGCATGCTGATCACCCTCACCGTCACCCTGCTGACCCCGGCCGAGAGCCGCGAGACGCTGCGCCGCTTCTATCGCCAGGCCCGGCCGCCCGGCTTCTGGGGCCCGCTGGCCGACGAAGCAGCGCCCAGCCTCGGCCGCGCGGGCAGTCGGTTGAGCGGGGCGCTAAGTGGCCTGTACAGCAGTGCCTTTGCCGCCGCGCTGGTGCTCGGCATGAGCGCGCTCCTCGTCCGGCGGACCGTCGAGGGCTCGCTGCTCCTCCTGGCGGCGCTCCTGCTCTCGGTGCGCGTCCTGCGCAGCAGCAACCGCCACGCCGCGCCCGACCTGGGCCCGGCCCCCGCCTCTGAGGCCCCGCCATGAGCCGCCCGCCGCCGCTGCGCGGTGTGGTCATCCCGGCCGCCGGTCTGGGGACCCGCCTGCGCCCGCTCAGTCTCGGCTGCCCCAAAGAGCTGCTGCCGCTCGGCGACTATCCCGCGCTCACCGCCTGCCTGCTGGAGGCTGCGGCCGCCGGCCTGGCCCCGGTGGTCCTAGTCGGCAGCCCGCACAAGCCGGGACTTGTGCTTCTGCATCAGGCGCTGTCTGCCCCCACAGCGACCGGCGACTTGGTCAGCCAGCCGCCGCAGAGTCGGTACCTGGCGGGCCTGTGGCAGCGCCTGGGGCTGCGCCTCGTCGAGCAGCCGCAGCCACTCGGCGTGCTCGATGCCGTCGAGCGCGGGATCGCCGCCCTGCCACCGTCGCTGCCGCCCCACCCCGAGGGAGCCGTAGCGGTGCTGTTCCCGGACCTGCTGCACCTGCCGGATCAGACGGCGCTCGGCGCGCTGCAGGCGGCCCATGCCCAGACCGGTCAGGCGGTCTTTGGGCTGCGCCGCGCCCAGCCGCAGAGTCTGGTCGGCACGACGCTGGCTGTGCAGCTAGGGCCGCCCTATGCCGCGCTGCCGCCCACTGCCCTGCCGCCCGGAACGCCGCTGCCCATCGTCGGCCTGCGCCCCAGCCGCGGCCAGCCCGACGAGCTCCTGACGACCTTCGGTCAGGTGCAGACGCCGGCCTGGGCAGCAGCGCTCGATCGACACTGTCGTCCGCACCCAGCCGGTCCGCTGCACGATGCCGGCTTTCTCGCCGCCCTCAATGCCTTAGCTGGCGAGGGTGGGCTGTGCGGCACCCTGCTGCCCGGCGAGATCCTCGACCTCGGCTCGCTGCCCGGCTACGCCGCCGCGGTGCGCCACTTTTCCGTCGCCAGCACCCGCCTGCGCGACGTACCGTAGTCTTCCGGACCCCATGCCTCCCTCATCCGGTATATCCTGTAACCTGCTGCTGCTGACCATCGACGCCTGGCGCGCCGACTTCGTCGACCGCCGCTTTGGCGTCGAGCTGACCCCGACGCTGCAGTCGCTGGCGCCACACACCCTGCGCTTCGATCGCGCCTACACCACCGGCCCCTGGACCTCGCCCGGCATCCTGTCGCTGTTCACCGGCGAGAGCGCGCTGGGCCACGGCGTCGCCTACGAGTGGTCGGCGCTGCCGCCCGGTCGCCCGGCTCTGCCGGCCCGCTTGGCCCAGGCTGGCTACCGTCTGCCCAACCTCTGCTACCTAAACCGCGTCGGCAACTATCAGCACCTGGGCTATGACCCGGCGACCTCGCCTGGCTATCCCAGCGGCCCGGACGACGATCTATTGCCGCGTGCCCTGCGCGAGCTGGCGGCGCCGCCATCGAGCCCGCCGTGGTTTGCCTGGTACCACTACAAGTACGTGCACCTGCCCTACTGGCCCAGCGAGCCGTATCGCCGCCTGCTCGGGATCGACGACGACGCGCTGCCGGCCCGGCTGCGCGACTCGGTCGGCAAGCTCTTCGTCGTGCCGCGCGGCGAGCACCGGCTGCAGCCGGAGGATCAGGAAGCGGTGCAGCGGCTGTATGCCGGGGGGGTGCGCCAGATGGATGACTTCCTGGCCCGCGTTCTCGCAGCGCTGCGCGATAGTGACCAGCTCGCGAACACCACGATCGTCCTCACCGCGGATCACGGCGACGAGCTCTTGGAGCACGGCCACGTCGGCCACGCCTCTACCGCGCACCACGCCACGCTGTACGAAGAGCTGCTGCGCATTCCGCTCTTGCTGATCGATCCGCGCATGCGGGTGCCGCGGCGCAGTCAGGCGCGGGTCTGGCTGGCCGATCTGTTGCCGACGCTGCTCGGGCTGGCTGGCGTGCCGACTGTGGGCTGCCCGCCGACGGCCCGCGATCTGTCGCCGCTGTTCCGCGCCTGCCTTGACCAGACCGCAGCCGAGGTGGTCGCGCTCGACCGCGAGCTGACCCAGCAGACCGCCGAGCGGACGCTGGTCTTTTTTAGCTCGCGCCGCGGCTACCAGACGCCGCGCAGCCAGCAGGGTCAGTCCGTGCTGGGATTTTCCGACGGAAAGACCAAGTACATCGCCGAAAACTACGAGCAGCCGCAGCGCTGGCTGTTCGACCTTGCGACCGATCCCGACGAGCAGCAGCCACAGACCGAGGGCCCGGCGGTCGAGGCGGCCGCAGCCCGGCTCGCCGAGCTGTGTCCGAGCGACGGGCGATAAGCCAGGCGCTAGTCGGAGGTCAGGCGCTGCAGATCCTGCGGTGTGTCGAGATCGCGCAGGATCTCGGGATCGCTGGTGGGCAGGCGCAGCTCGGGGTGACGCCGACGCAGCTCGCGCAGCCCAGCTGCGGCTGGCAGCCCCAGCGTCTCGGCCCACAGCGCGCGCGGCAGCCACAGCGGATGCCCGCCACGACCGTCGTAGGTCGGCACCAGCAAGCGCTCGCCAGCATGGCCGTGCTCGACCAAGAGGCGCAGGGTCTCGGGCCGCACCCGCGGGATATCGACCGGCCAGATCAGCGCGCCGGACAGCTCGCCAGCCCCGTCTTCGTCAAGCCGGCTGAGCGCACACTGCACCGACGACAGCATGCCGGCCTCAGGGTGGGGATTCCAGACCCAGCGCAGCTGCAGCGGCGCTAGCTCGGCGGCCCGCGCTGCCAGCTCGGCCTCGATCTGCGAGCCATGCGGCGCCGCGATCGCCACCACCGCCGTCGCCACCTCGATCTCGCGCAGGCGCCACAGCAGCGTCGAGACGAGCGTCTGCCCCGCGAGCGGTAGCAGGGCCTTGGCCTGCCCCATGCGCTGCGAAGCGCCGGCCGCAAGGACGATGGCGGCGACGGTCAAGCGGGCTCTGGCTCCTCGCCAGGCAGCTGGCACGAGGCCGCTAAGCGGCTCGCCGGACGCGCCGCGCCGCCCCCCTGCTGACGCCGCCGCTCGGCCCGCACCCGAATCAGCTCGGCGACGATCGACACGGCGATCTCTTCTGGCGTGTCAGCGCCGATGTCGAGGCCAATCGGGGCGTGCACGCGATTCAAGCGCTCGACGCTAACCCCCTTGTTGATCAGGCGCTGGCGGAACACCTTGACCTTGCGCTGCGAGCCAATCATGCCGAGGTAGCCCAGGTCATACGGCAGCAGCGCTTCGAGCAGCGCCTGATCCACCTGATGATCGCGGGTGACGATCACCACATAGCTGCGCTCGTCGAGCGGGATGCCTGACCAGTCGCGCGGATCAAAGCTGTCGAGGATGCGCGCCGCCTGCGGAAAGCGCGCCGCACTGCCCAGCTCTTCCAGATCCTCGACGAGGATGGGGACAAAGCCGAGCGGTGGAATCAGCGGCAGCAGGGCCTGCGCGATATGGCCGCCACCGCACACCAAAAGATAGGGAGCGGGGATCATCGGCTCCAAAAGGACCTCCATCTCGCCGCCGCAGCACATGCCCAGCTCACGCGTGAGGTGATAACGCAGCGTCGTGGCTTGCGCGGCCTCGGGTCGCCGCAGGAGCTCACGCGCGGCGTCAATGACCTGCTTTTCGATGCGGCCGCCACCGATGGTGCCGTGCTGGCCAGAAGATGTCACCAGCATGCGCGCGGCACGCTTGCGCGGCGTCGATCCGGCGGTGCGCACAACCGTACACATTACGCAGGGCACCGCCTGCTGCCGCAGCTCGATCAGCGCCTGAAAGAAGCGCAGCTCGGCGTCGTACTCCACCGCAGGTCGCGACGCCCGCTCTCGCTGATCCGGCTCGCCCGACGGCGACCAAGACAAGGACGAGGCGTCGTCGCGACCGCGGCTCACAGCTTGCTATCCGACCCCAGGCTGGACATCCGCAGGAGCTCGCCATGCAGGCGCTCGCTGTCGCTGATCGCGTCGTTGAGGCGCTGCTCCAGATCGGAAGAGCGCGACTTGGCCTCGTCCCGCTCGCGCGTCATCTGATCCAGCGCCTCGCCCATGCGGACGGCCCGCGCCCGCTCGCGCAGCGCGGTCGCAACGGCGTCATCGCCATGCTGATCGCGCCGCGCCGCTTCATCGAGCAGCTCGCTGATCCGGCGGCGGGCAGCCTGCAGCTCCGAGCTCTGGCGCGACAGCTCCTCGCTCGGTGGCGCCTGCTGCTCTAGCGCCGTCAGCTTGCGGTCGCGATCGAGCAGCTCAGCGCGCAGGACTTCGACCTCGCGCTCGCGCTCGCTCAGCCGCACGCGCAGGGTCCGGGCCCGCTCAGCGCGCGCCGCGGCTTCCCGCTCGACCTCGGCCAGCAGGCGCCCCAAGGCATCGCGCTCGGCAGTCCGCTCGGCCAGCATGCGCTCGCGCTGCTGCAGATCCTGCTGCAGCTGCAGCGAGGCCCCGCCCCCGGCGGCACTGGCCACTCGGCTCGCCTGCTCGCGGGCCAGGCGCAGCTCTTCTTCCAGGCTCTCGATGCGGCGGCCCTCGCGCTCGTTGCGACCATGGGCTTCGGCCAGCGCCGTCTCCAGCGCCCCAACCGCCTGTCGCAGCTCGCTGGCCCGCACCTGCGCCTCATCGCCGCTCTGCTGCGCCGCCTGCCGCGCTGCGCGCTCGCTGAGCACCGCGGCCTGCACCTGCTCCAGCTGCATGCGCAGCCGACTGACCTCTTCCTGCGACGGCGATGACGACGCGCTAAGGACGCCACTGCGCCGCAGTCCGTCGAGCTCCTGCTTCAGCGTCACCAGCTGCACGGACAGCGCATCGCGCTCAACCCGCAGCTCTTTGGCCTGGCCAAGAGCGTCCTTGCGCTCAAGCTCGGTGCGAGCTAGCTCCTCGCGTAGCTGCACCGCCTTCTTGGTCGCATCTTCCATCGCCCGCGTCAGCTCGACCGAGGCCAGCTTGCGCGCGTCGCGCAGCTTGCGCACCGTGTCTTCGCGCACCTCGGCGGCCGCCTGCTCGGCTTCCGAGCGCGCCTTCATGTGCTTCCAGGTCTCGCGCTCGGCGTCGCTCAGCTTGTCCTTGAGGCGCTCGTTCTCGGCCGAGAGCTCGGTCACCTTCTGCCGCAGCTCAGCGACATCGTCTGGCTTGCCCCGGCTGTGGCCCGGCAGATGCATCGTGCCATGGCTGGGCAGCGACTGCGGCGCGGTGGGCAGATCGCCGACCAGCACCGGAATCCCTTCGTCCGACAGCGGCGGCGTGCTCGGCCGCTCGCGCTGGCGCTGCAGCTCGGCCCGCGTCTGCTCCAGCGCCGCATGGGTCTGCTGCAGGCGCTCCTGCGCCAGCACCAGCTCGTTGCGCGTCTCGGCCAGCGCCACATCGCGCTCGCCCACCGCGCGCTCGGCGGCCTGCTTCTCGCTGCGCAGGCGGCCCAGCTCGGCGCGCTCGACCTCCAGCGCCTGCTGCGCCCGCAGCAGCTCGCTCTTCTGCGCAGCCAGAGTCAGCTCGGCCTGCTCGATAGCATCGCGGCCCATCAGCACTTCGCGCCGCGCCGCTTCGATCTCGCGCTGCCGCGTCTCAAGCTCCAGGCTCAGCTGCTTGTCACCGGCGATCTGCGACAGCTCGCCACGGGCCCGCAGGAGCTGGCCATCGATCTCGGCCACCCGCTGCCGGGCCTGCCGCTCACGTCGCTGCGCCTCTTCGGCCAGGCGCTCAGCGGCCACTAGCTTCTCGTGCATGCGCGGCAGATCGCGCAGCTGCTCTTCAAGCTCGGCGACGTAGGCATCGCGCTCTTCGAGCTGGACGCGCAGCTCGCGCATCTGGCGCTCGTGCAGTCCGGCGGCCTTGGCCGACTCGGCGTCGCTGCGATCGCGCTGACGCAGGCGCTCGCTCAGCTCGCCGCGCTGCGCCTCGACCTGCCGCAGGGCACTCTGCGACTCGTCGATCTTTTGCCGCAGCGAGGCCACGTCCTGGCGCTGTGCCTCGGCCTGGGTGCTGACCGCATGCAGGCGCTCTTCCAGCGTCCGGCTGTTCTTCTGCGCCGAGACGAGCTCGGCCTTGGCCTGCTCCTGCTCGGCCCGCAGCGCATCGAGGCGCGCCTTGAGGCGATCGCGCTCTGCCGCCACCTCGGGATCGACGCTGCGCTCGACCACCTTTTCACCGGGCAGGGTCGGCAGCTCCAGCGCCTGCAGCGGTAGCTTGATGATCTGATAAGGCAGGCCACCGGTCGGCACGGCACCGCAGAGCGCGACGTACTCATCAGCGCCATCCGGAGCAGCCAGGGTGTCGTCGAAGATCAGCGGCGGCTCGCTGGCGCCATAGGGCATCAGGGCGGCGCCGACAAATGCACTCTGCCCGAGCATCGCCACCGGCCCAAAGCCGGCCTGGGTCAGCCCATCGAGCAGATCGAAGTAGCCCAGCGCGTCGCTGGGCGGCAGCTTGTCGTTGGCTTCGCGGCTGCGCGCCGAGACGACGAGGTGACCGCCCTTGGCCACCACACCGCGCAGCTCGGTCAAGAAGGCCGGGGTAAAGAGGTCCGGGGTGGCGCGCAGGAACACGACGTCGAAATCGCCGGCCCCGACCTGGGGACGCAGACCGCCGCGGGCCAGCTCGCCCCGGCTGACCGGACGCAGGGTCACGCCATCGCCGGGCTTAAGCGGCGATGCGCCGCCACGATCACTGACCTCGCCGCCGGTGTGGAGGACGAGCACGCTGCGAGCGCCATGCTGGCTGAGCAGCGCACCCCCTTCGGCATCGCCCCCGATGTCGAGGACGCGACGGATACGAACCAGCGGCGCGGCATACAGATAGCGCGCCAAGCGGCGGTGACGGGGTCGCAGGCCGGGAGCAGTCGGTGCGTCGTGGCCAGAGGAGCCACGGCCGCTGGAAGAGGAGCTCGCTGCCGAAGCAGTCGCGAGGCTGGCCGAGCCTGCCGCAGGCAGAACAGGGGCGTGAACAGGCGGGCTAACAGAGGGGCTTGTGTGCTGAGACATTAGAGGTAGCTCGATGTAAAGCGGTGGTCATGTGTATCACAAACCAACCCAAGGTGGCGATTTCACGGCGGATTCGCGGCGCTCGGGGAGCTGGGGAGTGGCACAGCAGGGGACGCGGCGGGCAGGTGGATGCAGAAGCAGGCCCCGCCCGAGGACGACGTGGTGACGACAGCCGGCTCGCCTTCCGCCGTGCCAGCCGGAGCCGCGACGGGTGGCTGCAGGCTGATCTCGCCGCCGTGGTCCTCGATGATCTCGCGCACGAAGGCCAGCCCTAGGCCGGTGCCCTGCGCCTTGGTGGTGAAAAACGGCGTCCAGATCTTGTCGCGGACATCGTCGGGGATGCCGGGACCGCTGTCGCGCACGCAGATCTGCACAGCCCCCCCGGCGCTGGCCGGCTCGGCCGCGATCTCGACCCGCTGCGGCGCGGCAGCAGACGCCTGGGAGGCGCAGGCCTGCACCGCGTTGTGAGCCAGGTTGAGCAGCGCGCGACGGAGCTGATTCACGTCGGCGGAGACGCTGAGCTCGGGAGAAGACAGGCTCAGCGCGACCGTCAGGTGGGCCGGCGCACTCGCCGCGGCGCTGTCGCGGACCTCCTGCAGCAGCGCGGCGAGCGGGACGCGACTCCGCTGCGGCCGCGGCCGCCGGGCGTACTCCAGGAAGTCGTTGACCACGGCCTGCAGGTGATGCAGCTCACGCCGCACCCGCTGCACATAGCCCTGCGCGACGCTGAGATCGGGGCCCGGAGGGCGGCTCGCGGCCGAGCTTTCAGACCCGGCCGGCGGCGTGAGCTCCTCGGCGAGCAGGCCGGCAAACAGCTCCATGCCGCCGAGCGGATTGCGCACCTCGTGAGCGATGCCGGCCAGCATCATGCGCAGGCGCTCGTCGCGCACTAGCAGGGCTCTGCGCATCGCTTCCAGCGCCTGCCCAAGCTCAGCCACTTCGTCGCCGGCAGCGCGCGGCGGGCGATCGTCAGCGGACGGCCGCAGCGGCTGCCAGACCGCTTGATCGAAGACCCCGTCGCCGATCAGCCGCGCACCCTCGCGCAGGCGACGCAGCGGGCGGGTGATGCGCAGCCCTAAAGTGACGGCCAAGAGCACCAGCAGCAGCGCTCCGATCAGCCCAACCGCCAAGAGCGTCTTGCGCAGCCCCAACAGATCGCCGTAAAGCGCTGCGCTGCCATCGACACCCAGGGCGAAGCGCACCGGGCCACTGCCGCTGCTGGGCCGAACCGGCGCGAAGCCGGACTTGTAGAGGGCGCCATCGCGGCCGCGAAACAGCACCGAGGAGACCGCCGCGGCTTGGCTGGCCTCGGCGGCGAAGACCTGGCGCAGCTCGGCGCGGCTGGTCTGCAGGCTGTAGTCGCGGCTGCCGATCGGCAGCTCGGCGCTATCGACCCGCGCCGTCCCATCGAGGGCAAACAGGTAGACGCGGGCCAGCCCGGCGGCATCGCGGACCTCGATCAGCTTGCGGCGCAGGTTGCGGTAGGTGCGGCTCGCCTCGTCGCCCTCGGCCAAGATGGCCACGCTCTCCTCGCTGACCTGGGCAGCGGTGACGGCGGCCAAGGCGGCCAGGCGACGCCCAAGCTCAGCCTCTAGGGCCCGCGTCGCGGCGATGTGGCTCAGCCCCGCGAACGCAGCAAAGGTCAGGAGCGCCGGCACCAGGATGGCGACGAGCAGCTTGGCAAGCAGGGGCGCGCGCGACATGGCGGCAGTATGGCACGAGGCTGCCGACGAGAAGCAGGTCCAAGCTCGTGATATATTTGGGACCGTGCCGAAACCGAAGTCGCCGAAAGCCCGCCCCTCTAGCCCCCGCCGCTCGGCCACGTCTGACCCACCCC
>CAZVMD010000085.1:0-2943 GCA_964628555.1 uncultured Myxococcales bacterium | reverse complement strand
GCGGCGCAGCCTGCGCAGGCCAAGCCCGCTCCCACTGGGACAGCGCCGCTCGTTGCAGGCCCATCGGGAGGGCTGCCGGCCCGGCTGATCGAGCTCTTTCGGCTGACGGAGGAAGAGCAGCGGCTCTTGGTCGCTCTACTGGCTGCACGGACCCCGATCACCGTCGCAGAGCTGGCGGATCAGCTGGCCCTGCCGCTATCGCTCTTGCTGTTGTGGCTGGGGCCGGAGGGGCTGCTGCGAGGCAGCGCGCTGGTTGAGCTGCCCGAGTCGGCGGAGCTCGGCTGGGCGCTGCCGCACGACATGCTGAGCGCTGGCCGCGGCCTGCATCTATTGGCCCTGACGAGCGGCCCAGTGGCCAGTAACAGCGACGATCGCAGCCTGTTTACGGCCGCGCTTCCCGGCCTGAGCCTCCTGGCCGCGCCCGCCCCCGGAGCAGCCTGGGCCCACGAGCTCCTGCCTGGCAGCCCGCCCGAGCGGGGACTGCCGGCGCTCGCCGAGCTAGTGCGCGAGCACCTCATGGCGTCACAGGCCCAGCTGCTGTCTTTGGGTGGCTGCCCCAGCGACCAGGTGGCGGGGCTGGCGCAGCAGGTCCGACTGCGACTGCAGCGACCGGTGCTGACTCTCGACGGGGCCGCGCTGGCCGGCTGGCCGCTGCCGCAGCTGGCCGCTGCCCTACGTCGCCTGCGGCGCGACAGCGATCTGCGCGGGGCGGTGCTGATCGTCCACGAAGCCCGGGCACTGGGAGCCGCGCTGTCGCGCCTGCTGCGGCCGCGCCCGCCAGGTCAGACGGCGCCGCTTTTCCTCTGCAGCGATGGAGCGCCGCTTTCGCCGGGGGTCCTGCCGGCCGCCACGCGCGGCGAGCAGCCCTGGACCGTGCTGAGCCTGAGCCTGCGCGGCTCGGTACCGGCAAGTCCGGTCGCAGCCGGCAGTGTGAGCGGCAGTCCCGAGCCCCCCGAGAGCGAAGATCCGGCGGTCTCGGCCAGTCGCCAGGAGGCCCGACGACAGGCGGCCATCGACGCGGCGCGCGCCATGGGACGTCCAGTGCCCAAAGAGCTGCTGCAGCCAGCGACCCCCGCCGCAGCCGCGACTCCGGCTGGCAGCCCCGGGGCGGCGCCGACTGCCGGTCCGGCCAAAGCAGCGGCGCCGGCGCCAACCGCCGTTCCCCAGTCCGGGCCACCGCCGGGCAAGCTGGCGGCCAAACCCCCGGCCACGCCCCCCCCAGCCCCCGTCGAGCGTCCCGCCAGCGAGGCGGCGCCGCGACGGGCCCCGAATCCACGCCTGGCCGCTGCGCTGGCCGCCGCGGGTCTGCCCCCGGTGGGCTCAGAGCAGTATCGCGGCACCGAGCACGCGAGCCCACGGCCAGCCCCGGCTGCCTCGGCGCCCGTCAGCACCAGCCGCGAATTCTCCGCGGCTAGGGAGGCGACCGGGGGCGAGTCCGCCGGGAGCCCTGTTGCCGCCGCGGCTCCTGTGACCGCCGAAGCTGGGTCGCCCGCGCTCAGCCCGGCGCCGTCGAGCCCGGGGATCGAGGAAGATGGCGCACCGCTGCCGCTGGAGGCTGAGGCACCGCTGGATGAGCTCTTGCGCGTGGCCCGCAGCACGCCGAATCAGGCACAGCGCCTGGAGCTCCTGCGCAAGCTGACCGGGGCGCGTCACTCGGCGGTGATCCAGCTGTTCCGCTCGTTCGTCAGCAGCCCGCATCCAGCGATCCGCGAAGCCGCCGAGGGCGGTATGTCGGCGATCTTTGGCCCCAACTGGAACCGCAGCCGACAGATTGCGCCCCCGGTGCAGCCGCCGCGCAGCGACGATGGCGGCCGCGGTCCGGGCGGTGCGTTCTAGCCCAAGCTAGACGAGCCACCGGGGGCTGGCGGAGCGCCTGGGCTGCGGGCCTGACTGCCCCCTCGCCCGCGACGCGGCCAGGCCAGATAGCCCAGCCCGACGCAGGCCACGCTCAGCACGGCGAGCAGGGAGAGCAGAAAGAGCAGCCCAGCCCGCGACTCGGCGGCGACCCGAAACGGTCCGATGTGCACCAGGGCTGGCGCTGGGGCGGCAGGCGGCGGGCTGTCGCTGGTCAGCACGCTGACGTCCTGCGCATCCAGGCCTGGCACGGCGTGCGCCACCAGCCCGGCGATGTCGCCACTTTTGGCGGACAGCGGGGCGCGCAGCTTCAGATAGACCGCGGCACTTGGACGCAGCGAGCCGAGCGGCGAGAACGGCTCCGGGTCAGGCAGGGCCAGGTGGACGCGGGCCTCGCTGACCTCGGGCAGGCGCTCCAGCGTCTCGGTCAGAGCCGCGCTCAGTGCTTGGGCGTTTTCGCCCCGCGAGCTACCCGGCAGGAAAAGCAGGCGACTGCTGCCCGCGGCGCTCGCTTCCGGTGGCCGCGGTAGGCCACGCTCCAGAAGCAGGGCCAGGGCCCGCGTCTCTTCGCCGCGCGGAACGGTGAGGGCAAAGGTGCTGCCACGACCACCGCTGCCACGCGAAAGGAGCCGCTTGTCGGCGGGAATGCCAGCCTGGCGCAGCGCGATCAGCGCCTCGCTCAGTCGCCGCTCGCTGAGATCTTGATAGATATCGACGTCGCAGCCGCTGCCAGCCAAGACGGCCGAGAGCAGCAGACCCGCCGGCCAAGTGCGTGAAACCACAGGTTCATGCTAGTGGGGATCGATCCGCTTGCATAGACGCCTTGCAGCAGGCCCCTATCGTCGTCGCCCCCACTGCGGTCGGCCGCGGCGCGACCCCGGCTCTGCTTAGGCTTTCCTTGTCGGGGGCTCTGGGCCTAGGATGGGCTCCTGTGCACATGACTAAGCGAGCATCTCTAGGATGGCGGGTGCGGGCGCAGACCTCTGCCTGCGCGCGGAGCCGCTATGTCCACTGACTCCTCTTCGGCTCCGCCCACGGCTGCGGATCTGGCTTCGTCTTCGGCTCCGTCTTCGGCTCCGTCTTCGGCTC
>CAZVMD010000084.1:0-25673 GCA_964628555.1 uncultured Myxococcales bacterium | reverse complement strand
GGGCGGCCGGGGGCTGGTTTGGAGGAGCGGAGACTTCGGCTCCGCAGCGACGAGGGCAGGCGGCGGCGCTAGTTTCGGAGCGGCTTGTTGTTCTGCAGCATGTACATCATGCGCTCGCGCGTCTTCTCTTCGCCGCAGAGCTTGAGGAACTGCTCCCTCTCGAGATCGAGCAGGCGCTGCTCGGTCAGCTTGATGCTCGGCGAGGTGTCACCGCCCGTCAGGACGCGAGCCAGGGCGCTGCCCACGACTAGGTCATGCGGCAGGATCTGATGCCCCTGCAGCATCATCTGCAGGCTGGAGCGGATGTTGGCATAGCCCGAGGGGCCGGGTAGACGCACGACGCGCTGACGCGGCGGCCGATAGCCGGTGCGCAGCAGGCCCAGGGCCGCCTGCTTGGCGTCGTAGATCAGGTGGTCGCGGTTCATGCTGATGCTGTCGCTCTCACGCAGGAACATCGCCGCCCGTGCCTCTTCGGCCGAGGTCGCAACCTTGGCCATGCCGATGGTCTGGAACACCTGCTTGACGGCGTTGAACGGATCGGCGTCATCGGCCAGGCCAGCGACGGCGCGGCAGATCATCTCTTTGCAGCCGCCGGCCCCTGGGAGCAGGCCGACACCGACCTCGACCAGGCCCATGTAAAGCTCGGCATGGGCGCGGGTGAGGGCGCTGTGCATCGTCACCTCGGCACCGCCGCCCAGCGTCAGACCAAACGGCGCGGTCACCACCGGCACCGGCCCATACTTGAGCAGCATATTGGCCTGCTGGAAGTCATTGGTGACCTGCTCCAGCATCTGCCAGTTGCCACCGCTCGCCGCCATGACGATGAGCATCAGGTTGGCACCGACCGAGAACGCCTCGACGGCTTCGTTGCCGATGACCAGCGCCGCACCATCGCGATCAGCGCGGTCAACCGCTCGCTTCAGCAAGCCGATGATGTCGGTGTCAACCGAGTTCATCTTGCTTCTGAACTCGACGCAGTAGACGCTGTCGCCGAGGTTGATCAGGCGGGCACCGTCGTTCGCTTCCAGCACGCCGCCGGCTGCCGCTAGGGCGGCCAGCGACAGGGCGCGCGGGCTCTTGGGCAGGGTCTTTTCGCTGCCACCGTTGACGTCGTGGATGCGGGTCTCGCCGCCTCCCGTCGAGCCGTAGAACGACGTGCGTCCGCTTGCCAGCATGTCATAGACCCACTGGGCGGGACGGATGCCGTCCTTCTCCATGCGCTCGACGGTGGCCTTGACGCCTAGGGCGTCCCACATCTCGAACGGGCCAGCTTCCCAGCCGTAGCCCCAGCGCATACCGCGATCGATCTGCGCCAGGTCATCGCAGATCACGGCATCGGCCGCGTTGCCGTCGGCTTGGCTGCGCGGTCCAATGCGGCGCGACGAGTACGCGAAAAGGAGCGCGCTGGCTTTCCAGGCAATCTGCGCCGCCCGATCCGTGCCAGCTAGCACCGCGGCCATGCGCTCCTGCCAGGTCTCTTTGCCCTTGGCGGCGCCCAGCGACTCGAAGCGTGGCTTCTGCTGCGGTCGGTACTCCAGCGTCTTCAGATCCAGGGCCAGCACGCCGTCCTTGGTCTTCTGATAGAAGCCCTTGCCCGACTTGTCGCCGCGCATGTCGCGCTTGACCATCTCGCGCAGGAGCTCGGGCACCTGGAAGGTGGCGCGCATCTCATCGGCGGTCAGGTTGTGGTAGCAGTTCTCCGAGACATCGATGACGGTGTCGAGTCCGACGAGATCCGCCGTGCGGAACACCGCCGACTTCGGGCGACCGAGCGGCGGGCCGAAGATGGCGTCGATCTCTTCGACGGTGAAGCCCTCGCGTACGGCGATGTCGATCAGGCCCATCATGCCGAGCACGCCGATACGGTTGGCGACGAAGTTTACCGTGTCGTGGCCAAAGACGATGCCCTTGCCGAGCGCCGTCTCTCCAAAGCGCGCGACATCGGCGAGCACGCCGGGATCGGTCTCTTCGCCGGCGATGAGCTCAAGCAGGCGCATGTAGCGCACGGGGTTAAAGAAGTGCGTCACCAGGAAGCGCCGCCGCATCCCTTCGCCGCGCCCTTCCATGAGCTTCTTGATCGGCAGGCCCGAGGTGTTGCTGGCGACGATGGTGTCTGCTCCCAGCAGCGGCTCCAGGCGGGCATAGAGGGCGCGCTTGACTTCGATGTCCTCGCGCACCGCTTCGATGATCAGATCGCAGGCACCGGCTGCGGCCAGATCATCGCTGAGGTTGCCGACGCGGATGCGCTCTAGATCGCGGGGGTGAAACAGCGCCGCCGGCTTGCTCTTGAGCAGCTTGTCGAGCGCCGACAGCGCGAAGCGGTTGCGGTTCTTTGGGTCCGCCGCGGCGGCATCGCCGGCCTTCAGGTCAGGCGGGACGATGTCCAAGAGCAGGACATCCAGACCAGCGCCCGCCATGTGCGCCGCAATGCCCGAGCCCATGACGCCGGCCCCGAGTACGGCGACACGACGAAACCGGCGATCTCGCTTTTCACTGTGCATGAGGACTTTCTCCAGGTCGCAGAAGCTGTGGCGGGCAGTCTATCACCTCTGCCGCAGGCGATGAGAAGCGAAAGCGGGTCGTTGTCCGCGCGCTGCGGGCCTTCCGATAAGATCAGCGCTTGCGAGGGGGAACTATGACGAACACGAGGCATGCCTTGCGTCGGTTGTGCGGTAGTCGGGCGCTCATCACGACAGCGCTCTTGGGCTCGCTGCTGAGCTGCAGCGGAGGAGACAGCACCGGCTCAGATGGACAGGACATGGGCGGCAGCAGTGTCGATTTGGGGCCGCTGCCCATGACCCTGCCGGCGGCCGGAAATCCCGATGGCAAGTGCGCCATTCCCGTCGAAGCACAGGCCGAAGACAGCAGCCGCCCAACGACGGTGGTTGGCAGTGGCACGCCGGCTAGCTGCACCGGCGATGCGGTGGTCAGTGCGGTGGCGCAGGGCGGCGTCATCACCTTCAACTGTGGTCCCGATCCGGTCACCATCACCCTGACCCAGACCGCCAAGATCTTTAACGACAAGGGGCCCAAGATCGTCCTCGACGGCGGCGGCAAGGTCACGCTGAGCGGCGGCGGCAAGGTGCGCATCCTGTACCAGAACACCTGCGACCAAGCGCAGAAGTGGACGACCAGTCACTGCAACGACCAGGATCATCCGCTGCTCACGGTGCAGAACCTGACGTTTGTCGACGGCAATGCGCGGGGCCTCAATCCCGGCGGCGGTGGAGCCATCTTCGTGCGCGGCGGCCGGCTCAAGGTGGTCAACTCGCGCTTCTTTCGCAACCAGGTCGATGACACCGGACCCGATGTCGGCGGCGCCGCCGTCCGCGCCTTCGATCAGTCGATGGGGCTGCCGCTGTATGTCGTAAACAGCACCTTCGGCGGCGAGGGCGGGCTCGGCAACAGCGGCGCCAATGGTGGCGGCCTGTCGAGCATCGGCGTCTCGTACACGGTCATCAACAGCCTGTTTGCGCAGAACGCGGCCATCGGCTACGGCGCCAATCCGCCCAAGTCCGGCACGCCCGGCGGCGGCAGCGGCGGCGGCATCTACTGCGACGGCAACACGTTTACGCTCAGCCTGTGTGGCGTGAAGATGATCGGCAACACGGCCAAGGAGGGCGGCGGGGCCATCTTCTTCGTCAGCAACAACCGCACGGGCTCGCTGATCATCAAGGACTCGCTGCTCAGCAACAACCCCAGCATGGGCTTCGAGACTGCTGGCTACAAAGGCATCTTTGTGCTGGCGAGCGGCGCCCCGCAGGTCACCAACTCGACCCTTCAGTAGCCGCGCAGTCTGCGCCCCAGACGCTCGCTGCTTTGGCTATCCTGAGAGCATGCTCGACGCACTCTCTGAGTTTGTCTATGCCCGCACCCCTGCGGCTCGCTCGCAGCTAGTTGCTGCGCTGCAGGCGTTCACCCAAGAGGTGCTGGCCTCGCGCGGGGGCGGCGATCGTCGGCTGCTCTTACGTGCTGAGGGCGATGTGCGAGCCGCCGGGCCGGACTGCTTCCGCTTCGACGCTCTCGGCGATGCGACGCTGTATGCCGGAGGTCAGCGCTATGCCGCCGGCCGCTTTGAGCTCCTATCGCTGCAGGCGCTGCGCAGCCGCGCTCACCAGGCGCAGCAGCGCAGCAGTCAGGTGGCCGCTCGTCTGCGCGTCTGTATCTGTGATGGTGCGGGGCTGGCGACCGACATTGGTGCGCTGCAGGCCTTCGCGCCACCGCGGACCCTGTTTCAGGTCGCCTCCCAGTTCAACTGTCTGGAGGCACCCGGGGCTTTCATTACTGAGGTCGCGGACTACCTGCACGATCCCACGCAGGGGCCGCGCGCTTCGGTCTCAGCTTTTCCCGGCACCCTGCTTCGTCACTACGCGGCGCCCGAGACCGCGGCGAGCGCTGAGGGCATGGTGAGCGCTGCGCGACGCTTTGTGCAGCAGACCGATGGGCCGCAGATCAACCTCCTTGCCGCGGCCTGTCGCCCGGGTATTGCGACGGTGCGCAACGGCTACCTGCGGCCTGATGATGTGCAGGACGCCAGCGCCTTTGCCGCGCTCTTGGAAGAAAAGTTCGAGGCACTCTGCGTCGGAGTGCATGAGCAGGTGCAGGTCGTGCTGGGCTGTGACTGGGATGGCGGGGTCAGCGGTGCAGCCCATCGTCGCATCGCGCAGGTCTTTACCTCGACCATGGCTGCCGGGATGTACGGCGACCTGGATGACGAGGGGGCGAGCCGGGATCGCAAGAGCGTGTCGCGCATTCTGCAGGCGCTGCAGCGCTTGGCCTACCTCGGCACGCTGCTCGCCGCCGCCGCCCATGGCAAGGACTACGTCGTGCTTACGCTGATCGGGGGTGGGGTGTTTGGCAATCCTCTACCGGTGATCTGGCAGGCCATAAAGTGGGCTGTGGCTCAGGTCTCCCCACACCTTCATCGCGATCTGCTCGTCGTGATCAACGGCCGCAACCTCGGCGAGCAGATCGACCGGCGCGAGCTCTCCGACTACGCCGAGAGCTGCGACGGCCTCCTGCTGCGCTTCGGCAAGACCGCGATCGAAGCCCTGTAAGCCAATCTCCTAAATCGCCGCCCCGCATTTCACATATTTGCCGATCTGCCCAGCTGGTCAGGGTTGACCCCAGTGACCGACTGCGCTCATCATAAAAGAGCGTCCCTAGACCCCAAGCGCTGGCTCGTCCCAGGAGTGATGCATGAGCATTCTGGCTACCGACTTTCGCAAGTGTGTAGAGACCTCTGAACGTGTCGCGTGGAAGCTCGATGAAGTAGTGCCACCCGACAGCGCTCTTGACCTAAACAAGAGCTTCATGCCAGCCGGCATGTTCTTCGCGCAGGACCTCAGCTTCCTCTCTACCGACGAGAAAAGACGCCTGAATCAGATCTTCGGCAACGCCTACGCCTACCTGTTCTATTTCGTCGAGGCGTACATCATCAACATGGCGATGGAGCACGCGCGGGCTGAGCTCTACGGTGATGAGCACACGCTGCGAGCCATGCTGCGCTTCGCCGAAGAAGAGGTGAAGCACCAGCAGCTGTTTCTGCGCTTTGGTGAGCTGTTCAACGCCAGCTTTGGCAGTCCCTGCGAGGTCGTCGATAACCCGCAGGCGGTGGCGGAAGTGATCCTGAGCAAGTCGCCGATGGCTGTGCTGCTGGTGACCCTGCACCTTGAGATCATCACCCAGGCTCACTACGTCGATGCCATGCGCGACAACCAGGAGATGGAGCCGCTGTTCACCGGGCTGTTTAAGTACCACTGGATTGAAGAAGCCCAGCACGCCAAGCTCGACGTCCTGCAGCTCAACAAGCTGCGGGTGGACGCTGGCGACGAGCAGGTAGCGACGGCGATCAACGACTACTTCGATATCATCACGGCCTTTGCAGGTCTGCTGGCGGCCCAAGCCAAGCTCGACGTAGGCAGCCTGGCGCGCGCCCTCAACCGCAGCTTCAGTGACAGCGAGCAGCAGGCCATCGAAGTCGCGCAGCGTCGAGCGTATCAGCGGGCCTTTCTGTATGACGGGCTGACCAACAGCCTGTTCTTGGAATATCTCGCCGAACACTTCGCACCGGCTTTGGCTCGCGCGCAGCAGGTCAGCGCGCACTACGCGTAGGAGACGAGGATGTCTGCGCTTCCTATGCTGGAGACGGTGAATCCCATGACAGAAAACGCACTCTCTCGTCTTATCAAGGCGGTTGGTCGAGAAAAGGGGCTGCGCATTGGCGGCGAGGTGATGGGGCAGCTTGGTCTGCGTGAGCTGAAGACGCCGGCCGATCTTCTAAGCTTTGCCAATCACTTGATCCGCCTAGGGGGCGCGATCGAGTTTGTCGGGCGCGCGCTGAAGGTCTCGGCTCTGCTGCGCGGCGCGGTCGAAGACAAGGGCGTCGCGGCCTAGGCCAGCGCCGGCCGGCTCAGCTACACAGGCCGGCTTTGCACATGCCGCCGGGGCAGCTTGTGCCATCGGGCTTGCTCTGATCGAGCGGGCAGCCACCGCCCGTGCCCGAGCAGAGCTCTTCCTGATCGCAGGTGCTGGTGGCGGCGCGGCAAATAGTGCCGGCTGGCAGCAGCTGATCCGGCGGACAAGCCGGACTGGTGCCGGTGCAGTAGTCCGCCAGATCGCAGGCTCCGGCTGTGGGGCGGCACACCGCGACCAGCGGCTTGAACTGATCGGTCGGGCAGGCGCTGCTGCTGCCGCTGCAGAACTCGACGACGTCGCAGGAGCCGGCCGCGGCGCGACAGACGACAGTGTTGCTGGCCAGCTTGTCGGCTGGGCAGGCGCTGCTGCTGCCGCTGCACTTCTCGGCGACATCACAAGGGCCCGCCGCTGTGCGACAGGTGTACGAGCGCGAACGCAGCTTGTCGGCCGGGCAGACCTCGCTGGTGCCGCTGCAGGTCTCGGCGACATCGCAGGGGCCGGCGGCGCTGCGACAGACGGTGCCGGCCGCGCTCTTCTGACAGGTGCCATCGCCGCTGCCACCCGCTGCCTTGCTGCAGGCCTGGCAGTCCACAGCCCCGCCGCCGCAGGCGGTATCACAGCACACGCCGTCGACACAGAAGCCGCTCTTGCACTCGCGCGGGCTGCGGCAGGCCGCACCGTTGTCTTGCGGCACGACGACGCAGTCATAGACCGTCTGCAGCTTCGGTGAGGTATCGGCTTGCACCAGCTTGCAGACGTCGGGGCACAGATAGATGCGATCTTTGTCGACATAGAAGCTGCTCAGCGAGCAGGCGCTGGCGCTTGTGACCTGCGACAGCTTGGTCGTAAAGCCCGTGCCCCCCGGCGTGTACTCGACGACCAGGCTGGTGAGGTCGACTTTCTCGCCGGTCGGTGGCGTGGGAACCGGGAAGTCGCAGGCGTACTTGCTGCCGGAGACCACGCCGGAAGCGATGTCAGCAAAGATGGTGTTGAAGCTGCTGTACTCGCAGATCGGATAGCGCAGGCCCGCCGTCAGCACGCTGAGGCGCTGATAGATCAGCCCAGGAGTGACGGCGCCACCACCGCGAGTGCAGCGCGTGGTCTGCAGCGGATCGCTGGCCAGCCAGGGCTTGCTGGCCGGCGTGTTTTCGCGCAGCCCCACGATGCTGTGCCAGACGTAGTTGCGCCGGCTGGCATCGCCAAAGTGCTTGGGCGAAAGGGCCAGAAGCTGCGTCTCAAACGCGCTCTCACTCGTCGCCGACTCGTCATCGCTGATCTCGATGAAGACCTTGAAGGCATCGCTGCGCAGCCACTGCGACCAGCCCAGGGGCGCCAGGTTGAACTCGTCTTTGAGCACGCCGTTATACGAGCGCAGCAGCTGATTGAACGAGTCGGTGCTGCCGATCTCGATGCTGTATTGATAGAAGCGTCCCGGGTTGATGCCGGGCTGGGCGGGGATCGTCGGGGAGCAGTCGATGGTCGACAGCGGTCGGCTGATGCAGATCGACTGGGCGGCGCTGGCCGAGCCGTGCCGAGCAACCGCGATGACGCGGTAGTCCAGCCCCGAGCGCGACAGGATGTCGGCGAAGCCGCTGTTGATGTTGTTCTGGATGGCGACGATCTCATCGGTCATGCTGCCGGAGTTGTCGACCACCAAGATGATGTCGACCGGCTTGCGGCCAAGCGGCACGCTGTCGCGTACACCGCTGCAGGCGCTGTCGATGTCGTCGCTCGCAGCCTCGGTGCTAAGCGAGGTTAGGGCGCCGGTCTGCGGTGCGCTGGGATCGCTGCCTTCGACCCCGCAGGCCGCGATGCCCCACAGCAGCAGGGCGGCAAGCCCGTATCGCGAAGCGCCAGTGCGCAGCCAGCCGCGCGGCGCAGAGGCGGGGCGGCTTGTGGAGGGAGCGGGAGGTGATGACTGGGCTTTAGACATGGGGATGTGTACTCCTAGTTCGGGGGAACATGGCTGCGAACCACGATGCGGCATAAAAGCGGCTCATCGCTGATCTCGCAGGACAGGACCTCGTGGCCGTCTTCGCGCAGGGCGCGCGGCACGTTGCGGAACGCCGAGCGGTGATCGAGCCAGATCTCGAGCTGAGAGCCCGGCGCGAGCTCTTCCAGCGCCAGCTTGGTGCGCACGAAGGTGTAAGGACAGACCTCGCCGCGCAGATCGAGCAGCGGCCGCTCCGGCGTCGCGCTCGCTGCAGCCTGCGAGAGAGAGGACAGGGTAGGGGATGTCTCTGACATGTTTGATCAGGATGAGTGGATCTACACAGGGAGGACGGCGGCGGCAAACCACAGCCGGCAGCGCTTGGCAGCGGGATACCACGGATTGCCTTGGCTGCGCCTAGGTTGCCGCCGTAGAGGCGGGTTGCTCCGGCCGCCGTCGCGCTTTTTCGTCCGTGGGCCGCGGGGCCGGCGCTAGCCTTCTTGCTTGCGTCGCTTGCGCCACAGGGTCGAGCTATCGACGCCGAGGATCGCTGCCGCTTCTTCCTGCGTTCGGCAGCGCAGAAGCACGCGGCGGATGTGCTCGCGCTCCAGCTCTTCTAGGGTGCAGCTGCCACCTAAGCTTGGACCGCGGTCGGTCTGCGCGACGATGCGCTCGGGCAGCGCCGCGGGCTCGATGAGCTGGGCCGGCCAGAGAATGGTGGCGCGCTCGATGGCATTGCGCAGCTCGCGAACATTGCCCGGCCAGGGGTAGGCCAGCAGCAGTGCCTCAGTCTCGGGCGACAGCTCCATCAGCGGGCGCCGCGCGCTGCGTTGGAAGAACGACAGGAAGCGGCGACACAGCGGCAGGATGTCTTCCGGCCGCTCACGCAGCGCGGGGATCTGGACTTCGACGACGTTGAGGCGAAACAGCAGATCCTCGCGGAACTGGCCGCGCTCGACCGCCGCTTCCAGATCGCGGTTGGTTGCGGTGACGATGCGCACATCGGCCCGCCGCGTCAGGCTCTCGCCGACGCGCTCGAACTCCTTGTCTTGCAGGAAGCGCAGGAGTCCGGCTTGTAGGCTGGGCGCGAGCTCGCCGACCTCGTCGAGAAACAGCGTGCCGCCCTGGGCCGCTTCGACCCGTCCCGGCTGATCGCGGACCGCGCCGGTGAACGCGCCGCGAGCATGCCCGAACAGCTCACTGGCCAAGAGCTCGCCGGACAGCGTCGGGCAGTTGACCGTCACAAACGGCTGCCCAGCCCGCGGGCTCTGCATGTGCAGGGCCCGCGCCAGCACGCCCTTGCCCACCCCGCTCTCGCCGCGCAGCAGCACCGCCGCATCCGAGCCGGCCGCCCGCGCAATGACAGCTAGTACCGCCTGCATCTTCGGTGAGGCCGTGCCGAGCTCGGTCTCAGGCAGGGCGCCCCGCAGCTGCTCTTCGAGATCGACCAGCCGGCGCTGCATCGCCTGCCGCAGGACGAGCTGCTCGACGAGGTGACGGATCTGGGCCGGCGCAAATGGCTTGGGCAGAAAGTCCATCGCCCCGCGCCGCATCGCCTGCACGACGGTGTCGAAGCTGCCGTAGGCCGTGATCAGCACGATCGCCAGGCCCGGGCTTTGGCCCAAGAGGGCCGGCAGCAGATCCAGGCCGCTCGTCTCTTGCAAGCGCAGATCGACAAAGGCCAGATCGAAGGACTGTCGCTGCAGAGCGGACAGCGCCGCTGCCCCACTACTGACCGCGGCGACCTGACAGCCCATGCCTTCCAGACACATCGACAGCGTGGCTCGGATGTTCTTCTCGTCATCGACGATCAGCACGCGCAGGGCAGACGGGCTACCGCTGGCTGGGGTCACGGCGCAAGCTCCGACTCTTCATCTGCGCCTTCATGACACAGGGACGAAAGCGCGTCCATCACAGCCGAAACAGCAGCGCAAAGATGGCCTTGGTCTCGGCATTCACCAAATCAGGGCGAAAGCCAGCCGGGGCGCAGCTCCTGATGACGCCGTCGGGATCGCTCAGGCCGCCGCACTTGTAGCCATCGGGTGAGGTGACGCCGCCCGCCCCAGCGTAGTAGGGGACCGAGGCCGCGTGGTGCGAGAGCTCCAGGCGAAGGCTGAGGTTCTGGCTGGGATACCAGCTGACGTTGGTCGAGACATCCCAGCCAAAGAACTCGGTGCCGCTGCGCGTATCGAAGCTCGCGGCCGCCAGGCCCGTGGGAACCAGCACCAGATAGCGCCCGGGGTTGTGCAGGAAGCCGCCGCCGAGCAGAAAGCTTAGGCGGTTCTTCCAGAACCACAGCATGTGGTAGGCCATCGCCGACAGGAAGCTCTGCTCGCAGGGATCGTCGCTGCGACAGCCGCCGGGATCGTGCTTGCCGCGGAACGCTGTGACGCCGCCGCCCTCTTCAAAGCCCAGGTCAAAGGTCACGCTAAACGCCGCGCGGCTGAGCCCGCGAGCCGCCGGCCGGTTGAAGTAGCGCAGCAGCAGGCTGTTATCGCTGTGGAAGCGCACCCGGCCGGCGTTGTTCTGGGTGTCGGTGCCGACGTAGCCATTCCACACCAGCTTGATCCACTCGCGCGGGGCGTAGTGGATCTGGTAGCCGACGCCGGGTAGCTGATTGAACTTGCCGTAGGTCTGCCAGCCGTTGATCAGCCACAGCTCAAGCTTTAGGCGGTCGGTTGGGAAGATCTGCAGCCGCGCGCCATTGAAAAACCACGGCGTGTTGTCCGAGGTAAACGAGGCCTGATAGCCCCAGTTTTCAAACTGCGTGTACGAAAACAGCCCGACGTAGGAAAAGAACAGCCCGACGTCGAGGTTGATGCCGTACAGCGTGTTCCAGTGATAGCCGACGTAGGCCTCGCTGAGGTAGCGATACACGCTCAGCAGATCGAACTGGCCGCGGTTTACCGTCAGATCATTGCGCGGCACGGCCGACGAGCGCGTCCCGAACTGGGTGAACAGGCGGGCCCGCACTCGGCCGATGTGGGCATCGCCGCCGAAGCCAAGAAAGGCTAGCTGCAGCTCGTTATGCCGGGCCGTCGCCGTCGAGCCGACCAGGGTGTTGTCGATCGGCTGGTTGAACGAGTACGTGAAGTTCAGATCGACATCGAGCTGGGGCGTAAAGTACGTGCTGTCGAGGAGCCGCGTGGTCTGACGACTGCCACCGTTGTGCCAGGTAGAGTCGCCCCAGGCAAAGGGCTCTGCCGCTTGTGGTTCGGCGGTCGCGGCTGGGTCGGTCCGGCTCGCTCCGGCGTCTGCGGCGGTGGGAAGTGTCTGTGCTAGAGCCAGGCGCGGCGCCAGCGCAGCGACCAGGAACACCGTCATCAGGCATCGCATCTTCATTCGTTCTCCCGCGGGTTGAGTCTTGCCAGCCGCACCCGGATCGCCAGGTCGCGCCATCGCGCGTAGGCCGCCGCCAGCAGAGGGGCGCGCGACGCAAGCACAGCAAGCCGCAGGCCACCTAGCTCGTCGTCGCTGCGGTCGGGCTGATCAGCGCTGCAGCTTGCACATTGCAAGCCGCGCGCCCGGCCGCTCTTGCAAGCTGCAAGACACGCCGGTCGGCACCGCCGACTAGTTGAAGGCCGAGCTAGCTCGATCTACACACCTCGGCTCTGGGCGAAAGCCCCCGCGGGTGCGACGCACTCAGAACAAAGGCTGGCAATGACGCTGCGCGCGAAGCTTCTTTTGGCTCAGGTGCCGATGTTGGTGGCGCTGATCGCTCTTGTGTTCCTGCAGCGCTGGAGCGTGTCTGCGGTGGGTGGAGCCGCGCAGAACATCCTGCGCGAAAACTATCGCAGCGTGCTGGCCGCACAGCGCATGCAAGACGCGCTGCTGGGCAGCGAGGCCGGCGCGCGGCTCGTGCTGTCCACTCAGCGTGAGCGGGGTCTACAGCAGCTCAGCGAGAGTCGCCAGCGCTTCGAGTCCGCGCTCGCGGTGCAAGCCAGCAACCTCACCGAGCCGGGCGAGCACGAGGCCACGACGCGGCTGCAACAGCACTGGCGGGCGTACCTCGCGCGCATCGATCTGTGGCTGGCGCCGCCGAATGAGGAGCGTGCCGGCCAGCTGTACGCGACGCAGATCGAGCCGGCCTTCTTAGCGGCCCAGCGCGCTGCCGACGCCATCGTGGCGCTGAATCAGGAGGCGATGGTGCGCAAGAGCGACCAGGCCCGCCACACGGCCCAGCGCGTGTCGCAGCTTGCCGCGCTAGCCGCCTTATCGGCGCTGATCCTGGGCATTGCCGCCAGCTTGCTGCTCACCGCGCGCCTGCTGCAGCCGCTGGTTGCGCTGCGCGCTGCGGCGGCTCGCTGGGGGGCTGGCCAGCTCGACGCCCGCGCCGCGGCAAAGGGGGACGATGAGATCGCCCAGCTAGCCGCTGACTTTAACGGCATGGCCGAGCAGCTTAAGCGCTATCGACAGAGCTCGCTGGGTCAGCTCTTGGCGGCGCAGCAGGCGGCGCAGTCGGCCATCGACAGCATCCCAGATCCGGTCCTGATCTTCGATGCAGCGGGCGTGCTCGTGAAGCTCAACCGGGCGGCCGGGGCGCTGCTGCCGCCCGCGCCAGAGTCGTCAAATGGCGACCTGCTGCAGGCCCTCGATTCCGCCCCGCGCGAGGCGCTGACCCGTCTGCGCGCGCATATTCTGGCCGGGCACGGCGCCTATGCACCCAAGGACTTTAGTGAAGCGATCAGCGTTGGACGCGGCGACGAGCAGCGCTCTTTTCTACCGCGGGCGACGCCGGTCTGTGGTGTGGCTGGGGCGATCGAAGGCGCGACGATCATCCTGCAAGACATCACCTGGCTGCGCCGCTTCGACGAGCTGAAGGACGACCTGGTGGCCACGGTGGCGCACGAGCTGCGCACGCCGCTAACCTCGCTGCGCATGGCGGTACACCTGTGCCTCGAAGGCGTCGCCGGCCCGGTGAGTGATCCGCAGATCGCGCTGCTGCACACCGCGCGGGAGGACTGCGAGCGCTTGCAAGGCATCGTCGAGGATCTGCTGAACCTGGCCCGCATTGCCTCCGGCCGCGTGCAGCTACGCCGGCTCTGGGTGTCGGTAGACAACCTGGTCGGCAGCGCCGTGGCCGAGTGCCAGGGGCTGGCGCAGCAGAAGAACATCGAGCTTGTCGCCGAGATCTCGCCGCTTTCGCCGCGCAAGATCTGGGTCGATCCCGAGCGCCTGGCGCTGGTCTTTAACAACCTGGTCAGCAACGCCCTGCGCCATACCCCGCCGGGCGGTCGCGTCTGTCTGCGGGTGCCGGCAGCCGGCAAGCTGGCGCGCTTTGAAGTCATCGACACGGGCGTCGGCATCGCGGTCGAGTATCAGCGCCAGATCTTTCTGCGCTTCTTTCGCGTGCCCGGCAGCGTGGCTGGGGGCGCTGGCCTGGGGCTCTCGATCGCCAAAGAGATCGTCGAAGCGCACGGCGGGCAGATCGGCGTGTGCAGCGAGCTAGACCACGGCAGTACGTTTTATTTTCTGCTGCCGCTAGCCGACCTGCGTGCCGGTGCTACGACGGTGTCGTCCGGCCGCTAAGCCCCGTCGCGCGGCTTGGCTCCAAGGTCTCGTCGTTCGGCCGGGCTGGCAGAGCGGTATCAGGCGATCCGGGTGCGGGCGGCACGGCTGACCTTGACCCTCGGGGAGGCGACGGTCCAAAATGGCGGGCCACGGCGGTCGCCCCGTCACCGGTACTCTCCGACGGAGCCGGCGGTGATCGCGAGAGGCACCTGCAATGACGCTGTTTCGCACCACTGGCTTACTGAGCGCGCTGGCCCTCCTGGGCTTCGTCGCTTGGCTCAACTACGACGCGCTCACCGAGGCCTACGGCAGCGGTCCGCCCTACTACAGCCGCACCACCAACCTGGACAAGTGGCACAACCCGGTGCCGGGCCTGGTCGCCATCGATGGGCTGTCGCTGCTGGTCGTTGCCGCAGCGGTGGCACTGTATCGCCGACGCAAGGCCGAGCGGGCGGCGGTCGAAGCCGTGTTTGACGACGAAGGTGTTTGACTCGCACTGTCACTTGCACGACGCGCGCATGGCCGCCGTTCGTGCCACCGCGCTGGCGCGGGCGCAGGCCGCGGGGCTGAGCGGGGTGCTGCTGGCCGGCGTCGATCGGCCGGACTGGCAGGCACAGGGAGAGCTGGCCGCGCTCGCTCCGCCGGGCTTCGTCCTGGCTCGCTCTTATGGCATCCATCCGCAAGTAGTCGAGGATCTCGACGACACCGAGCTTGCTGCCCAGCTCGCTGAGCTGGCGCTGGCGCTCAGCGGTCGTCATCCCCAGCTGCCGCCACCGCAGGCCGTGGGTGAGCTGGGCCTCGATGCCTTGACGCCGGCCCGGCGGGCTATGCTGCCGCGGCAGGAGCAGGTGTTTCGCGCCCAGCTCGCACTCGCTCGTCAGGCCGAGCTACCGCTGGTGCTGCACATCCTGCGCAGCCATGGCGAGGCGCTGCGCGTGCTGCGCGCGGACGGTGTGCCGCGCTGCGGCGGCGTCGTGCATAGCTACAGCGGCTCGGCCGAGCTGGTGCCGGAGTATCTGGCGCTCGGACTGTGCCTGTCGTTCTCGGGAGCCGTCACTCGGCCCGAGGCGCGGCGGCTGCAGGCGGCGGCCCGCTGTGTCCCTGCCGAGCGGCTACTCGTCGAGACCGATGCTCCCGATCAGACTCCCCAAAGTCATCACCCAGCGCAAAATGAGCCCGCGTTCCTGCCGGCCATCTGCGCTAGTCTGGCGGCGCTCCGCGGGCAGGATGCAGCGACGCTGGCCCAGATCACGCACGATAACGCTTATCGCTTGTTTCGCCTGCCGCCCGTCGCCACCGCCGCCCGCTTGTAGTCGCCCTCCGCCATGCCCTGTCCCAGGATCTGATGATGACCACGCTCGCCCGCCCCTGCGAACCGTCCGCCGGCCCCGCCGACTCGACCCGTGCCGCATCCGCCCCAAGCCCGCCCGCTGACAGCGGCGATGGCGAGAACGCCTATCGGCTGCACCGGCGCTTCGATCGCATGGGCCGGATGTTCGGCGATGCCGCCATGGAGCGGCTGTTCTCGGCCCACGTCCTTGTCGTCGGGCTCGGTGGGGTCGGCAGCTTCGCCGCCGAGTCGCTGGGGCGCAGCGGCATCGGTCGCCTGACCCTGGTCGACTTCGACCGCGTCTGCGTCACCAACAGCAACCGCCAGCTCCAGGCCATGCGCGGCACCATCGGCAAGTACAAGGCGCAGGTGCTGGCCGAGCGGCTGCGGCTGATCAATCCCCAGGCCCAGATCGATCCGCTCTGCCGCTTCTACGACGCCGATACCGCGGCCAGCATCTTGTCGCTGTCGCCCGACTTTATCGTTGATGCCATCGACAACATCACCGCCAAGTGCCACCTCTTGGCCACCGCGCGTCGGCTGCGCCTGCCCATCGTCAGCGCCACCGGCGCCTCCGGCCGCCTCGACCCCACGCTCTTGCGCGTCGCCGACCTGGCCGAGACGCGCATCGATCCCCTGGCGCAGGAAGTCCGTCACATCCTGCGCCGCAAGTACGACTTCCCCAGCGAGGGACCGTTCGGCATCCCGGCCGTCTTTTCGCTCGAACACCCGCAGCATCCCGAAGAGCTGCACTACGACGACGGCGAGGGCTTTCACTGCGTCTGCCCCGGCGGCAAGAACGATCACCACTCCTGCGAGGAGCGCCGCCTCATCTACGGCACCGCCAGCTTCGTCACCGGCAGCTTCGGCCTGACCTGCGCCAGCGTCGTCGTCCGCGCCCTGGCCAGCGCTCAGCGGGCTGCAAGCCCGTCAGCCGCCGCGGACACAGCCGGCTAGTCTCCGTCGCAGCCTGGTTGGACGAGATTGGACGAGATTGGAGCCCCGGACGGATGGCCGTTCTTTTACAAACACAGGTCGACTGCGCAGAGTGCCGAACTACGCATCCCGCAGAGATCGAGTTTATGTGGGGAGAAGACAATGCATGGCACTGCTATGGCATGGGAGACAACATTAAATGGAAGTCGGGCTGGCGTAAGCGAGTCGTACCTGCATTAGGGCTGCGACTGGTAGACATGAATCCGGTGTGGATTCACGGCGTGGATGCGGGGCCGGCTGCCGGCCACAAAGACTACTTAATTACGATTCTGGGCAACCGGATTCGGGATGTGCGGGCGTTGCCTGCGGTGCCCCCGCGGCTGTATGGCTTTGGGCTCGCTGGCTGGCAGCAGGACCTGTTTTGCTGTTCTGCACGTGGGCCGAGCCTAGCGTGGCCGGAACCGCTGGACGCATGCGACGAACAGTGGCTACGAACTACCACCAGAGCAATCTGCAGCGAGGAAACAAGGTGATCGCAGAGAAGAACGGCAAACGTCTAGGTCGTCCCCAGCTACGCGTGGCGCTGCTGCTGCTGACCGGGGCCTTCTGCCTTTCGAACGGCATCTGGGACTGGTTTCGTCTGAGCGGAGCGGTGCACGCTCCCAGCGAGAGCCTGCTGGTGCAGGCCTTCCGGCTGGTGTGCGTACTGGCTGGACTCTTCATGCTCTCATTCGTCGGTCGGGCGTTCGTGCTGATGAAGAAGGGAACCCTGGTCGCTTATTCAGAGCGAGAACGAGTCGGCACAGGCTGGAGCGTAATTGTCTATTCCGTGGGCGGTCAGGAGTACGAGAAAGCCGCTCATTTGAACCGGCCGACTTGGTTGTTTGGCAAGGTGTTAGATCAGGTCGTGTGCAAGCCTGAAAATCCGCGTCACTCCATGGTGGTCTACGACTGGATGCTGCCGTGGAAAACCGACGCGGGTGCGAGCACGCAGGCTCGCTAAATCGCGAATCGCTGAGCACTCCGCCGCTCGGCCCGGCCAGCCGATGAGGGGAGCGTTCAGCTCGGCTCGCCGCCGCCCGCGCCGTCGCTTCGAAACAGCGCCGCTTTGATCTCTGCGATGGCGACGCGGTGCTGCGCGGCGACCTGTGCGTAGGCCACCTGAGCCAGCTGACCACCGCCTGGATGATCTACCTGGGCGATGAGCGCAGGGGTTAGGTCGGGATGCAGCGAGGACTCGTCAAGCTCGTCGCACAGCGCGCGGGCGGCGGTCAAGCTGTCGGTATCAGGAAGGCTCCGAGGGCGCTGGCGCAGCATCAGGACTAGCCGCAGCCAGACGTGCAGATCCCAGCTGTAGGCCACCCAGGCGGGAAGCTGCGGCGGCAGGCTTTTGGCCGCTAGCCAGTGCGAAAGCTGATCGCGGCGCTCGGCCAGGGCCGCGGCCGGCAGGGCCTGCCACTCGCGCAGGGCGCCGGGAAAGCGGGCGGCGATGGCCAGCATCGACTGGCGACGGGCCGCGCTGCGCTCTGGCTTCTGCTCATGCAGAGCCAAGAGCAGCTCGTACTTGTCGTGCAGCGCGGCGAGCTTGCGGCGCGTGAGCATCGACCGCTGCTAGCTCTCCTGCGGCGTGCGCGCCGAGTCCGCCTCGGCCACGGCCGGCTCGCTGCCTCCCTCGTCGAGGATGCCGAGGGCAATGGTCAGGGCGCGGCGGGTGCGCTTGCGCTGATCGTCGTCGGCCAGCAGGCGCTGATAGGCGGCCTGCACCTGCTCCTGCACCGTCTGCAGCTCGGCCGACAGCGCTGCCACCTGAGCCTGGCTCTCGGCCAGGCTGGTACGCAGTCCGGCCGCGCTTGTCTCCAGCTCGCTGTGGCGGCCGCGCAGTCCCGCGTGCTCGCTCTCCAGGCTCTGCTGCCGCTGCAAGAGCTCGCCCAGGCGCAGCTCCAGGGCTGCGCCGCGCTCGCTTAGATTGGCTCGCTCGCGCTGCAGGCTGTCGCGCTCATCGACCACCGCGCGGTAGCGGGCCTCGGCGTCGCGGCGCTCCTGCAGGATCACGCCCTCGTAGTGGCTGGTCAGCTGCTGCCGCTGATCTTCGGTCGCCTGCTGCGCTTGCCGCAGCGCCGCTTGCAGCGCGGCGATGTCACTTCCGGCCTGCGTCCGCAGCCCCTCAAGCTGAGCCGCTGCACTCGCCTGCGTCTGGGCAAGCTGCGTGCGCAGCTCCTGCAGCGCTGCTTCGTGGCTCTGCGACAGGGCGGCGAGCTCGCCCTCGTGGCGACGCACTCGCTCCTCGAAGCGGGCCTGGTACTGCGCCTCGAACTGGGCCCAGGCCTGCGCCTGGCGCTGCTCACTTTCGCGCTTGGCCTCGTCGAAGGCGGCCTGCCGCTGGCTCAGCTCCTGCTCGTGCCGGGTCTGCAGCGCGGCCTCGCGCTGGGCCCGCTCTAGCACCATCTGCTGCATCGCCGCATCGGCGCGCTTCTGCTCGCTCTCTAGGGCGCTCGCGGCAGCCTGCTTAGTCTCGGCGAGCGCTGCTTCGAGCTGGCGCCGGACTTCGCTTAGCGTGGCCTCAGCCCGACGGCGCTCTTCGGCCAGGGCGGCTTCGCCCCGCGCCGCTTCGGTCTCCAGCCGCTTGCGCGTGCTCTGCAGGTCTTCATCGAGGCGCGACAGCTTGCGCTGCGCATCCTCTAGCCGACCCTTGAGGCCCTTTTCGCGCTCGTGCCAGACGTCCTTGTCCTGCGTCAGCGCCTCGATCTTCTCTTGGAAGCCCAGGCTCTCGCGCTCGGTGTTGAGCAGCTTCTCGTCGAGCTCACGGCGCTGTCGCTCTTGCTCGCGGGCCTTGTCGCGCGCATCGAGGATCTGGCGATCCTTGGCATCGAGCGAGTCGCGCAGATCGAGGATCTCTTTGTCCTTCTTGTTGATGATCTCTTTGAGTGTGATCAGCTCGCGGCTCTGCGACAGGCCACCGCTCGACGGAGTACCACCGGCCCGGGCGGCGGCTGCTGCGGCGGCGATCTTGGCTTCATCGATCTCGCTCTGCAGCTTGCTGCGCTCGACGTTCCACTGACCGGCGGCGCTGCGCAGGCGCTCGACATCGTCGCTCAGCCGATCGCGCTCGCGCCGCAGCTCGGCCAGCTCGCTCAGGGCCGCGTCGGCCCGGGCCTGCTCGGCGCGAGCCTGCTCAGCCTGGGCACTGGCGCCGGCACTGCTCTGCGCACTCGCCCGCTGCAGCGCCTGCTGCAGCTCGCCGTTCTGGCTGCGCAGGGCGGCAAACTCAGCGGCCAAGCGATCATGGCCCGCGATCAAGTCGTCGCGCTCGGCGACTAGGCGATCGAGCCGATCGCGGCTCTCGCGGGCTTCGGCCTGCAGTCGATCGCGCTCGCTCTGCAGCAGGTCGCGCTCGCTGCTGAGGCGGGCCTGGGTGGCCAAGAGCTCGGGCGAGGGCTCGCGGCTCTCGATGCTGCGCAGGGCATCACGCTCGGCGGCGGCCTGGTTGCGTTCGAGCAGGATCTGGTTGCGCTCGGCCACCAGCTGATCGCGCTCGCCCAGCGTGCGGCGCAGCTCAGCGTTGGCTTGCTCTAGCTGCTGCAGGCTGCGCTCGCGCTCGCTCTGCAGCCGCTCACGCTCGCTCTGCAGGCGATCACGCTCGCTGGCCAGGAGGTCGCGCTGATCGTGCCAGTAGCTGACCTGGGCTTCGGCTTTTTCGGCTCGCGCCACCGCCTCTTGCAGGGCTTGGTCCGCCGCCGCGCGACCGGCCTCGCTGGCCAGCGGCAGGGTGGCGCGCGCCGACTCGCTGAGATCCGCTGCCGCGGCGCGCTGCACGACCAGTGTGGCCGAAGGATCGCTGCCCGGCGTCGTGCGGCGCAGGGTGCCCGGGGCGGGCGTCGGATCCCCGCTCGCCGCCGTCTTGCGCGCCCCCGGCGGCACATCCAGGTCGATGCGACGATTCAGGGGCGCGGTGGCATCGAGCAGCGGACCGCGATGCAGGCCGCTGGGATCGCCACGACCCGCCCGCTCGCCCCGCTCTGGGGTCGATGCGCGCGGCTCGATGGGCGCCGTGGCAGCCACGGCTGACGGAGTGACCGGCGTCTTGTGCGAGGGCGCGGGCGAGACGCTGGACGGCGCGATGGCGGCGAAGGCCGACTCGGTCTCGGCATCGATCTCGCGATCGACGCTGCCGCGGGCCTTGGGCAGCACCAGGCTGCCGGTCGAGATCTCTTCCTCGATGACCGCTTCGTCGATCGACAGCTCCTCTAGCGCCGCGTCGTCGAGCGACACCGCGTCATCGGAAGCCGCGGCCCGCAGGCCGACGATGCGATCGACTTTGCTCAGCAGCACCTCGATGCTGTACGGCTTGTGCAGATACTCTTCGGCCCGCGTGCGCAGCTTCTTGTGATCTTCGAAGTCTTTGTCCGTCGCCTCCTGCGAGGTGACGATCATCGGCGTGTCTTTGTACTGGTTGGTGCGCTTGACCTTGTTGCAGATCGCCCAGCCCAGCCGCTTGGGATCGATGCACAGGATGATCAGGACCGGACGCAGCGACTGGTTGCTGATGAGCTCATTGCCGTCGGCGATCAGCTCGACCTTGAAGGCATGAGCGCTCAGCACGGCGCGCAGTCGCTCGCTCAGGACAGGATCATTTTCGACCAGAACAACCAGGCGCTCCGCCATGACACTCCCCACGATCACAGATGGGTTAGAGAGGGATTTGCGATAGGTTCGCGATGCGGTTGACTCGACACTCGCTCGAATGAACTACCACGAAACAACCCCAGCGCTCCATGAGTATCCTCGGACATCGGTCGCCGCCGCCCGTGTATGCTCAGCGGCTGAGCGAAAGCCTGGGGCCTCCGTCGCTGTCCGGGCCAACCTATGAGGGCGTAAGAGATGAACATCAAAAAAGGAATCGCGGCTGCCTTGGTGCTGGGGCTGCTGGTCTACGGTGGCGTGGCGATCACCGCGCTGCGGCCGTTTGTGCGCATCCACCCACAGGGCACGCAGGGCTGTCGCCTAGTCGAAGCCCCCGGCCTGCTTGGCGCCGAGGACATGGAGTACGACGCCGCCGAGGCCACGCTGTGGATCGTCGGCGCCAACCGTCGCCTGATCCCGAATCATCGGCCGCGGCAGGGCCAGGTGTTTCGCTATCAGCCCGACCGCGATGCGGCGCCGCAGCCAGTGCCGGTGGTTGGCCTGCCGACCGACTTTCGTCCGCACGGCATGGGGCTGTGGCGCGATGCCGCGGGGCTGCGCCTGTTCACCGTTCAGCACGGCGACACCGTCGAGTCGGTCGAGATCTTCGCCATCGAGCCGCAGGCCCAAGATCCCAGCCTGCGGCAGCTTCGCCACCTGCGCAGCGTGACCTCGCCGAGCTTCATCAGCCTCAACGACGTGGCGCCGGTGGGGCCCGAGTCGTTCTATGCCTCGAACGATCACGGGGGGCGGCCGCCGCTCGCCTTCTTGCTGGAAGACTTCCTGTTCTTGTCGCGCGCCTCGGTGGCCTACTTTGATGGGACGCAGGGGCGCATTGTGGCCAGCGGGCTGCGCTACAGCAACGGCATCACCGCCGATCGCGGCGGCCGCCTGCTCCTAGTCGCCGAGACCCTGGGTGAGCGCATCACCGTCTTTGGCCGTCGGCCCGACGGCAGCCTCGACAAGCTGAGCGCGCTCGCGGTCGGCACGGCGGTCGACAACTTTGCCCAGGACGAGAGCGGGGCCTACTGGGTGGCGGCTCACCCGGTGGCGCTACAGTTTTTGCAGCACGCCCGCGATGCCCAGGTGCCGTCGGCCTCGCAGGTGCTGCGCTTTGTCGTCACGCCCGAGGGAAAGATCAGCGAGCTAGGGACGCGGCTGTTGGATGACGGCAAGGCGATGTCGGCATCAAGCGTCGCGGTCGCCTTTGGTCGCCACCTGATCGTCGGGCCGGTGTTTCAGCCCGGCATCCTGCTCTGTCCACGCTCCTAGCCCCGCGTCGCTATCCAGCCGGGCGACGCAGGCTACCGAGCCCCACCCACAGCAGGCCCAGCGCAACCCCAGCCAGCAGCGACAGCCCACTGGCCGGCTGACCGCGACCACAGGCCCAGGCCGCAAGACCTACGTAGATCACTCCGATGGCCGACTCAAGCAGCGGCAGGCGAGCCATCGCGCGGGCTCTCTTTGCGCTCGTTTCCGTCGGTACTTGCTGTAGATCAGCAGAATCCCCGGGGCCCGCCTTCGGGGTGCGGATAAATACCGATTCCTCGGGTCGCTCGAACAGCGCGCGCAGCAGCGCGGCGCTCAGCGCCAGGCACAGGCCCATCGACAGCGGCAACAGCAGCGGGGCCAAGAGCGCAGCGGCGAGCGGCGAGCGCCCAGCCTGCCGACGGGCGGCGCCGTAGTAGACGGCCATCGCGAGCAGGAACAAGAGCAGGCCAGCGCGCAGGCTGGCCAGGTGGAGCAGCGCCCCCGATAGCGAAAAGAGGTGTCTGGCCCAGCCGCCGTCGGCACCTGTGCCCGGGCTGGCTCCGACGGAGTGCAGGTCCGATCCGAGCGGTGCAAAGAGCAGCAGCGGCAGCCACAGCAGGGCCAGCGCCAGATAGGGCTGACGGGCATGGCGAGCCAGATGGGCCAGCAGGGTAAGCAGGCTGCGACCGCGCGGCCCGGTCTGGCGCAGCTTGTGAAACAGGCTACGCAGCACCTGCGCGCCACCGCCGACCCAGCGCTGCTGCTGGACGCGGAAGCTGGCCATGGCAGCGGGAAGCTCGCTGGGCACGGCCAGGGCTGCGACGTGGCGACCGCGATAGCCCGCCAGCAGCGCGCGCACCGCGACATCCAGATCTTCGGTCAGGACCGAGGTGCTGCCGGCTTCGCCCAGCCAGCCGCCGGCGGCGCGCAGGGCCTGGGTCCGAAAGATGCCGCTGGTGCCGTTCCACGGCAGGGGCAGGCGATGGGCCGACAGATAGGCCTGCTCGACCAGCATCAGGCCGTCGAGGATCAGGGCCTGCAGGCGGGTGAGCAGGTTCTGTCCTTCATTGAGATAGCCCCAGCGGCTCTGCACAAAGCCAAGCTGCGGATCGCGCTGCAGGATCGGCAGCAGCCGGCGCAGGAAGTCGGGCGGCGGCACGAAGTCGGCATCGAAGATGGCGACATAGGCGCAGTCCGGGTCGAGCTGCGCAAGTCCATGCGCCAGGTTGCCGGCCTTAAAGCCCCGGCGATCGGGGCGACGCAGCACGCGGATGTCGGCGCCGCGCCCCTGCTGCGCCGCGACGAGCGCATCGATCAGCTGCCGCGTGTCGTCGGTCGAGTCGTCCAGCACCTGGATCCGCAGGCGCGGCCAGTCCAGGCGGCAGGCGGCAGCGATGGCGCGGGCGGCGACGCTGCGCTCGTTGTACATCGGCAGCTGGACGGTCACCAGCGGCAGCTCCCCGGTCGAAAGCGGCAGCGGCTCGGCGTCGGTCGGCAGGCGGGCCGGGGCGGGCTGGCGCAGGCTCCACAGGCCAAGGCGCAGCAGGTGCAGCGAGGCCGCGAGCAGCAGCAGGCACAGCCCCAGCTTGAGCAGCGCAAGCAGGAAAACGAGCAGAGCGGCAACAGAGGCGTTCATCACACGGTCTTCATCGGTGCAGCGAGGTTGGAGCGGGCGTCGCCGGCGGCCAGCGTAGCGGGCGGGCGCAGCTACCAGCGATTGCGCAGCTCGCGCAGCTTGATGAACACCGTCTCGCTGCTGAGCGCCGCTGCGGTGTCATCGGCCAGCGCCGCGAACGAGCGCCGCAAGCCGGCCTGCACGGTCGGACTCTCCAGGCGGAAAAAGACGTTGATCTGCTTCTCTAGGCCCAAGGTGGTGACCAGCGGGCGCGCCATGTCCTGGTCTTTTACCCGCGGCAGCAGGGCCTGCGCCGCCTGGTTGTCGGGCTCGCGATCAAGCGTGAAGCCGAGGTTGCGGGCGATGTAGTCATGGCCGGGGTAGACCCGCGTCTCGTCGGGAAGCTGGCACAGCTGATCGACGAAGGTGCGGTACAGGGCGCGCGGATCGCCGCCGTGGTGACAGTTGCCGGCCCCGGCGTTAAACAGCGTGTCGCCGCAGAACAGCGCCGCTGGGTGCGTGTCGCCCTCGCCGGCGGCAAACAGGCAGACGTGGCTCATCGTGTGGCCGGGGGTATCGAGCACCCGCAGCTCGACGGTCTTGCCGACCCGAATCAGGTCGCCGGCCCGCAGCCCGCGGTCGATGCCGGCGATCGCGCCCCCCGCCGCATCATGGGCCAGGAGCTTGGCCCCCGTCGCGGCGCGCAGCGGCTCGTTGCCGCCGGTGTGATCGATGTGCTCGTGGGTGTTGACGATCTGCGTGATCTGAACGCCCAGCTGCTGGGCGCGCCGCAGGCACAGCTCGTGATCCAGCGGATCGATGACCAGCGCCTCGCCGGTCTGCGAGCAGGCGATGAGGTAGTGAAAGTTGCGAAAGTCGTTGCCAGTCCACAGCTGCTCAATGCGCATGGCCGTGCATCTTGAAGCACAAGCGCCGGCTGTGGCGATGGCAAAAGACTGGCGCTGCTCGGCGACAGATAGAGGAGGGGGAACCTTCTATCTATGATAATATTCTCTTTCGTTCGCGCGATGCTCGATTGAGTCAATCGATATTAAACGATATGCGAGGGGTTATGTATACCAATAAGGTGCGTATCGCAGCGGTGGTTGCGACCTTCGCATTCCAGCATAAATTCACAATGGCCACTGAGGAGATTCCCTATATTTCTAAGGTGAGACAAGCGGAATCATCCCCGATTTACTTGGTGGAAAGCGATCGTGGTATTCTAGCAAAGTCCCTAAATGGAAAGCTCAATAAGACACTCGTTCCGGGGCCCATCTGTAGCGCGATTTATGACGCGGGCACCGAGGTCCTTTTTTTCCCGCGCGACCACAGGCTCTGGGTGCTAGATCTTCGCGAACCCCAGCCTAGACCTCAGGTTGTCGCTGAGTGGCCGGCCTTCCAAATAAGGAAGGCCGGGCCGGCCAAAAGAGAGTGCATGGACTATGGCATAACGATGCCCGACGGCGCCAATATGTTCACTTCGCCGGATATCGTCTGGGTCCTAAATTGGAAAACTGAACGGGTAGCTGGTGAGACGAGAAATAACTACAAAGTCGTTGGCAGCTGGCTTCGCACCCAGGCGGAGCGACCTGTGCGCAAACGAGAAAAAAGACAACAACTAAGCCCCACACAGCCAACACCATTCGGTAATACACAGTTTTCATTTGTTTATATGAAAAAGGAAGAACTGTACTCCAGGGACGAGGTGGGTTTTTGCCTGCTCAAAGAAAAAAGTGGAAAGCTGCGAAGTCCAGAAAGCCTTGCGCTAGTTTCAGAATTAAGGACAAATGAATCAAATTGCCATGTTGCTGCCGGATACAGCATTCAATTTAATGACGATCAGCGAGCTTGGTATCAAGGGCTGAGCGTATGCGATGCAAAGAAATGCATTCCGCTGCAAAAGGGAGAGAGATTTATCGGCTGGCTAGACCCTGGCCCCGAGTTCATTCTGACAGATGCCTGGAGATTTTATGAGTCCCCGGCCGGGACGCAATGAAGGA
>CAZVMD010000083.1:0-25752 GCA_964628555.1 uncultured Myxococcales bacterium | reverse complement strand
CTCGATCCATGTCGATGAAGTCGATGATGATGATGCCGCCGATGTTGCGCAGGCGGAGCTGGTCCGCAACCTCTTTGCAGGCCTCGAGGTTGGTCTTGGTGATCGTCTCTTCGAGGTTGCGCTTGCCGACGAAGCGGCCGGTGTTGACATCGATAGCGGTCAAAGCTTCGCCCTGATCGATGACCAGCGAGCCACCCGACTTGAGGAACACTTTGCGTTCCAGCGCGCGGTCTAGCTCCATCTCGATGCCGTAGGCGTCGAAGATCGGCTCGCCCTTGTCGTACAGATCGATCTTGGTCACGTACTCGGGCATGAAGGCGCCGGTGAACTTGAGCAAGCGCTCATACTCCGACTTGCTGTCGATGATCAGCTTGTCGATATCGCTGGTGAACAGATCGCGGACGGTGCGCAGCAGGAGGTCGAGATCGTTATAGATCAGCGACGGAGCCTTAGCGCCTTCGGACTTCTTGAGGATGGAGTTCCACAGCTTGATGAGGAACTCCATGTCGGCCCGCAGCTCGGCTTCGAGGACGCCTTCGGCGACGGTGCGAACAATGAAGCCGGTGCCGGGAGGACGCATCGAATCGACGATGGCGCGCAGCCGCTTGCGCTCTTTTTCCGAGCCAATGCGACGCGAGATGCCAACGTGATCGACCGTCGGCATGAACACCAGATTGCGTCCGGGCAGCGAGATGTACGAGGTCGCGCGCGAGCCCTTGGTGCCGATCGGCGCCTTGGCCACCTGCAAGAGGATCTCTTGGTTGGGCCGCAGCAGGTCTTCGATCCGTGAGTCGCGACTGTTGCGCTCTTCGCCATCGCGATCTCGATCCCGCTCGCGATCGCCGCCTCGCCGCTCGCGCCCTTCGTCTTCCTCGTCGACGAACAGATCCTTGACGTCTTCCGGCGAGCCGCGCACGTCCGCGACGTAGAGGAAGGCCGCTTTGTCGGTGCCGATATCCACAAAGGCCGCCTGCATGCCGGGTAGGACCCGCAGCACCTTGCCTTTATAGATGTTGCCGACGATGCCGCGCTCGCGGCGACGCTCGATGTAGATTTCTACGACCTGACCGTTCTCGACCAGGGCGACGCGGGTTTCAGGTCCGTCCGCGTTGATGACCAGCAGGTTCGGCACGGTTCCTCATGCCTATGCAAAAAGTAGCGAGTTGTGCGGGGAGGACTGGCATTTATGTCACCCTTGGGGGCCCGACCAGTCTGTCTGCACAGGTCCACGCATGTTAGGAAGATTTCTCCGCGTACCACGCAAACGCCTAGTTTTCAAGCGCTTCCATCGGCACCAGGCGGACGGAGCGAGTTTATTGCGCCAGTTCGAGGGGCCTGGCACACCGGTTGCTAAAGTTGGCTAGCAACAACCTGGCTTGGCTTAGTTTCGCCGCGTGCGCCTCGCTTAACCTTTTATGAGTCGTCCGCGGCTGCCTCGTAGCACATCGGCGCTACCTTTAAATCCGCCGCTGTGTTCGAGCAAAGTAGACGGGCTGTGATGGCATTTGCTGTCACAGCCCGTTTGCTTTTGGGGTCACTGACTTGCTGGGTAGCGGGCGGCCGAATGGGTACTCTGCCTCGCTGGCCTCGTCGCCGGTTATTGACGGGGCCGCCTGCGCGTTGATAGCGTGCCTGTATGAACTCGGCTTCGATGGAAATGAGTGGGAGCGCCCAGAGCCGCACCGCTACGTCGCAGGCTCAGCTGGATCGCTCCCTGGCGCTGCTCAATGAGAAGGCTCCGGCCTTCGTCAAGCTCAGCGCCAGCGAGCGCGCTGCTCTGCTGCGTGCGTGTATGCCGCATCTTTCGCGGGTGTCGCGCGCCTGGGTCGAGGCGGCCTGCAAGGCCAAAGGCCATGACGTCAACAGCCCAGCCGCCAGTGAGGAGTGGCTGGGCGGGCCGATGGTGACGATGCGGGCCCTGCGTCTGTACGTCGGAGCCCTGGAGGAGATTCACCGCCTGGGCAAGCCTCAGCTTCCGGCCGGGGCCTTCCGCAGTGGCTGGGATGGCCGCACCGAAGTCCGCGTCTTCCCATATGAGCCGATCGACAAGGCGATGTTTGGCGGCTTCAGCTGCCACCTGCGCATTCAGCGGGGCCTGACCGAGATGACCGTGCGCGAGCGCCAAGCCTCGCACTACAGCGACAAGAGCGCCCACGGCGGTATTTCCCTGATCCTCGGGGCGGGCAATGTCGCCTCGATCCCGCCGACCGATGCCCTGCACAAGCTCATCGTTGAGGGCAAGGTCTGCATGGTCAAGCTCAACCCGGTCAACGAGTACCTGGGACCGTTCTTCGAGCAGGCCTTCTTGCCGCTGGTCGAGCGCGGCTATCTCCAGTTCTGCTACGGCGGGGCCGACGTCGGCTCGTACCTCTCGTATCATCCGCTGATCGAGGATATCCACATTACGGGCTCGGATCGCACGCACGATCTGATCGTGTGGGGCCCGCCCGGTCCCGAGCGCGAGCGGCGCATGGCCAGCGATGACCCGCTGCTGAAAAAACAGATCACCAGCGAGCTCGGCTGCGTGACTCCGGTCATGGTCGTGCCCGGTGAGTACAGCGAAAGTGAGCTACGCTTCGTGGCCGAGAACGTCGCGACGCAGGTGGTCAACAACGCGTCGTTCAACTGCAACGCCGCCAAGGTGCTGGTGCTGTCGGAGGGCTGGTCGCAGCGCGAGCAGCTCGTCTCGCTGGTGCGCGATATCTTGGATCGCACGCCGCTGCGCTTGGCCTATTACCCTGGGGCGCGTGATCGCTACGAGAGCCTGACCAAGGGGCGCGAGCAGGTGACTCGCCTCGGCCCGCAGGAACCGAACAAGCTGCAGTGGACGATGATCCGCGGCCTCGATGCCCAGGCCAAAGATCCGCTGTGGAGCACCGAGCCGTTCTGCAGCATCCTCAGCGAAGTGGCGCTGCCCGAGCGCGATCCGGCTGCCTTCATTCGGGCCGCGGCCAAGTTCAGCAACGATACGCTGTGGGGCACGCTGAGCTGCAGCCTCATCATCCATCCGCGCACCGAGCAGAGCAGCGAAGTGCGCAGCACGCTGGACGCGGCGGTCGATGAGCTGCGCTACGGCGTGGTCGCTATCAATCACTGGCCGGCGGTTGCCTATGGTGCGATGACTCCCCCCTGGGGCGGCCACGTCAGCGGCACGCTGAAGAATGTGCAGAGCGGCATCGGCTTCGTGCACAACACGCCGATGATCGAAGGCATCGAGAAGGCCGTCCTGCGTGGGCCGCTGACGGTGTTCCCCAAGCCGCCGTGGTTTGTCACCAACCGTCGCGCGCATCGCGTTGCGGAGAAGATGGTCGACTTCGAGCAAGAGCCCAGCTTCCTCAAGCTGCCCTCCATCTTGGTCGACGCGCTGCGCGGCTAGCAGCGCTCTGTTCCATGCTACGAGTCATCGCGGGAGAGCTGGGGGGACGCCGGCTCCGCGCCCCTTCCGGTCTGCGCACTCGGCCAACGACCGATCGCGTGCGCGAGGCGCTGTTCAACATCCTGGGGCCGCCCCCGCCGTCGGCCCGCGTGCTCGATCTGTACGCCGGCAGCGGGGCCCTAGGCATTGAAGCGCTGTCGCGTGGTGCGGCGCAGGCCGTCTTCGTCGAGCAAGATGCTCGTGCCTGTCGCCAGATCAGCGAAAACCTGCGCAGCCTGGGCTTGGCTGGACGCGGCAGCGTGAGCAGCGGTCGCGTGCTGGCGCTCTTGCCGCAGCTTGTGCAGAGCGTGTCGCGCAGCGCGCCGTTTTCTTGGGTGTTTGCTGATCCCCCCTATGACAGCGACGAGCTACCGCGACTCGTCGCGCAGCTGTGTCGCTTGCCGATCCTGTCCGGCGATGCCCAGATCATCGTCGAGCGCAGCCGTCGCGATGCCGACCAGCTGGCGCAGCAGCTTCAGGCAGTAGCCGCTGAGAGCTCCCTGCAGCTGACCGACAGCCGCAGGTATGGCGATACCGTGCTTCTGTTCTTGTCTCTGACACCGCCCGGCGTGCAGCCCACGGAGGGGCCATGACCACTCGCCTTGCTGTTTATCCCGGATCCTTCGACCCCATCACCAACGGCCACCTAGACATCCTGCATCGCTCGCTGCGGCTGTTTGATCGCGTGATCATTGCGCTGGCCGACAACGTGCGGAAGCGCCCCCTGTTTTCCGTGGAAGAGCGTCGCAGCCAGATCCTCGATGCGGTCGCCTCGTCGCTGCCGGCCGCTGATGCCGGGCGTTTAGAGGTCGATTCGCTGAGCGGTCTTCTGATCCACTATGTGCAGAAGCGCGGCGCGCACTGCGTAGTGCGTGGTCTGCGCGCCGTCGCGGACTTTGAGTTCGAGTTTCAGCTGGCGCACATGAATCACCGCCTAGCGCCGAGCATTGAGACGGTGTTTCTGATGACCGCAGAAGAGCACTTTTACGTCAGCTCCTCGCTGATCAAAGAAGTGGCGCAGTTCGGGGGCGATGTCAGCACCATGGTGCCGCCGGTCGTCGCGGATGCGCTCAAGCGACGGCTGGGTCAGCCGCTGAAGGTACCTGGGCAGAACGGCACTGGAGAGGCGAGCAAATGAGTGAGCTCAGACCTGCGCGTTCGCTGCTCCGTCGGCTGGCGATCGGCGCCGCGACCTTGCTGTTGCTGCTGTTCGTGGTTGGCTTTGCTGCCTGCGCGCTGTTGAGCAAGCCGCGACCCGATGGCGAGACCGGACCGCGCGCCGACGCTCTGGCGCGCTCGATCGAAACAGCGGTCAACAAGGAAGCCTGGGCCCGCACGCTCGCCGTGCGCTGGCACTTCGGCGGGCGAAACCGTCACCTCTGGGATCGGCAGCGCATGTTCGATCGGGTCGCCTGGGGTGGCGACAAGCTGGTCCTTCTGAACATCGCGAGCAAGAGCGGCTTGGCCTACGTCAAGAATGGGGCGCAGCAGGTCAGCGGCGAGCAGGAGAAGAAGCTCCTCGCCAAGGCCTATGCCCACTGGATCAATGACTCGTTCTGGCTAAATCCGCTGGCCAAGCTGTTCGACGACGGCGTCGAGCGCAAGCTGGTGACGCAGGCAGACGGCAAGAGCTCGCTTCTCATCACCTATGGCGGCGGTGGACTGACTCCCGGCGATGCCTACCTCTGGCTGCTCGACGACAGCCAGCGGCCGCGGGCCTGGCGGATGTGGGTGTCGATCATCCCGATCAAGGGCATCGAGTCCTCGTGGGATGGCTGGACGGCGCTGCCGACTGGCGCCTGGGTCGCGACCGAGCATCGCATGACTGGCTTTACGCTGCGTCTGACCGAGGTCGCCGGCGCAGCCTCGCTAGCCGAGCTTGAGCCGGGCGCCGATCCCTTCGCTTCTTTAGTCGCCAGCGGTCGCTAGGGCTGCCGCATGCGTCGGTTGCATCGGCTACCCGTGCGCTTATGAACGTGAGCGCATCTGCCACGGGACGGCTGAGCTATCGACGACTGGCGTAGCGCTCTCGCCGCCTGGCTCGACTCGCCCCATGACGATGACCCGCACCTGAGCCGGCACCTCGCTGTAGGCGAACACCGGCAAGACCTCAGGAGTGCCGCTCAGCAGGGCTTCGAGCTGTCGGCGGACATCGGCGTGGCAGAGCAGCACCGAGTCGGGGGCCATCTGCTTGGCCGACAGCGCGCCCTGCACGATGTCCCGCGCCAGCTCGGGTTCGACGCTGACCCGGCCACTGGCATCGGGGCGCCCCGACTCGCGTAGCAGCGACTCAATATCCGTCGAGATCAGCAGCGCCGGCAGGCCATCGCCGAGCGTACCGCCACCAGCGAACGGGGTCATGGCGGCATCCGCCAGATCTGGTCGCAGATAGCCTCGCAGCAGGCTGCGGCCAAGCTGCGCGCGAAGCTGTTCCACCAGCATCGCCACGTCGATTTCGGGCTTGGGCAGGGTGGCCAGGATCTCAAGGACCGCCCGCAGGTCGACCGGCCAGGCTCGCTGCCGCAAGAACAGGCGCAGCACTGCGGTCAAGCGACCGAGCTCAATGCGCTTGGGGATGGTCTCTCGCACGAGAGCGGGCGCTTGCACCTGCAGCTCGGTCAGGTGCGCCTGCACCATGTCGAGGCTCAGGAGCTCGGGGGCGGCAGCCAGGAGCGCGTGCAGCAGCCGCGTCTGCGCCTCGGCTTCGCTGGTGGCCGAGAACGCGCAGCTGCGCGTACCGTGCAGCCACAGGGTCACGCTGCGGGGCGTGCTGTCGCTGCTCGGTCCTGGGCGCAGCTGGATAGGGGGAGCGGTAAAGCCGACGCGGCTGGCGAAGGCTCGGCGTAGCTCAAGGACCTGCTCAGCCTCGATGCGCAGCGCGCTGCCATGCTCCAGCCAGATGCCTGTGGCTTCGCCGGCTGATGGTTCGCCGGCGTTGGGGCGTGCGGTCCGCTGCGCGAAGCTGCTCGCTTTGGCGTGGGTATCTTCGCCGGCGCGCGTCAGCAGCAAGCCGGCCGCTGCGACATTGAGCAGCACCGGTAGCTGGGTGAGCAGGCCTTGGCTCAAGATCAGCGCCAGATAGCGCTCGACTGCTTCGCCGACATCGAGGCCTTGGCGCAGCACGCCAAGCAGCACGCCGAAGACCACGCCGGCCGTAAGCAAGAGCAGCGAGGCCACGACATCCCCGCGCAGCAGGCGCAGCACGCCGTCGAGGGCGCCGTAGATCTGCGCCTCGCGGTCTAGCGCAGAGCGTCGCTGCTGCGCTTGTTCAGCGGTCAGCGCACCGCCGCGCAGATCGGCTTCGATGGCCGCTTGGCGACCAGGCAGAGCATCCAGGACAAAGCGCGCCGCTACCTCGGCCACGCGCTCGCCGCCGCGCGCCAAGACCAGGTATTCGATGGTGGCAAAGCCAACCATGACGAGAGCACCAACGAGGACATCGCCAGCGAACAGCAGTGAGCCGCCTTGGGCGATGAGGAAGCTCGCATCCTCGTGCTGCGACAGCACGGCGCGGAGGCCCGCGATATTCAGTCCCAGGCGCAGCAATACCGAGACGAAGATCAAGGCGGGAAGCTGCGGCAGCTTGGCCGGTTCACCAGCACGCACTGCGGCCACCAGTAAAGAACCGGAGAGCGCCAGGCTGCTGAGCAGCAAGAGATCAAGGAGCAGGCTGGGCAGCGGCAGCACGAAGAGCGCGACGGCAAAGAACACCAGGCTTAGCATCAGCGCGCGACGCTGGGTCTGCGACAGCTGACCACCGGCGTCCGCCGAGTGTTGCAGCAGCGCCCGCCCGAAGGCTACGAGACGTCCTAGACCATCCGCTGTCGCTGCCACTCGCTCGTCGCTCCTCGCGTCCTGCCGGCTTCGCCGTGGGAGGCGGCCACCGGCCAGTACCCCTGCCATGTTCGACGCCGGGCGGTGCGGCTGTCAACGTCTAGAAGTTGCGGCGGCCCGTCCCTGCTGACGACAACGCCGCACAGGTTCCCACGCCGCCGGGTCTTTGATACAGTAATGATTCCTGGATACTGGCGGACTCGTGACCACTGAGCCTCCCATAGACGACGAGCAGAACGATCCGCTGCTCAACACTCTGATCGATGGACGGTATCGCGTCCTCAGCCGACTGGGCGACGGCGGGATGGGCATCGTCTATCGAGCCGAGCACACGTATCTGAACAAGGAATTCGCGCTCAAGGTCATGCGGCCAACGCGCGATGTCGTGGATCGTCAGCGCTTCGAGCAAGAGGCGCGGCTGGCCTCGCGGATACGTCACCGCAACGTCGTCGAGATCAGCGACTTTGGCATCCTGCCGACGGGGCAGCCGTACTTTGTGATGGAGCTTCTGCGCGGCGAGACGCTGGGCGCAGCGATCTATCAGGGACGGATCAAGCCACTTCTGGCTTGCTTGATCGCGGCCCAGGTCGCAAGCGGCCTGCAGGCGGTGCACAAGCAGAACGTGGTTCACCGCGATCTCAAGCCCGACAACATCTTCTTGCTCGATCTCGACGCGGCCGCAGCGGGCGAAGAGCGGGAGCAGAGTGAGAGCGATCCGCCGGGTCAGGTCAACTTCGTCAAGATCATGGACTTTGGCATCGCGAAGTCGATCGACAACAAGCTGACCGGCACCGGCATGACGCTGGGCACGCCGGAGTACATGTCGCCAGAGCAGGCAACCGGCGAGAAGCTGGACTGGCGCTCGGATCAGTACTCGCTGGGCTGCATCTTGTACGAAATGTTGACCGGCGAGCTGCCGTTTGGCGGCAAGACAGCGTTCGAGGTGATGAACAAGCACCTGCAGTCGCAGCCGGTACCGCCCCGACAGCGTCGCCCCGAGAACGCGGCTGGCATCCCCGCGGCACTGGAAAAGATCGTGCTCACGATGATGCAGAAGCGTCCGGCGAGCCGCTATCCCAGCATGCGCGCCGTCGAGCAAGCGCTGCGCGAAGTTGCCGTGAGCATGCAGGCGGTCGATGACAAGGTCGAGCTGGCCTCGTCCAACAAAGCCACGCTGGTCATGTCACCGGTGGCCGAGCCTCCGTCGGTCAGTGCGCCGGCTGCGGCTGCGGCGCGGCCCAAGGCTGGCGCCGTCGAGAGCTCGCAAGATGAGCTGAAGACGCGGCCACTGCTGCCCACCATCAAGCCCATGAGCGAGCCGGTGTCCGTCGAGCCAGCATCGAGCGCGGCGCGCACGATGCTGATGTCGCCCTCATCCTCCAAGCACGGCAACACGCCAACCCCGCGGCTGCTCGATCGCCTTGAGTACCGGATCAAGAGCAACTCGGCTCCTGATCTCGGTCGCTCCCCGCTGTGGCAGCGCATCCCCTGGCTGTTTGCCATCGTGCGCTGGTTCAAGCGGCTGTTCGCCTAGCTGCTGACGCAGATCAAGCGCTGGCTACCCGGCATGTCCCGCTGGCGGCCAGCCGCGAAGGCGCCGCGCTACCGAAGGGCTAGTCGAGGGTGGCGGCGATCTCTTCGACTTCGAAGCACTCGATCATGTCGCCGACCTTGATGTCCTGATACCCCTCGACAGTCATGCCGCACTCGTAGCCCTGCAAGACTTCGCGGACGTCGTCCTTGAAGCGTCGCAGTGAGCCCAGCTTGCCGGTGTAAATCAGCACTGAGTCGCGGATCACGCGCGCTTGCGCACTGCGCTTGATCGAGCCGTCGGAGACGAAGCAGCCCAGGACCGTGCCAATCTTCGGGATGGTGAAGATCTCGCGAACCTCGGCCTTGCCGAGCGTCTTGTCGCGCTTGACCGGGGCCAGCAAGCCAGCCATGGCCTGCTTCACCTCGTCGATCGCGTCGTAGATGATGTCGTACAGCTTGATATCGACACCCTCTTGCTCAGCGAGGGCGGCAGCTTTGCCGGCCGGGCGAACGTGGAAGCCAATGATGATGGCGTTGCCGGCCTTCGCTAGGTTCACGTCGGTCTCGGTGATGCCGCCGACCGCTGCCTGAATGACCGTGACCTTGACCTTGTCGGTCGACAGCTTAGACAGAGCACTGGCCAGCGCCTCGACGGAGCCCTGCACGTCGGCCTTGAGGATGATCTTGAGCTCCTTCAGGCCGGCCTTCATCGCGTCCATCAGCTTGTCCAGTGAGACCGGACCCGCCTTGGCGCGCTCCTTCTCGATGCGGCGATTGCGACGGTGCTCGACGAGCTCCTTGGCGGCGCGCTCGTCGTTGACGACATTCATGACCTCGCCGGCCCTGGGCACGCCCGAGAGGCCTAGGACCTCGGCCGGTGTCGCCGGGCCAGCCTGCTGCAGCTGGCGGCCCTTGTCGTCCATCATGGCGCGGACCTTGCCCAGCTCTTCGCCGACGACCACCGAGTCACCGATGCGCAGCGTGCCCTCCTCGACGAGCAGCGTCGAGACCGGGCCGCGCTTGGCATCCATACGGGCTTCAACCACCGTGCCCTTGGCCGGCTTGTTGGGATTGGCCTTGAGCTCGAGGATCTCCGACTGCAGGGCCAGCATCTCGAGCAGCTTGTCGACGCCAGTTCTGGCGCGCGCCGAGACATCGCAATAGATCGTGTCGCCGCCCCACTCTTCAGGCGTCAGGCCGTGGCCGGACAGCTGCTGCCGAATGCGATCCGGCTGTGCGCCGGGCTTGTCGATCTTGTTGACTGCGACAATGATCGGCACCTTGGCGTCGCGGGCATGGTTGAGCGCTTCCAGCGTCTGCGGCATGACACCGTCGTCAGCGGCAACAACCAGCACGACGATATCGGTGACTTGAGCGCCGCGGGCGCGCATCTCGGTAAAGGCCTCGTGGCCCGGCGTGTCGAGGAACACCACATCGCCGTTTTTGGTCGAGACTTTGTACGCACCGATGTGCTGCGTAATACCGCCGGCTTCGCCCGCTGCGACGTTGGCGTTGCGGATGGCATCGAGCAGCGAGGTCTTGCCGTGGTCGACGTGACCCATGATGGTCACAACCGGGGCCCGCGGCCGCAGATCTTCCGGCTTGTCCTCGGTCTCGTTGACGACCATCTCTTCCTGGAAGGCAGTCGACTCGACGCGCCACTCGAATTCGGCCGCCACTAGCTGGGCGGTGTCGAAGTCGATGGGGCTGTTGATCATGACGTTGCGGACCCCGAGCTCCCAGATCTTCTTGAGAACATCGGTGGCCTTGGCGCCCATCTGCCGCGCGAACTCGGCGACCACGATGGTTTCGCCCATCTTGACGACGCGCTTGTGCTCGGCCGCCGTCGTGATCTGAGTCTGCTTCGGCTTGCGGCCAGGCAGTGGCTTCTGCTTTTGCTGCTTCTGCGCCGGCGCTGACTTCGGACTGAGAGCCCGCAGGCGCTCGCCCGAGATCTCCTGGCGCGGTCCGCGGCCTACAGCGTCGTCGCTGCGCCAGGTGCGCGGACTCTCAGCGCTGGGCTTGGCTGCAACGGGGGGAGCCGGTGGTCGCAGCGCCGCCAGATCGATCACGCGTCCCGTTGGGCCAAGGCCCTCGTTCTGACGGCGAGTCTGGGCGGTGACAAATACCCGCGACTCGGCAGCGGCCGAAGGGACCGATGCCAGCGGCTTGGCGGCCGTGGGGCCCGTGGCCGTGGCGGGCTCTACCTCGGCGACTGGCGCTGTGGCCGGAGGAGCCATGGTTGGCTCGGCAATCGGCGCCGGCACCTCTGGCTTCACGGCGACTGCGGGCGGAGCCACTGCGACAGGCTCAGTGCTCGCCGGCTTGGCCGGCACATCGACTTTGGCAGCTGGCTTGACTTCCGGTGCCGCAAGCTCACTCGACGTCACGGCTCCGCCGACGGGAGCGGTGGCCTTGCTGGCCTTGCTAGCTGGCTTGCTAGCCGAAGGGCTGACTTCGCCTTGCGGGGCCTTCGCTGCCGGTGCTGCGGTCGACTCCGCAGCGGCAGGGCGCGCCTCGTGGCGCGGGCTGCCGGCTGGTGCCGCCGATGGCTCGGGCGAGACGTTGGCGGCGGGTTCGGCTGCGGCCGGGCTCGGTGCTGGGCTTGGCCGGCTGATCTTTTCGCTGACCGGCTTAGCGGCCGGTGGCTCGGCGGTCGTGGTCGCCGGAGTAACTGCCGTGCGGCGAACCACTGCGGCCGGAGCTGGCGCTGCCTCTGCCGTGGCCTTGTTAGCCGCCTCGCTGGCCGGCGGTGACACGGCCGGCGTCACTGTGATGCGACGTACCGCGGTCGCTGCGCCGGTCGCTACAGCCGATCGCGGAGGTGGCGCTGCAGGCGCAGCTGCCGGAGAGGGCGCTGCTGCGGCTGGACGCACAACGATCGTCGGCGCGGCTGGCGCAGGTGGCGCAGCGGGAGGAGGCGGCGGCGTCGCGTTCTGCGCTTGCGGGCGCAGCATGCTGCCGTCTTTGGAGCGGCGACGGATGACCGTGTCATTGACCCGTTCCTGGACGGTGTTTTCTTGCCGTTCCTTGGCGAGCGCGCGGCGAACACGTTCGACGTCTTCCTCGGACAGACGCGACATGTGGTTCTTCGCGTCAATGCCCAACGACTGGATCTTGTTGACCAAGTCCTTGTTGGGCATCCCGAGATCTTTGGCCAGCTCGTAGATGGCCTTCTTGGCTTGGGTGCCTCCCGGCGTGCCGGTTCCCATGCTCTCCGTATTCATGAATTGTCCCGCTTGAGTTCGTGTTGCATACCATGGGCGGCGGGCGCCGTCATCGCTTCTTGCATGACGTCGCTGCCTAGGCGAAGGTTCCGACGCAGTGCGCGCTGGTACCCTCCCCGCAGCGCCGCCTGTACGCAGCTCGCCTGCTGATGAACATAGACGCCGCGCCCGGGCTGGCGACGCGGCCGATCGAATCCTAGGCGCCCCGCCTCATCGACGACCGCCCGCAGAAGCTCGCTCTGAGGGACCACGCTACGACAGCCGACACAGGTACGCTGGGGCACGTGCGGACCGGCGGCGCGGTGGCCTGACGGGAGCTGGCTGGGGATCGCTGGGGAGGGCATCGCCTGGGCTATCTCTGAGGGGCTGTTAGGCCTGGGGGGTTAGCGGTTACCGCGCGAGCTCTGTGACAGCAGGCGACGGACCTGCCGCTTCAGCTCTCGTGCTTCGTCGAGGCTGAGATCGGCGGCATCGGCCAACCGCTCCTCATCCTCTTCATCCATCGCCGTAAGCGAGGGATAGCCTGCCTCTTGCAGGCGCTGCGCCAGCTCGGGGTCGAGGCCGGCGAGCGGACTCGCTGCAGCCCTAGCTGGCATCGCTGGCCGGGCCGGGGCCGCGGGCACTGGCGCTGCTGCTGGGGCTGCGCGGGCTGGACGCGGCTCGACGGGAACCGGGCTCGCATGCACCGCTAGGGGTTCGTCGCCGCGCTTGCGGCGCTCTTCATTAATGAACTGCAGGGCCGCTTCTTTCATGCGCTGCGCGCCAGCTTCGCCACCGACGCCTGGCACGTTCTTAAGCTCGTCGATGCGCGCCTCAGCGACATCCTGCGCCGATCGCCAGCCGAGCTTAAACAGCGTGCTCGACAGCTCCTCTGAAGAGCCTGGCAGCTCAGCCAGCACGCGCCGCTCAACCTGCTCAAGCTCGCGAACCTTGCTCTCGGCATGGATGTCAATGCGCCAGCCGGTAAGCTGTGACGCGAGGCGCACATTCTGGCCCTTCTTGCCGATCGCCAGGCTCAGCTTATCGTCGGGGACGATGAGCTCCATGGTGTGGTTTTCGGCATCGATGACCACGCGCGAAACCTCGGCCGGTGCGATGGCGTTGCAGACGAAGCGGGCCGGATCGTCGCTATAGGGAACGATATCGATCTTCTCGCCCCGTAGCTCCTGCACCACGGCCTGCACGCGCGAGCCCTTGATGCCGACGCAGGCGCCGACCGGATCGACATCGCGATCGCGCGAGCTGACCGCGATCTTGCTGCGCGAGCCAGGCTCCCGCGCCGACGACTCGATGCGGACGATCTTCTCGTAGATCTCCGAGACCTCTTGCTCGAAGAGCTTCTCGAGGAGGCCCTTGTGGGCGCGCGACAAGACAATCTGCGGGCCGCGGGCGTTTTTCTCGATGTCGACGACGAAGGCGACCAGGCGATCGCCGACGCGATAGTTCTCGCGCTGGACCTGCTCGCGGACCGGCAGGATGGCTTCGGTCTTGCCGAGGTCGACGATGATGTTGCCGCGCTCGAAGCGGCGGACGATGCCGGTGATTAGTTCACCCTTGCGGTCGCGGTATTCGTTGAACGTGTTGTCACGTTCCGCCTCGCGAATGCGCTGGATAATGACCTGCTTGGCCGTCTGCGCCGCGATGCGACCGAAGCGCTTGACGGTATCGTGTAGATCGAGCAGATCGCCGTACTTAGACTCTTGCTCCGCGGCGCGCTCGGTGTCGCCTTCGGCATAGAAGATCTGGAATAGCAGCTCGTCGCCTACTTCGGCGCGCAGACCCTGCCGGCCAGCGGCGTCGCGTGCGATATCGCGGCCCTTGATGCCGGCCTGCTCAGTGACGATGCAGACCTGGAAAAGGTCAACTTGGCCAGTCTCCTCGTTGAACTGCGCCTCCAGCTCACGCTCGAGACCGAACACCTTCTTGGCCGCGGTCAGGATGGCCTGCTCAAGCGCTTGGGTGAGGACCTTTTTGTCGATCCCCTTATCCTTCCCAACCTGTTCGAGCACCATCGCGAGGTTCGGTTGCATCGCTTGTTCCTTTTCCGTTCGCAAACCCTTCAGGCGTTGAAGGCGAAGAGCAAGTTGGCCTTGTCCATATCGGCGGTGTGGAGCACGACTTTCCCGACGCCATCTGCCTGCAGCTGCACCAGCTCACCGTCTACCGATTCAATCACACCGGCAAACATGCGTCGCGGTCCAACCTTGCTATCAGGTGGAGGGACGGCGGCCGCACCCAGGTCCGAGCGGCTGGCATCCGGGCGCAGGCGAACCTTGGCGCGCTGACCAACAAAGCGCAGGAAATCAACGCCGCGCTTGAGCGGTCGATCGACGCCGGGTGAGCTGATCTCAAGCTGGTAGCGACCTCCCGGCATGGGATCGTGCACGTCGAGCAGGGCCGAGACCTCGCGCGAGACGCGGACGCAGTCCGAATGCGAGACATGGCCCTGACCAACTGGACGATCGATCGTGACACGCAGCACCCCGCCGCCTTTAGCACCCCGACTCCAGGCCAGCTCGACGTACTCATAGCCTTGGCCTTCCACGGCCGGGCGGATGAGCTGTTCGAGAGTCTGGGTATCCATGGTCTTCATGTCGGGGGTGTGTGGCGGTCCTGCCGGTTTTTCGCCTAATTTTCTCTAGTTGTCCAACCGTTAGCCCAAAAAAAAAGTGGGTCCGGGAGGGCCCACTTTGAGTGGCTTCCTACCAAATGTAATGTCGCCTAATACCATCTTCTCGGCACGATAGGCAAGAGATTAGTGGCGCTCCGCATGTGGGCTTGGCATCGGCGGTGCCCCGGTTTTGGGGGAGGTTTGCGGCCGGATTGAGCACTCGGCTGCTCACCCTCCGGCTCGGCGATCGGCGTGACTCTGTGGCGCTGTCGCTGCTTTGGCGTTGCTTCGGCTGCTGTGACCGCGCTAACAAGGCGGCCATGGCCTGCGACCAAATTTCACCACTCTTCAGCGCTGGGCGGACTTGGACCGCGCCTGCCGGGTCAGGACCAGATCGCCCCTGGGAGGTCACGCTAAGGGGAAGTCTCGATGGGGGGCCCGAGGGACCTGGCCAGAGTGCGGGCGGGTACTGGGCAGGCCTCTGTCGCCGCGAGCCGAGCGCGTGAGCTGCAAGGACTGCAAGACCGGCTGTTCGACCTCGGAGGGGGGCTGTGGACCGCGCAAGGAGCGTCAGCGCGATCGCCTGTCAACGCTGATCGCCGAGCTGTATCCCTCTGGTCTCTGGGGGGCGCCGCAGCTCCCGGCTGCCGAGGCTGCGGAGGATCGCAGCGCGGGTCTTTCGGCCGGGGTGGGGACCGCTGAGCTCCTGACCCTGGCGTCTGAGCTTTCGACGGTCCTCAAGACGCCGTGCTACATCGTGCCGGGCGACGAAGACGACCTCTGTCACTTTATCTACATCCTCTGCCTGGGACGCGAGCCATCGCTGCTGGAGCTGCGAGACGAGGTCACAAGTGGCCAGCGTCCGGGGCTGTGGCTGGAAGCAGAACAGCTGCGCGAGCGCTATCTGCGGGTCTCGCTTTCGTTGCTGACGCGCATCGCTTGCGTACAAGAAGTGGCACTAGAGCTGGATCCGGCCGAGGAGCTAGAGCCACGCCAGTCGCTGGCTGCGGACGAGCCCGCGAGCTTCCGGCTGCGCGAGATCCCGATGCCGGGCGTGTTTACGGCCCCCTTGCTCAAGCGGCTGCAGCGCACCGTTGACCTCTTGGAGGCACACGGCATCGAGCACCTCGATATGGGGCTGCTCGACGTGGAGGCCAGCGCGTTTGGTTTGGAGCCGGGGGACTATGCTTCCCGCTATGGCGTGCCGCCGGCCCTGCTGAACTACTTTTTTTACGCCCAGCCGGTTCAGACGACGACGGTCAGCTGGCTGCCCGCCGAGCTGCGCCCCAGCGCCCAGAGCTGAGTTGACACCGTCGGTGCCAGAGCCCGCAGCGCCGTGATCAGCTGGCCCGCCAGGTCGAAGCTACCCGGCTCTGCCGCGGGCAAAAAGCCGATCAGCTGGCGCTCGGGCGGCAGGTCGGCATCGCTGGCAAAGCGGCTGAGCAGCGACCGCAACAGCGACGGCGTTAGGCCCTGCTGCAGGTCGTCGATCAGCGCGCAGGGCGGCGGTGTCGGCGAGGTCGTCGCGGTGTAAAACAGCGGCGACAGATGCAGCAGGCGCCGCGCCGTTCCTGGCAGCTCGTCGGCGCTAAGCTCGGCCTGGGCTCCCTGCGGGCCCAGCACGGTCTGCATCAGGCGCACGCGCTCGATGTCGACGAAGGGGCCGTCTGGGGCTGGCTGGGCAATCAGCTCGCCCTCGGGGGTCTCGGCGAAGCTGTCGGCAAAGCGCGTGAGCTCGGCGGTGACTTCTTCCTGCTCCTCGGGGCTCTGGAAGTATCCGGCCGGCAGCGGCTGCCGCTCGACCTGCAGCCGGCGGATGCCGAGCTGCGCCACCGCCAGATACTCGGACAAGAAGTCGAGAAAGCCAGCGTCGCGGGCCCCGCGCGCCGCCAAGCCGACCAGCTTGGCCTCGGGCAGCAGCAGCTGCAGGCGATCGCGCAGCCACATCCCGAGCGGCACAAACAGCGGCAGGCCGCGGCGCAGGCCCTCGTGCAGCAGGGGCTGTTCAGGCCGCGTGCTCTGGGCGACTAGACGCAGGCGTGGAGCATCCTGCCCGGCGACCTCACCGAGCTCGATCACCGGCGGGCGGCCCGGGGCGCTGCTGCGGCGCTCGAAGATCATCCTCGGGCTGGTCGCAGTCTCCGACGGCAGCGGCTCTAGATACAGGCTCTCGTCGAGGATCTCGGTCGGCGTCAAGCTGATGGCGTAGCGAAAGCGGGCCGCCTGAAGCTGCACCACGAGCTCTAGCCGCGACGGCCCCGCGCCATAGAAGCGGTTTGGCAGGAGCGGCAGCGGTGGCCGCGGACCGGCCAAGGTCAGGGTGCGCAGCAGGCCGACAGCGCGCAGGAGCGCTGACTTGCCGGCGCCCGGCGATCCCGTGATGAGAGCGATGCGGGCGGGCTGCTCAACGCCTGCGCTGGCGGTCAGCGGCTGGCTGAGATCCAGGACCAGCTTCGGCCCGAAGCACAGATAGTTCTCCACGGAAAAGCGGATGAGCATGGCGGCGCAGTCTCGCATCGCCGGGGGAACCTGGGTCAAGGAAATAAGGGCTCGGCAAGGATGCGCCTAGCCAGCGCAATCGGTGATAGCGTGGTCGCCATGGATGAGCATAGTCGCGGCAATGATCGCGGGCAGGCCCTGCGCCTGATGCTACAGACGGCGCTCGGGCAAGGAGTGGAGCTCGGCAAGCGGCTGGCAGGAGAGGCGACGCACCGGGCTCGCACGCTGGAGGAAGACCTGCGGGCCCGTCGCGAGGTCGATGTGGCCGGCATGGTGGCGGGGCTGCGGGCCCGCTTGCTGGAGCAGCTGCAGCTAGAGGCGCTGCCCATCGATGCGGACCTCAGCGAGGGGCGGGCCAAGTGGGGTCTGGGCAGCGTGCGCAGCGAGGCCTGGCGAAGCGAGCGCCTGCGCAAGATCGTGCTGTCGCATATCGCCGTGCCCGGGGTCTTAGAGGGCCTGGCACTGACCCTGCTGCCGACGGTCGAGCTGGACACGCCGATCTTCGCCGCCGATCTGATGGCGCTGCCCTGGCGCATCTCGGTCAACGCCGATGTCTATGGCCGCGACTGGCAGACGCGCGAGGGCCTAAAGGATGCCCGCGGCAGCTTTTTCCGTCTGGGCAGCGGTCCGGGGCCGGCCTGGGCAGCCAAGCTGGGCTCGGCCCACGGGCTGCATGCCAAGCTGCGGCCACGTCAGGTTGAAGAGGGCTTTGCCGCGCTGTCGCAGGGCCTGGGGGCCTATCTCAGCGAGCTTGGCGAGGCGCCGCCCGGCCGCTCGCAGACGGCGCAAGAGCAGGTGTTCTGGGCCTTCCATCAGAACGGTCCGCGCACCCGCGCCCCACTGCGGCGGCTGTTCGGCGAAGACTGGGTCGAGCGCTACTCGCGGCTACTTTTTGAATAGAGAATCGGGCGTTCTCTATTCCGCGATCGCCTGCGCCAGCTTTCGCGCCAGCTGTTCGGTCAGGTCCTGCGCGATCTCTTGGCTCGATCGCTCGGGTGCGGCTGGTCCGGCTCCTCCGGTCACGGGGCTCTTGGCGACCACGGCCAGCGTGCGCAGCACTTGGCCACTGCCGCGGGCCAGGAGCGCCGCGATGCGGACGCTGATGTGAGCTGGCGCCTTGCTGCTCTCGGCCGGCTCGTAGTCGTAGCCCACCATGGCGACCGGGGCGATGTAGGGCGCGCCGCTGACACTGGGCGGCAGGCGCAGCGTGATCTCGTCGGCCAGCGCCAGCTCGAACATGCGGCACTCGCTTGCTGCACCGGGCCGCGGCGACTCGCGGGTGGCGGTGATCTGCGCCCGCTCACCAGCCCAGCGGCCGGTGGCGAGAAACAGGTTCAGCGTGGTCAACACCAGCTCGCGCGTCGTGCTGTACGACTCGCGGGCCACAGTCTCGCTCTGGCCGCGGGCCGCCATGTCACGCAGGAAGCTGGCCGGGATGCTGTCCTGTGTGCAGTGGATCACCGGGTAGCCGGCAAAGACCGCATCGGCAGGCCAGCTGGCCTGGGCTTTGGTCGCGCGCACCGCCTTCGCCCCCCCGCTCTGACAGGCGCTCTGCAAGAGCGGCAGGACCGCCAGAGCCAGCCCCAACATCGTCCGCCCCACCGTCCCAGTCGCTCGGCTCGCCAGCTGTCGCATCGCCAGAGTATCGCGCAGTCGGCGCGTCGAACTCAAGCTGGCGCCGACTGCTGCCGGGCCGCGGCGGCGGCGCATGGCGTCAGTAGTTGACTTGCATGTGCAGGCGCGTGATCTGCCCGCTCTCTTGCTTGTACGGGTACTTGTCTGAGGTGCGATCGGCAATCTGATACGCGACGACGAATTCAAACGCCGGGTTGACCTGCCAGCGCGCCCCGAACTCCAGCTCTTTGACTTCGTAGTGCGGGGCGTTGGCAAAGAACTTCTTGCCGCCGCTATACAGCGTCGCGCGGGCATAGGGGATGAGAGATGGCGTGCCGAGCAGCCGCTCCAGCCGCAGCATCAGAAGCACATAGCCCCCGTAAAGAAAGCGCGAGTCCACCACGGTGGGGTCATCCTGGCCGAGTGCAGGTCCCTGCCCAACGTTGAACTCGGCGGTCAGGCCGAAGGGCTTGGGATACAGGACCACGCTCACGTGGCCGCGCGCATCGTCCAGCGTGTTGTCGTCTGCAGCAGAGGTGATCGCCGGGCCCTCCTTGGGCGACTCCAGCTTCACCGTGTACTTGCCGTAGTAGCCGCCGCCGCCCAGCTCCAGAAACTGGCTGCCGAGTGCAAACGGCCAGGTCACGCGGGCCACGACATGCGGAAAGGCGTTAAGCTCTGGCCGATTCAGCACCTGCCCGTTGAACACCCCCAGCGCGACGACGCCAAAGTCTCCCGAGCCCTTGAGGCCGGAGTCCACCAGGTGGCGGAAGCGAGCGCGAATCGCGGCCGGCGCCCAGTAGAAAAACAGCCCGAGGTCGCGCTCGTTGAGCCAGGCGCTGTTGAGGGCATCGTTGCGATCGAGGGGCACGCGGTTCTGGCTGGACTGCAGGTTTTCGAAGCCAAAGGGAATCTTGGACTGCCCGATGCGCAGACGAAATTCCTTCTTCTGGTCGAAAAAGACATCCGCGTACAGATCGCGCAGGATGCCGACGTTTAGCTGGTCGCCGATCGCGCTGGCAAAGTCCGGCTGGATGTAGATCGACAGCCGCGGATGAATGTCGCCAAACAGGATGAGCCGGGCGCGGCGAATCGAGAGGCCCCCGTTCTTGCCGATGGACTTGTCGCCCTGCTCGTTGATCAGGTTTTCGTTGCTGGCTCCGCTCGGAATCTGGTTGTAGCGGAACTGCAGATAGCCGCGGATCTGCAGGCGCTGGTACCAGTGGGTTTCGGCGGCGGGCGCGGCCTCCCTCGGCGGTGCAGCGAGCTGAGCTTGCAGCGCGGCCCGTAGCTCGCGGATCTCGCTCTCGTGGCGCGCCAGGAGCTCATCGCGGCTGCGCAGCTGACGCTGCAGCTCGTCTTCTGAGGCGGGTGAGGCGACGACCCCTCCTGGACCGACCGTAGGTGGCAGAGGTAGCGCCGGCAGCGGAGCCACTGCACTGGCGGAGCCGCTGGGTGAGGGCACGGCCAGGCCCTGGGCCGCGCCAGGGTTGGGGAGAGAAAAGAACAGGACCCAGGGCAGCAGAAGCAAGGTCTTTGGCATGGGGCTCCGGCACGGGTTGCGCAGTCAGCGAGTGGGAGCGGGGCAGGATAAAGACACCTGCCAAGGCCGAAAGACTCATCGCAAAAAGACGATGACCTGTTCCGATGCGCCTTACTTTATCGTCGATAGGATGGCTTCGTGCCAAGTAGTCCATCGGCAGAAGCCGAAATGCCGGACTCTGCTCCGGCCTTGAGTCAGCGCGGCGGCGGTGGCAGGAGCGGCGCGATGGCTTGACGCAGCCGGGCTTCAACCTGCTCTTCAGTGCCCGTGCCATCGATGAAGCGACAGTCGCGCCCGCGCGCGCTGAGTGCCCGCGCTTCCTCGGCGTAGGCTGCCGCCACCCGCTGCTGCACCGGTAGGTCGTCGTAGATCTCTTTTTCGCTCGCGCGCTTGGCTCGTCGCTCTGCCGCGATGGTCACCGGCACCTCGACAAACAGCGTCAGGTCGGGCTCGTACAGGCCGCGTCCGCCGTGATTGATCTGAAACACGAAGTCGCGGGCCACGCCGGCCGAGGTCTGATAGGCCAGCGACGACAGCACGAAGCGATCGCTGAGTACGATGGCGCCGCGGGCAAGCTGCGGCTGGATCTCGCTTTCGATGTGATCGCGGCGATCGGCGGCAAAGAGCAGCGCCATGCCGTCGGGGTCAAACGGCGTCGCCTGAGCCGACAGCAGGCTGCGGATCAGTCGGCCGACCGGTCCCCCCGAGGGCTCAGCGGTGCAGTGCACGACATAGCCCAGGCTGCGCAGCCAGGTCGCTAGGCGCTCGCGCTGGGTCGTCGTACCGGCGCCGTCGATGCCTTCGAGCACGATGAAGCGCGAAGACGAGCGGCCGCGTGATTCGTCAGGGGGCGAAGACCGAGCAGCAGACGACATGGCGCGGCAGCATGGCGAGGCGCGGCTCTGCGGTCAAGTCGTTCGCGGTCGGCAGGGAGCACGCTTGTTCGCCAAGCCGGCTTGGTGCCTGTGTTATGAGAGGGCGTGCGCGGACGATTGCCAGATGTGGGCTGCCGCCGAACCGCTCGCTCGGGGATGCGTTGCCGGCGCGACTACGCGCTCGGCGGGCTCTTCGCCTGTGTGGTCGTCTGCGTCGTCGCCTGCACGGCACCGATGGGGCCCCAGAGCTGCTTGGTTGCTACGGAAGAGTGCCCGGTGGGAACCTTCTGCGATGCGGTAACGCAGCGCTGTCTTAGCGACAAGCTGCGCGATGTCGAGCGCTGTCGTCGGCCGATCGACTGCCCGGATGCGGCGCGACCGCTGTGCTTGACCGAAGTCTGCGCCCCCTGCAGCCAGATCGCCGATGTCGCCGCTGCCGATCAGGCCTGCCGCGAGCTAGGCCAGCCACTGATTCAGACCTGCATCCGCAGCGGCCCGCGCAAGGGGCAGTGCGGCGAGTGTCGCAAGAGCAGCGACTGCCAGGAAGCGCAGCGGCCGGTGTGCATCGATGGGCTCTGCGCCGCCTGTCGAGCCCACAGCGAGTGCAGCGAGTCCGGCGCCTGCAACGATGGCAGCGGCCTGTTTGACCTGCCCGGCGTCGAGGTCGGCCACTGCTTGCCCAGCGAGCGCGTGATCTTCATCGATGCCCTGCACTGTCCAGCGGGCGGGGCTCTGGCCGATGGCAGTCGCGCTCGGCCGTACTGTGAGCTGGCAGCTGCGGTCGGGCGCGGCAGCGTCTATGTCGTCGCCCCGCGGGCAAGCGGCACCTATGCGGCGGCGACCTTTAGCGATGGCCGCCCGAGCGTCCTCATCGGTCCTGGGCGCGATGGCCCGGCCCTGCTCTCGTCGGTCACGGCGACTGGCAGCGGCACGACGCTGACCCTGGTCGATGTCGTGCTGAGCAGTCCGGGGACGGCGCTGTCGTGTCAGAGCGGGGCTCGGCTGCGCCTCTGGCGCGGCACGGTGCAGAGCAGCGGCCTGGCGATCGACAGCCTGGGCTGCGAGCGCGTCGATGTCAGCGAGAGTCGGCTGGCCCGCAACAAGGGCGCGGCGCTGCGCCTGGGCAGCGGCACGCGCAGCTTCCGCCTCGTAAGCTCGCTGATCCACGACAACCTGGGCAGCCCGGCGATCAGCATCGCCGCTTCGGCCAGCGGCCTGTTTGTCGGCAACACGCTGCTTTCAAACGGCGTGCCGGGCCAGGATGGCGGCGCCGTCAGCTGCGAGGGGGCGGTGACGCTGGCCGACTCGCTGATCGTGCAGAACGGGCGCAGCAGCCGCATCGATGGCATGGGCAACCCGCTCGGCACGCAGTTCCTGGGGCTCTGCCGCTTGAGCCGGGTGGTGGTCGGTATCGACGCCGCTGGGGTCAGTGGCAAGGGCATCCCGGCGATCCCGGACATCGACAATCAGCTCAAGCTCCTAGACACGCCGAACAATGCCGCCTGCTGCATCGACAAGGCGTCTTCCTGCGAGGGTTCTTTCGATTTCTTCGGCGGTCCGCGCAAGCTAGGCGAGGCCTGCGACCTTGGCGCCCACGAGCTCCGCTGAGCGGCGCTCCCAGCGACTGGGTAAAAAAGATCCCCGCGGGGGTGGGGATTTTTTTATGCTCCTCTGCCGGAGAGCCTGTTCCTTCCGAACAGCAAATACCCCCCATGGTCGTTGGCGTCTGTCGCATCAGCCTGCTTATCGAAGAGAGTCAGTCCCTCAAGGACAAGCGCTCGGTGCTGCGGCGCATCAAGGATCGCGTCAACCAGAAGTTCAACTGCGCCATCGCCGAGGTCGGCGATCCCGATACCTGGCAGTCGGCGCAGCTTGGCTTTGCCGTGGTCAGCAACGAGCGCGGCTTCACGCAGTCGATGGTGCAGAAGATCCTAAGCTTCATCGATGATCTGGCCATGGCCAAGCTCGTCGATGACGAGCAGGACTACATCGACTACGGCGATGGCGCGCTGGAAGGCAGCTCGGATGGCGACTATCCGCACTGGGAGACCGATGAGCCCTCGCCGCCGAAGCCGCAGATCTTGGTGCGCCCCAAGCCACCTCGGCTCCACGACGACAGCGAGAGCTATCCCTGGGACTCGCCGCTTTCCGAGAGCGAGGCGGCTGGGCACAATGGGACGCAGCCCGGGGTGAGCTCGGACCCCAAGGCCACAAGCAAGTGAGGCGCGCGATGAAGCATCCGGCCATGCCAGCCCGCGGCCGGCGCCGGTGGTTGCCGCTGCAGTCGCTGTTGCTGCTGTTTTTGCTGTCGGTCGCGGCCTGCACGACGATCAACACGAACAGCGCTGTTCGGCTGTCCGGCGAAGCGCAGCTCTGCACACGGGCGATGATCGACTCGCTGGAGGGCACGCGCCGCTCGCTCTCGACCTATGTCGAAGGGCAGGCGCTGCAGTCGCGCTTGTCGGGACGCGAGGCGCTGTCACCTCAGGCGCTGTGCAGTATCCGCGGCGCGCAGCGCAGCCTGCGCCTGCGGGTGATCATGCTGCGCAAGCTGGTGCTGCTTTACGATCGCTTCACCGCGCTGGCCCAGTTCGAATATGGCGATGAAGCCGCGCCGATCTATGACGAGCTGATGCTGGAGATCGATCGCTACGAGCACCTGCCCGAGCCGCTGCCGGGGGTCGCCTGTCCCGACGACGAACAGCCTGCGCTCAGCCCGACTCCGCGGGACGAGCCGCCGCCGCCGCGGCTGACCCGCATCTCGCAGGATCGCAGCATCATCCTGGCCAGCACTCGCATCCGCGATGCGCTCGCCAAGATCCGCAAGCTCTGGGAGCGCGAAAAGACGATCTATCTCTCGGTGCAGAAGTCGGCGCTGCAGTCGCAGAAGTCGCTCGCCCGCCTGCTCTTGTCGCGCTATGCCAGCCTGTCGCCGGCGACGCTCCTCTCGCCGCAGCTTGCCGCCTTTGGCCTCGACTGGGATGCCTACTCGCATGCCCTGTCGCGCGACAAGCTCACGCCCGAGCAAGTGCAGGCGCTGCAGGAGGGCCTGATCGCGGTGCTCGACGAGCGCAGCCGGCGCCTCCTGGCCGAGGAAGAGGCGCGCTACCTGCAGCAGAGCGAGCTCTTGCAGCTCTTGATCCGCCAGCACGAGATCTTGGAGCGGGGTCAGGCCATCGATCTGCGCCATCTCTCGCAGTACCTGGTGCCGCTGCTGCGCTCCGTCAACATCACCAGCTGCACGCCGACCCCGATCAACCCGAGCGGCAACTAATCGATAATCGATAAAGGATTCCGCCATGCCGATGCGTGCCGAGAACCAGGCGAAGTATCTGGCTGAAGTCGAGACGACTTACTTCCTGCTCGAAGAGCACTTCGACACGATCTACGAGCACTGCAGCGACGCCGCCGATCGCCAGCTCCTGCGCAACCTGCACGCGGCGGCACGCGATGCCTACTGGCGCGGGGTTGCCTCGTCGCTAGAAGACGGCAATCAGGTGGTGCGCGACATCTACGGCGATCTGGTGTCGACCAACCAGCAGATCAAAAACCTCATCGCCGGTCTGCAGAACGTCGGCGCCGTGCTGGCGCTGGTCAAGCAAGCCGTCCGGCTCGCCGGCTCGCTGGTGACGCTGGCTGCGGCGTAGCTGGGGAAGGCTGGCTCATGCTGCCGCTTGAGGTGACGCTGCGTGGCCATCTTACGGTCGGCTTGCTGGAGCGCGAGCTGACCCCGCTAGAGCCGGTGCTGCGCAGCGAGCGGCGGGCGCTGATCGTCGATGCGCTGGCCATGACCGGCTATGACGACGCGGCGCGCAGCCTGTTTGTCGACTGGAATCGTCGCCACAAAGATCGCATCCTGCGCGTCGCCATTGTGACCGATAGCCTGATGTGGCGGATGGTGATCGGCGCCATGAGCCTGGCTTCCCAGCAAGCGATGCAGTCGTTTCCCAGCCTCGCTGAGGCCCGCGCCTGGGGAGCGGCCGAGCGGGCGCCAGGGGGGGCCAATCACGCGCAGATTGTTGTCGGTCGCTTGATCGAGGTCCGCCTGCGCAGCCTGGCCGTGCCCGAGCTACTGGTCCTGCTGCGCGAGATCTCAGAGGCGCGCAGTCAGGTGCTAGCCAAGGGCGTGGTGGCCATCGCCGATCTGCGCACCCTGCCATCGCTATCGACATTCTTTCTGGAGCGCATCACGAACAACCTGCAGCGCTGGAACACCGGCCTGGTGCGCGTGGCGCTGCTGCTGCCGGAAAAATCCGGCGCCAGCGGCCTGCAGCTGCAGCGGGCTCTCAAAAGCGCCGGCAGCCCCAACCGCCGCCTATTTTCCGATCCCACCGAGGCCGAGACCTGGCTAGGCGAGGTCCTGACCCCCGAAGAGCGGGCCCGCCTTGCGGCCTTTCTGCGCGACAAGTAATCCGTCAGACGGTCGGCAGCGCCGCTGCGAGGAAGTCGGTCCAGCTTCCCGCGCGTGCCAGCTGTTCGCTGCGCTCTAGTCGCAGGGCTACGACTTGCCCGCGCCCGGCACCGCTTCGATGCGGGCGCCGAGGGTGCGGAGGCGGGTGGCGATGCGCTCGTAGCCGCGCTCGATCTGGCCGACGTTGTTG
>CAZVMD010000082.1:0-26270 GCA_964628555.1 uncultured Myxococcales bacterium | reverse complement strand
TTTGTCGGCGGCAATCAGACGATGTTCGATAGCTCGCTGGGCTGGCGGTTTCCCAATCCGCGCCTGGCGCAGCTCTTTCCGCTCGAAGCGATGGGCGAGACGGCCGAGAACCTGGTCGAGCGTTATCAGATCAGTCGCGTCGAGCAGGACCAGTTTGCGCTGCGCAGTCACCAGCGCGCGGTCGCGGCGCAGAGCGCCGGCTGGTTCGAAGCTGAGATCGTGCCGATCAAGACCCCGGCGCAGGGCAAAGAGCGACCGGCGCAGACGGTGAGCAGCGACGAAGGGCCACGGGCCGACAGCTCGCTGGAGAAGCTGGCCAAGCTGGGAGCGGCGTTTCGCAGTGGCGGCAGCGTGACGGCCGGCAACTCCTCGACGCTCAACGACGGGGCGGCGGCGCTGCTCATCGGCTCGCCAGCAGTGGCGGCTCGGCTGGGTCTGCGGCCCCTGGCGCGAATTGTCGGCGGCGCGGCAGCGGGGGTCGATCCGCGCTACATGGGCATTGGCCCGGTGCCGGCTCTGCGCAAGCTCAGCACGCGCACTGGCGTGGCGCTCTCCAACGTGTCGCGCTTCGAGCTCAATGAGGCCTTTGCTGCGCAAGCTCTGGCCGTGCTGCGCGAGCTCCCCGAGCTTCCCGAGTCGCTGTGGCAGGAGCGCGTCAATGTCTGCGGCGGCGCGATTGCGCTCGGCCATCCCCTCGGCTGCTCCGGGGCGCGCATCGCCACGACGCTGCTCCACGAGCTCCGGCGCAGTGGCGGACGCTATGGCATCGCGACCATGTGCATCGGGGTTGGCCAGGGCCTGGCGGCGCTGTTCGAGCGAATCGACTAGTCGGGGAGCGGGCGGCGGTCAGAACTGGCCTATCCCGCGCTTATCCAAGGTATGCACCTGCATACCTTTTGCGCAGAGGAGAGCAAGCCTCGCGTGATAACATGACTTCTCGCGCTCGCCCCGCGTGCTCGTGGCCCAAAAACTGGGGCGCGTTGACCGACAGGAAAGACATGCCGATGCAACCCCGCCATCGTTCCTCTGCACTGCCGCTTGCCCGCGCCCGGACTCTGTTTGCCGGCCTGTTCGGCCTGCTTCTTTTGGGCGCGCTGCTGGCTTCTTCGACGGCGCAAGCCGCCGAACGCAAGATTGCCTGTGTCATGGACGCCAAGACCAATGGCTCGCTGACGCCCGAGGAGCTGGCGCAGTTCGAGACCGCGGTCAATAACGCCCTCAAAGAGCAGCAGTTTGATCTCGTCTCGAAGAACGAGCGCGACACCATCATCCAGGGCGAGGCCATCCAAGGCTGCTACAAGGAAGAGTGTCAGGAGCGCATCGGTCGCCTCCTCGGGGCGCACGCGGTCATCGTCTACAGCCTCAAGGTCTGGCGCAGCCCGACGGGATCGGCGTGGACGCTCGGTGCCACCTACTACAACATCGAGGTGGGCGCACTGGGGGCCAAGGCGACGTCAGAGTGCCCAAGCTGCACCGCCGCGCAAGCCGCCACGGGGCTGGCTGACCTGGTCAAAAAGGCGGTGTTCGACGATGCGGCGAAGCCGCGCGGCCAGGTCGAGATCACTAGCGATCCGACGAACGCTTCAGTGTTCATCGACGGGGTTGAGCTGGGCGTGACGCCCTACAAGCGCACCGTGTTTGCCGGCAAGCATGAGCTGACCGTGCGACGCACGGGCCACCGCTCGAAGAACCAGTCGCTCAACGTCAGCGAGGGCCAAAAGAGCGTACTTAGCATCAAGCTCGAAGTCGGTCAGGACCCGGTGCAGGTCAAGTACGTCGCCGAGCACGGGCCGCGTCCGAAGTGGCGCATCGCCTTGGGTGCGGCGCTGCTGGGCGTCGGTGCGCTGGGCTTGGCCTACGGCATTGGCGGCTTGGCCATCAATGGCCAGTGTGCCGACGCTTCGATGCCGGGGATCGAGTGTGACCGCGTCTTCCAGTCGCTTGGGGTGGGCGGTGCGATGACGGCGGTCGGGGTGGCGGCGGCGGCGGCGGGCGCAGTGCTGATCGCTCTGCCCGGACCGCGCAACCAGGCGCTGCCCGAAGCCGGCGCAGCCAGCCCGTCCACGGCACAGCCCCCGGCGGCGCCGCAGGCTACGCTGCTCCTCGGTGGGGTCGGCAGCGGCCTGGGGATGCAGGTTCGCGGCACGTACTAGAGGCTAGGTTCGCTTCCAACCCCTTTTGATTCGTCTTACCCGCTTGGCTGAGGTTGTATCCATGAGCCGGACTCGCGCTTCCCTCCTACTTGCATTCGCTGCCTTGCTAAGCTGCGACGCGCTGTACCCGACCGGGCAGAACCCCAACAACTGCGTTCTTAACCCTGGGATCTGCGACATCTCGATCGGACAGACCTGCAACTCGATGACCAAGAAATGCCAGGGCGGCGGCCTGTGCTCGGCGATTGCGCAGTGCGAGTCGCCCTCGGCGGTAGAGTGTCGCTCGGGCGCATGTGTGCCCTGCGAAGCGGATACTCAGTGCACCGTGTGGTCGACGGAGCGCAAGGTGGTTCCGGCGCTTGGCCGCTGCTACGTCCCCCCGGGGGCAACCGGCGGGACTTGCGGTCGCTGCTCGAAGAACGAGCACTGCACGAGCGAGCCGACCAAGTCCTTCTGCGACACGACGACGCTGACCTGCCGCGGCTGTCTCAAGCACAGCGAGTGCGACACGACCCCGGGGGCCGGCGATGGCCTGTGCCAGCGCCCCGGCGATCCCGACTCGGGCATCGCTGCGACCGGGCAGTGCCTGCCGCTTTCGATGATTGGCTACCTCGGCAACAACCCCGCCGGCTGTCAGATGAACCCGGCGATGGCCAGCACCAAAGACAACCCGTACTGCAACCCCAACGTCGCGCGGGATGCCATGAAGCCGGTGATTCGCGTCTTGCCGAGCGCGACCGACTACCCCGCGATCAGTGTCACGACACAGACGCTGCGACTCATCGGCCCGGGGCGCGACGCCAGTCCGGGGGCGACCTTTGTCTCGGCCGACGTGAACGGCAGCGGCACGCTCACGCTCTCTGACCTCAATGTGAAGGCCAGCGGGGTGATCGCCGTGCAGTGTCGCGGCGGCGCCAAGCTCAACGTCATCGCCAGCAACATCACCGGCGGCACGGCCGGCATCGACGGCAACGACTGCAGCCGCCTGACGATCGAGCGAACCCGCGTCAATACCCCCGCCCGCCCGGCCATCCAAGCCGGAGCGATGAGCACCACGGTGTATCGGATCGTCAACAGCCTCATAATCGACAGCGCCGGCGGCGGTAGCTTCCGTTATGCAGTGCGGTTCGGCGGCAACGCGAGCGGCGTGTTCAACTACAACACCATTACGGGCTGTGACGGCAGCGTGCAGTGTGCCAACCCGCTGCCCCTCGAAAACTCGATCCTGGTCAAGAATAACGGTCCGGTGAGCCTTTGCGACGCAGTAAGCTCGGTCACTGATGATGCGGCCGACCTCCTCAGTACCGGGAGTGAGCCGACGCTGAAGAGCAGTCAGGCCGCGCTCACTCTCTGCATCGACCGCGGTGCGCCGCCGCCGGCCAACGAAGTGCAGACCGACTACTTCGGCAACCTCCGTCCCAAGGGCAAGGGCTGGGACAAGGGGTATCACGAGCTGCAATAGCGTCCGCGCACGGCTCCCCAGCGAACCCTTTACTTAACTAAAAGGAGCTGCTTATGAAGACTCGCTTTTCCTCCTGGTACTCATTCCTGTTCTGTATCGCGGTCAGCGGCCTAAGCTGTGGCGGCACCGAAGCGGGTGTGTTCTGCGGCAAGCAGTCGGACTGCCAGTCTCCCGGAAGGCCGATCTGTTCGCTCGCGGTCTGCGTCGGCTGCGGCCAGGACCAGGACTGCAAAGACAACTGGAACCTGCGCCAGCAAGAAGCCGCGGCGTCCATGATGTCGATGCCGGTGCAGCCAACGGTGGCTTGTGAGGTCTCGACTGGCAGCTGCCGCGAGTGCTTGACGGACGCCCACTGCGTCGAGGCACGTCCCAGTGATCCGCTGCTGCGCGTCTGCGAGCCGACCGCCAAGGCCTGCGTCGGCTGCGTGCAGAACTCTGACTGCGCGGCCAACGCGGCGGCCGCGGCCGACGGGCTGCTTACCTGCGACACGACCAACAAGAAGTGCATCGACTGCACCATGCCCAGTGACTGCAATGCCCGGCCGGGCATGCCGTACTGCGTCGAAAATCGCTGCAGCGCCTGCGATATGGACAGCCACTGCAATGGGGTCGCGGGCAAGCCGTACTGCGACAAGACCGGCACCTCGGCCCGCAAGCAGTGTGTGAGCTGCACCGGCCAGGCGGCCGATTTTTGCTCGAAGCGCAGCAATGGGGCGACGCCGGTCTGTGGCGCCAATGGCACCTGCGCTCCCTGCACCAAGCACGAAGACTGTGCTGCAACGAGTGGCGTCTGCCACCGCCCAGGCGACTACACGCCGCCGACCTTGGTGGGCAGCTTGACGCCAGGGCAGTGTGTGCCGACGGACTCTGTGACCAACGTCACCCCGAGCACCATCGGTTCGGCCTTGACGGCCACCGATAAGCAGAACTCGTACCTCCGCTTGGCCGACGGCAACTACTCTGACCTGACGGTCGGGCGTGAAGTGGTGCTGGTGGGGGCGCGGACCCTCGATCAGGGCGCTCCCAGCGCGGCGAAGGCGGTGATCGGCAGTGTGACGGTAAGTGGCGGCCGAGTGACGCTCTACGATCTGGTGCTTGACCGCTCGGCCTCCGCTGCGCCCAAGACCCTGCTCAAGTGTAGTGGTGGCCGAGTGCAGCTTCGCTTGGCTCGCCTGGTCAACCGCAGCACGGAGTACGGCCTGGATGCCAGCTCTGGCTGCCAGGAAGTCCGTGCCGCCCAGAGCTACTTCGAGTCGGACTGGCAGGCGCTGCTCCTCTCGGCCACGAGTCTTAGCTATTCGATCAGCAACTGCATCATCGTGAACTCGGGAGTGGGAGGCGGCCCGCCGTTCCACGCCAACGCCGTCGAGCTTGGCCTGACCGCGACGGGCACATTCGCCCATAACACGCTGTACATGAACCGCCAGGGCATCTTCTGCGCGAACAGCCAGGTGGTCGCGAACTCGGTGGTGACTGGCACTAGCGCCTCCCCTCTGGTTGGCTGCACCGAGCAGAGCGTCTACAAGAGCAGCGCGGGCACGGCGGACTACACCCAGGCGGTAACAGGCGTCTTCCGTCCGAGTGCGTCGATCCAGGCGAACCTCAAGGGCAAGGCGATGCAGGTCCTGAATCCTGCCATCACGGTGGACCTGTTCGGCGGAGCGCGGCCGAACCCCACCGGCTCCACCGCCGATATCGGCTGCGAGGAGCTGCCCTAGTTCCTGCCTCCGTCAGCGCGCCGTCACGTTGCTGCGCGCACCTCGCCGTGTCCTCGTAGCCGTTCCCTCCAAGCCGTTCTTGCCCGCCCCCCCACAGAGCCTTGCTTGCCCAGCTGGTTGATTGGGCGAGGCGATTGGCCGTTAGTCTGCCCCTGGGCGAAATGCTTCCCCTGCGCCGAGCGCGCGATATGATGCGCCGCACCGAGCTTCGGGAGGTTTGCACCATGGGCGCGCGATTACTCAAACGGCAGGTGAATGTTGGCAATGGGCTGTGGCTCTGCGCAGCCGGGCTTGGCTGGCTGGCCGGTCTGGGTTGTGGCACCGAGGCACCGACTGACACCACCTTCCCTCCGACGGCCGAGCTTCGCGACTATGTGCGGGATGCCAAGCCTCTCCTCGATCGCTACTGCACAAGCTGCCACCGCGAGGGCGGCATCGCGCCGTTTGCGCTGACCGACTACGAGTCAGCGCGGACCCATGCGACGGCGATTGCCGCTTCGGTCGCGAGCGGGCGCATGCCGCCGTGGCTGCCCTCGGCCGAGAGCCTGCCGTTGCGCTACTCGCGGGCCATGCGGGCCGAGGACAAAGCGGCGCTCCTTTCGTGGGTCAGCGATGGCGCGCTGCCGGGCGAAGCTGGGGCTGCCGTGCGCATTACTCCGCCACCCGCCGATACCGTCGAGCCGCCGCGCCGCGATCTGCTGCTCGACCCCGGCGTAACCTATCAGCCCAATGCCAAGCTGACCGACGACTATCGCTGCTTCATCATCGACCCAGCGGGCCCCGGCGGTGGCGGCATGCCTGAGGAGCGCTATGTCCAAGCGACCAACGTGCTGCCGGGCAACCAGGCCCTGGTCCATCACGTCATCCTCTTTGAGGTGCCAGAGTCGCGAGTGGCCTCGGTTCGCAAGAAGGACACCGAGGAGCCCGGGCCCGGCTACACCTGCTTTGGCGGGGCGGGGACCGGTGGCGCCGAGATGATCACCGGCTGGGCGCCTGGCGGCGTGCCTCAGCGCGTCGAGTCCGACATGGGCTTGCGCATCCGCAAGGGCTCGGTGTTTGTGATGCAGGTCCACTACAACCTGCAGCGCTACAGCGGCACCGGCGATCGCACTACCGTCGAGCTTGAGCTTGCCAAGACCTCGCCCCCCTACCGCCTGGTGCTGGCGCCGATCGCCTATCCCGACAACCTGAAGATCAAGGCCGGTGACCCGGAAGCCTCGCAGAGCATCGTCGTGCCGGTCTCGCTGGCGCTGCAGTATCTCAAGCTTCCCGAGGCGGTGATCACCTCGGTCACCCCGCATATGCACCTGCTGGGGACAAGCATCATCACCTCGCTCGACTCGCAGCCCTTGGTGGACATCCCGCGCTGGGATTTCCACTGGCAGCAGGCCTACATGCTCGAAAAGCCCGTCGTCGCGCGCGGCAATCAGCTGTTGATGCTGACCTGTCAGTACGACAACAGCTACGCTAACCAGCCAGTCGTCGATGGTCAGAAGCAGATGCCGCGCGATGTCACCTGGGGTGAGGGCACGCTGGATGAGATGTGCCTCAGCTTCCTGGGGCTGCGCATTCCAAGCGGTACGCCGCTTTAGTTCTCGACGGGACGCCGCGCGATAGCAGCCTTGACCGGACGATCGTAGGGCGATACCCTCAGTCGCAGGGTCGCTGATGTTGTAGTCTGCTGGCCCTAGGCCCAAAGTCTTGGGCGACGACGGTTTCGATAAGGGACTCACGATGGATCAAGACAAGAAGACGATGCGCCACTTCTACTGTCGCGACGTCCTCTGGGAGACGTTCGAGGCGATGGCGAACGACTTCGACTGCTCCATCGACTACCTGGTCAACGAGGCGATGCGCATCTACGCTCGCTCGAAGAACTACCAGGTACCAGGTGCGGCCAACCCCAGCCAGATCATCTCAGCGACGAGTCCGGGCTCGCCGCTGCGCCCTTCGATAGGCTCCTCGCCTGGGCTGCGACCTGTGGCACCCGGACCGGCGACTCCGCCGGCGCCGGCTCCCATGCCGACCGCGCCGCCGCTTGCGCCCGCGGTTCCGCTGGGCGTCTCGCGACCTCCGGTCCCGCTTGCGCCAGCCTCGGGGCGCAACGCCACGCTGCCTCCTGGTTTGGGCGGGCGGGCTCCCGTGCCGACGCCGCCTTCGAACCCCAACCAGAGCTCGGGCTCCATGGCCGCACCGTCGGCCGCCTCGCCACCGCCGTCTAGCTGGTCGCCGCCGCTGTCGCCCTCGGCCCCCCCGGGCACGCTAGAGAGCGCCGCCCCGCCGCTTTACCTGTTGTTCCAGGGCCAGCGCATGCTGGTCGATAAGGACCAGTTTGTGATCGGTCGTGGCTCGAAGACGGCAGACCTGGCGATCAAAGACGGCAACATCTCGCGCAAGCATGCGGTGGTGCTGCGCCGCAACGGCGTCTACTACATCAAAGACCTCGGCTCGACGAACGGCATCGAGTACAAGGGCATGCGCATCGACAACAAGCGCATCGATGAAGGCGACGCGTTTTCGATCTGCGACTACGAGCTGCGCTTCACCTATCAGCCTGGCTAAGTCGCACCATCGGCCGGCCTAGCCTGGCCGGTGCGGAGCTGGCAGCGATGCTACGGCCGCAGCTTCCAGGTGGTGGTGCTGGCTGGCTGAAAGCAGTGGATGTGTGCCACCGTGCCGGCCCCCAGCTCCTGAATCAGGCCGGCGCCGAAGCCGCGGCCCTGGCAGTAGCGGCTGATCTCGATGCGTGCTTCGCTGGCGGTGAAGTTGCCGGCGCTGCAGCTTGGCCCCAGGCGATCCTTGTTTACGTCTTCGATCAGATCCGAGTTCCAGCAGCTGACCCACGGACGACCGGTGAGCTCGAAGATCTGGCCGGTGCTCCAGCCGAGGTCGTTGCAGAAGCGATGGGAGGCTGCGGCGCAGTCCAGGCTGCTGACTGCGCGATCGTCGCTGCAGCCGCCGTGACGCTGAGCTAGCTCAGCGAAGGTCACGGCCACGCTCTCGTTGTAAAGCGGCGTGCAGGCGACGCTGGCGTCAGTGCCGCTGGCGGCGGTGGGCACTCCTGACAGCGCGATCGGCGGTCGATTGCTGATCAGCTGCCGCACGGTCTCGGCCAGGTTACGCGTGCTGGCCAGTGCATCGGTCGCGCCGCGCTGGGCGCAGACCCGGTGCATCGCCGTCGCGCAGGCGATGCTGCCGAGCGCGCTTGCGCTGCTGCAAGCCGGCTGCTGTTGGTTCAGAACGAACTGTCCGGCGCTCGGTGCGACCTTGATCGCGTCCGGCCGGCAGGCGGCACCGTGGGTGGTCAAGCAGATGCTGCGGTTCGAGCGAGCATGGGAAAAGATCTGCACATCATCGATCGCGCCGCGGAACGAACCCTCACCGGTCACCGGGCAGGTCTCGCTGCTTAGCGCCAGGCCGGCGCCGATCGACAGCGGGCCGGTACCCAGTCGAAAGCTGCCGCGCTCGACGGGCAGCGAGCGTCCGCTGCTGACGCCGTTTATGTACTCGCCAAACTGACCGCTGACGCCGTCCCAGGTATAGGCGAGGTGTGTCCACTGCCCGACCGGCAGCGCCGGGCTGCGTCCCAGCCGCAGGCGACGACCGTTGAGCTGGATGGAAAACTGCACCGTGTTATCCGCTTCATAGATAAGGTCGATGCCGCTGCCCTTTTGCAACAGATAGCGATAGGGATTGCCGCCGCAGCCACGGTTGATATCGGCGTCGGGGCGGACAAAGAGCTGCACCGTGAAGCCACTGACCGGCGCACCCACGCCCGCGATGCTGCCTGTCGGATCGGTCAGGTTGACCTGCACCGCGCCCCCGCCGGGCAGCAGCAGCGCCTTGCCCTTGCCATGCGGAGTTGCCAGCGAGCCCGAGTGCGGCTGCGTCACACTGGCCGAGGCCGCGATCTGCGCCGTCCCCAGCAGCGAGCCGGTATAGAAGCGCCCCGACAGATCGGGCGTGCGTCGCAGATCGTAGGTGCCGCCGCGCGTCACCAGCTCATTGAGCGGCAGGAACAGCAGATAGAACGGGTTCATAAGCTCGGCGACGTCGACCTCGTTGTAGTCGTTGGTGTTGCTGCCAAACAGCGCCAGCACGTCGTGCGTCTTGGTCACCGGCAGGTAGTGCCCGTCGAAGCTGCGGCCGCGCGGGAAGCTCTGGACCGGGTGGTGCTCCTGCTCGAAGTTCCACATCGGACCGCTGTAAAACAGGTGCGGATGATCGCTGCGATCGGTGTTGATGCTGCCGTCGATGTGATAGGCGGTGTAGTTGGTGTCGGCGCCGATCAGGCTCACCGCTTCGCGCCGCGCACCGTCGGTAAAGGGCACGGCGACATACAGCACATTGCGGCCTTCGTGATCGATCCAGACATAGGCCGCCCGGATCAGATCGCCGCGTGTGCTGTCGGCGAAGTCCTCGCCTGTCGCAGCCTTGAGGCGCTTCCACGAAAGCGGATAGCGCTTCAGGCCGGGGTTGGGATCTGAGGCCATCAGCGACAGGGGCCGCGGCGCACTCCAGCCGGTGGCGGCGCACGGCATCGGGTTGTAGGTGTACATCAGGTGGTCGATGCCGCCGTCATTGGCCGGCGCGCCCTGAAACACCATCAGGCGTCCGTCGGCCGTCAGGCTGGGTTCGATGCCGCGCAGCGCGGCCCCGCTGAGGGTGGTCAGATACTCCAGCCCGCCGGTGGCAAAGCCGGCGATCTCGGCGTCGCTTGCGAACGGCCGCTCGACGCGGATATCGGCGCTGCGGCGACGAAAGCGATTCGGCCCGTTGAACATCTGCGAGTCGAAGATGTAAGGGCGATAGATGGCCTGTCCGCTCTCGACGGTGTACGGCGAGCTGGGGTCGGCAAAGCAGAAGGCGAGGGCATTTTCGCCGCCATGGACATCGACGCTGCGGCCGCTTGAAAAGGCGCTGCCAAAGTCCGGCTTGCCTTCGCTGTCGTAGGTCACTGCCTCGGGTCGGAAGACGCGAGCCAGCCAGGTGGTGGTGGTGGTCGCGGCGTCTTCCCGCACATTGGCGACAAAGATGCGGCCATCGAGCGACGAGGTGTGGCCGTTGCCACCAAACGGCGTGGCGATGCGGGTGTTGACCAGCGAGGGGCGCGGGCTGGCCACGACCGAGCCAGCCAGAGTCAGCGCGGGCAAGAGCCCGCAGAGAGACGCCAAGCGCCAGGATGATCGTAGCCACGGGGAGCGACGCATGAGACCTCCTTGCCAGGGGGCAGAGCGAGAAGAAGGCCGCAGCTTACTCTGCACCGTCCCTCCTGCGTGCCCTTTGCAGCTGAGCCGAGGTCTGGCAATTTGGTCGCCGGCGGTGGGCAATTCGTAGTACATGGCCAGCGTGCGGCGCTTGCGCATCCATGATCAGCTCCTGCGGGTCCGCGACGAGCCTGAGCCGCCGCCGAGCGGTGCGGCCGCTGCGATTCCACCGCTGCTCTGCGTGCATGGGGCTGGCATGTCCTCGGCGCTGTTCATCGACACGCTGCGCCGCTTTGCGCCCGGCCGCCGCGTCCTGGCCCCCGACCTACCTGGGCATGGTCAGTCGGAGTCATCGGCACCGCCGAGCCTGGCACGCTATCGCGACACGCTGCTGGCGCTGTGCGACGCCTTGGCCGTGCCGCGCGTCGTGCTGCTGGGGCACTCGCTGGGGGCGGCCATTGCCCTGTCCCTGGCTGCCATCGCGCCGCAGCGGGTGGCCGGCCTGGTCCTGCTCAACGGGGCGGCCGAGCTTCGGCTGCCCGACGAGCACTTCGCCCTGGTGCAAGAGCACTGCGCGGCTGCGCGGCTGCCACATGCACCCCCGCCACGCGATCCGCGACCGAGCTTTATCGATCGCACGCCCGATGCCTTCGCGGATCTGCTGTTCTCGCCGAGTACCTCGCCCGATCTGCGCGCCCGCCTGCAGGCGGTGCTGTGGTCTGCCGATGCGGCGACGCTGCTCGGCGACTTTGCGCTGTGCCGAGCGCTCGATGTGCGCGAGGCGGCGCGCGGCCTACACCTGCCGAGCCTGTGCCTAGCTGGTGCGGACGATCTGCTGGTGCCACCAGACGCCGTCGCTGCCACCGCGGCCCTGCTGTCCGGATCGGAGACCACAGTGATCGCTCGCAGCGCTCACCTGTCGCACGTCGAGCAGCCGGCTGCGGTGTATGAGCGCCTGGCTGCCTTCCTGCGCAGAATTCGTAGTTAATCCGCCAACTTGGCTTGGCGCCTCGCGACCTGGGTGATAGCTTCAACCATTGGATACCGAGCCGCCCAATGGGCAAGGTGCCTCTCCATCGCCAGCGAGGCCGCCATGAGACTTCATCCCATCGCAGCAGTAGTTTTGGGTCTTAGCCTGTTTGCCCCGACCGTGCGGGCGCAGGATGACGAGGGCTGGGTTGATCGCGGGGGCCGCGACGGGGTTCGCCTAGCCATCCGCGATCGCCAGGGATCCAAGATTCGCGAGATCCGCGCCATCGCCGAGGTCGATGCCCCCCCAGAGCGCGTGCTCGCCGTGCTGGCCGATGTCGAGCACTATCCGCAGTTCATGCCGCCGACCGAAGAGGTGCGCCTGCTCCGCCGCGAGGGCGATGCCGCGGTCTACTACATGGAGATCAATCCGCCGGTGGTGGCGCGTCGCGACTACTGCTTCCGCGTCGCCTTCGAGCACTTCCCCGACGGCAAGCTGCGCAGTCACTGGGAGCTCGAGCCCAGCGGCTGCCTCCCCGAGCGCTCGGGCGTGGTCCGCGTCCAGGCCACCGATGGCGAGTGGATCTTGGAGCCGCGCGAGGGCGGCAAGAAGACGCAGGCCCTATACCGCTGCCACATCGAGATCGGCGGCCAGGTCCCGGCCTGGATGGTGAATCAGCGCTCGATAGCCCAGCTTCCCGACGTCATCAACGCCGTGCGCCGGGCTGTCACCCAGCCGCGCTACGCCGCCTGCACGCCGACCCCCTCGGGCTGCCGCTAGGCACAGCCGCGCGCCTCCCGTTACCCCTTTAGCATCTGCAGCAGCGCGGCTTGATTCGGGCCGACAAAGGGCGGCGCATCGGGGGCGCTGGCCAGCGTGTCCAGCATCTGCGGCAGCAGCGTGCCCGGGGCGGGGGGCAGGTGGCTGCTCAGCAGCAGGCTCGGCTGCAGCGCCGCAGTCCGCGCCAGATCGCGAGCATAGGCTGCGCGATCGACGCTGTGTAGCCAGGGCGAATCGACGGTGGCCCAGAAGCGCTGGCCCTGCCGCAGCTCGGCTTCGCTGAGGTCGCTGGCCCGCTGCGGCACCTTGGCCAGAAGCGCCCCGAAGCTGTCCGAGCTGAACAAGGCCCCGGACTTGGCCTCGATGAAGCCAGTTGTGCAGGGGTTGTCGAAGGTCGGCGGCCGGATCACCGTGATCGTGCGATCCCCCAGGGCCAGCGTCTCGCCCGGATTGAGCAAGTGGACGCGATCGAGCGGCAGCGGCCGCGCCAGGCCCAGGATGCCGACGCCGAGGAACGTGGTGATCAGGCGTAGCTGCGGACACTCGGCAAGCAGCGGCGTCAGGCTGCCGATGTGATCAAAGTCGGTGTGCGTGAGGAAGATCCAGCGCAGCTCGCGCGGATCGATCAGCGAGCGCAGCACCGTCAGAAAGTCGCCACTGTCGGCCGCTGAGCCGGTGTCCACCAAGAGCGGCTCGCTGCCCCGCAGCAGAAAGGCATTGAGCGGCACCAGCCCCAGCCCCGGGACGGGATAGTCCGAGGTCAGGACGTCGATATCGTCGGCGGCACGGAACGAGTTCACCATGGTGCGGTTCTCCTTCTTGCGTCACACAGCTTTGCGTCACACAGCGCTGCGGTCCCGCCGCCAGGCGCTGCTCCCTGGGCCCTCAGATCCCGGTCAGGCACGACGGGCGCAGGGTCGAGCGTACCACGCCCTAGGGTGCTCTCCGTGGCGGGGGCTGGCGGCCGGCAATTGTCAGCCATTGTCAGCGGCCTGCCCGCTCTCGCGGGCGAATGTCACAAATTGTAATCAATATGTTTTGTAGAAGTACTTCTTAATACAATCAAATACTGGCGACATGGTCAATGCGGTCATAGTCTATTAATTAGCTAGCTCATCTAGCTAGCGCGATATCAAACCCTGGGAGGAATCACCATGAAGTCGCTTATTAAGATGGCTGTGGCTACCCTGTCCCTGACCTCGCTAGTGCTGGTGGCTGGCTGCCCGGCCTCCGAGAACAAAGAGTCGGCGCAGGCCCAGGCCGAGGTGAAGCCCGAGGCCAAGCCCGAGGCCAAGCCCGTCGCCGGCCCCGACACCGTCGCCCCTGCGGCGGCCGCCGACAAGGCAGCGGCGAGCCAGCCACCGCTGGAAGGTGTGACGGCCAAGCCCGAAAAGCCCGAGACCCCGGCTACTGCCGCCCCGTCCGCCCCCGCCGCCAAGTAAGCGGATTATCGATTAGCCTCGCTTTGCTGTGCGGTTTCACCGCAACTGCCACATAGCCCGCCTGCCCACATCTGCCTTGTCGCCCCGCTGCGCTTGATCTACGGTGCGCCGATGAATATGCGGACTCGGCAGCCTCTTTTGTCCATCGAGCCCCGGCAGCCACTCGGCCACAGCGCCCCGAGCGACCAGCCTAGGCAAGCCATCCACAGCCGTCTGGCCCTGGGGTTTTCTGGCCTGGCATTGTCCCTGCTTACGCTGGCCTGCGGTGGCATGGATAGCCCGCCGATGCTCAGCTGTCCCAAGGGCCTGGTGACCGTCTGGATCGTCGAGCCCAGCGCTTCCTCAGCCGGGATCGGCGAGTGTCAGGCGCCGCTGCCCAAGGTCGATGTCGACAATGGGCTGCTCAAGCCCTTTCCGACGATGCTGCGCCCAGCCGGCAGCCTGAACACGCCGGAGCGGATTGAGCTTGGCCGGCTGCTGTTTTTCGACCCCCTGCTGTCCGGCGACAACCAGATCAGCTGTGCCCACTGCCACCATCCGGATCGCGGCTTTGCCGATGGGCGTGACTTTTCGATCGGCATCCGCGGCCAGCGCACCGGTCGCAGCGCACCGACGGTGTGGAACTCGGCGTTCAACAAGGAGCAGTTCTGGGATGGGCGGGCGCAGACACTGGAAGACCAGGCCAAGGGCCCGATTCAGAGCCCGGTCGAGATGGATCAGAAGCCCGACGAGCTAGTTGCTGAGCTACGGCGCTTTCCCGGCTATGTCGAGCGCTTCGATCGCGCCTTCGGCGGCAGCGCGGGCTCGGCGGTGACCTTCGACAACGTGGCCGCGGCCATCGCCGCGTTCGAGCGCACGGTGGTCAGCGCTAGCTCGGCCTTCGATCGCTTCGCGGCCGGCGAGACCGGCGCCCTCAGCCCGAGCGCGCGCAATGGCCTCAAGCTCTTCCGCTCGGTCAGCACGCGCTGCTTCGAGTGCCACGGCTTCCCCAACCTCGCCAATCAGGACTTCAAGGTGATCGGCGTGCCCGACAGCAAAGAGCCGACCAAGCTCGATGCCGATCTTGGCCGCGGCGCGATCATCAAGGACCCCGGCTACGATCGCGCCTTCAAGGTCCCGACGCTGCGCAACGTGGAGAAGACCGCGCCGTATATGCACAACGGCATCTTCCACACGCTGGAAGAGGTCCTCGACTTCTACGCCAAGGGCGGCGGTCACGAGCTAGGTGTCACCAACCTCGACGACAAGATCCGCAAGTTCGATCTCTCGGAGTCGGATCGCGCTGACCTCGTGGCCTTCATGAAGTCGCTCACCGATGAGTCGCTGACGCCCGAGATCCCGGCGCAGGTGCCGTCTGGCCTGCCGGTCTTGCGCACGTTCCAGTAGCCGCCGCCGGGCGAGCCTGCCGCCGCGGGGGCTCGTCGCACTCGGCCCATCTTTGCTTGATCCATCCCCCCGAAACCGAAGTCCGCGAGGTCTGTCCATGAGCATCTGTAGCCGTGTCTGCGCGCTGTCCCGCTTTGCCCTGCCGCTTTCGCTCCTGCTTACGACTGCCCACTGCAGCGACGTCGACATGGTCGTCGAGCCCGGTGGATCGATTCAGGCAGCGATCGACGCCATGCCCAAAGAGCGATCGAGCTGGGTGGTGCAGGTGCGGCCCGGCCTGTACAAAGAGAGCCTCGACGTCAATCGGCCCGGGGTCGAGCTCCGCGGCGTCGTCTCGGGCAGCGGCGGTAGCGAGGAGCGCGCCATCCTCGACGGCACGCTGGATGCGGGCAAGCTGCGCAAGGACGCGGTGGTGGTCAGCGGCGCGCACTTTACGATCAGCGGCTTCCTGGTTCGCAACTACAGCGGCAACGGCATTACGACGCAGAAGACGCACCATGTCACTTTCCGCGACGTGATCACCGACAACGCCGGCAAGTACGGCCTATACCCCGTCGAGTCAGAAGACATCTTGATCGAAAACTGCGTCGCCACCCGCATCTCAGACGCCGGCATCTACGTCGGGCAGAGCAAGCGGGCCACGGTGCGCGGCTGCAAGGCCTACGGCAACGTCGCAGGCATCGAGATCGAAAACACCGTCGATTCCGTCGTCGAGGACAACGAGGCCTGGGACAACGCGGGCGGCCTGCTGGTGTTCGTCCTGCCGAACAACCCGAGCAAGGTCGGCAACCACTGCGTTGTGCGGAACAACTACGTTCACGACAACAACCACGAAAACTTCGGCGATCCGATGTCGACGGTCGCCAAGGTGCCGCCGGGACTCGGCATGCTGGTCATGGCCGCCGACGACACCACGATCACCAAGAACCGCTTCGAGGGCAACGGCTCGGTCGCCATCGCGGTCATCAGCATCGTCAACCTGGTCGGCACCACCTCGGGCCTCGACATCGAGCCGAACAGCGACAACACCCGCATCCTCGACAACAGCTACAAGAACAATGGCCTCGCGCCGTCGCCGGCCTTTAAGGCCGTGCTGATGGATCCGGCGGCGACCAAGGGCGGCGATCTGGTGTTCGACGGCACCGGCAAGGGCAACTGCCAGGACGAGCCCAACATCGACAACCTCAAGAGCCTGCTGATCCCGCTGAACCGCTGCTAGGTCGCTTCTCCCCCGCGCGGCGCGCTGCCTCTGTGCGCCGCGGTCGCATGCCCGGAGTCTGGCGGCGCTGGCGATGCAGGCCGTGGCCGCGCGCGGCGCTCACTCGCGCTTGTGCAAGATAAGGCCGGCGTGCCCCACGAGGTAGACATCGCCATAGCGTGAGCCCCAGACGGCTCGCAGCGGATGCCCAGCTACATCGGCGGCGCTTAGCTCAGCATCCGGAGCCCACACGCCGTCGCCGTGTGAGCGCAGCACTAGGCCGTTGTAGCTTGTTCCGTCGGTGGCGACGCCGACCGCCCAGACATCGCTGGGTCCGGAGCCCCACAGCCCATAGACCAGAGGGGGCTTGAGCTTGTCGGTCTCGCGTCGCCAGGCGGTGCCGGCGCCGCTGCTGCGGAAGATGCCAGCGCTGCCATAGCGGCTCTCGCCAGCCGCGGCATAGACATCGCCCTTGCTGCTGGCCCACACCGCCGTCAGCAGGCCCAGGTACAGGGTGCCGGGGTCGGGCTGGAAGCTCTCGCGGCTCCACATGCCGTCGCCATTTGAGTGCAGGACCAGGCCCAGCGTGCCGCCGCCCTGGGCAAAGCTGCCCACCGCCCACAGATCGCTGCCGCTGCTGCCCCACAGGCCGCCGAGGTGGTGCTCGGCCACGGCAAACTCGCGCGTCGCGACGGGCGGCTGCCAGCGCAGGAGGTTGACTCCGCCAGTCGGATAGGCGGGCACCGAGCGGCCAGTGCTTCCCGCCACGTAGATCTGGCTGGCCGAGGCCAACCAGATCAGGCGCAGGTTGCCACTTCCCTCGGGCTGCAGGTTCGGGACGACGCTCCACACCCCATCGCCGGTGCTGTGCAGGACGGCGCTCGACTCGACGGCATAGACATCGCTTGGGCCGCTGCCAAAGACCGAGGTCAGCTCGTTGCTGCGGCCGGTCTTCTGCTGCGTCCAGCGGTCGTCGCCGCTGGAGTGCAGGATGACGCCATCGAGCCCCACCGCGTAGACATCGCCAGGCCCTGAGCCCCAGACGGCATTGAGCCAGGCGGCCCCGGGGACCAGTGCTCGCGTCCAGCCACGTCGGCCCGCCATGTCGGGTCGCGCCATGTCTGGCCCTGGTGGGTCGGGGCTTACGGCCAGGTCGGCAGGCCGCTCGCCTTCGTCGCCCGGCGGGGCAGACATTGAGTCCCGCGAGCAGCCCGCCGTGAGTGTGAACAGGACGAGCAGCGCTTGAGCAGTCTTCATCGGAGTGCGCCTCGCGACTAGGTCAGTTGAGCGCTCTCCTTACCGCGCCCTGCTCACTCGGTCAACGGCGACGCCGCACCGAACTCGCCGGCCGCAGGTGATGACCTGTCGTCGAGCCGCCAGGCCAGCGGAATCCTCGTCCGCCGGCTGCGGGCTCGCGGTAGGGTGAGAGCGATGCGTGTGTTTAGCAACACGGCGATCTCGCTCGATGGGCGGATCAATACGCGGGACGACCTGCCACCGGCCTTGGGCTCGCCGCATGACCTGCGACGGATGAAAGAGCTGCGGGGGCAGGCCGATGCTGTGCTGGTGGGCGGGGCGACGTTTCGCCACTGGCCGATTGCCTCGCTCCCTGAGCCGGCGGTGCTGGCCGGGCGCAGCGAGCCGTTTTGGAATGTCATCGTCAGCCGCTCGCTGCAGCTTCAGCCGCGCGAGTCGTTCTTTGCCGAGCCGCGGATGCGCCCGCTATTCCTGACGGTGGAAGGCCACGCGCCGCCGCCCTTTGCTGCCGAGATCGAGGTCCATCGCGGCCCCGACATCCCGGTGCCGTGGATCCTGCAGACGCTGGCCCGGCGCGGCATCAAGACGCTGCTCGTCGAGGCGGGCGGCGATCTGCTCTTTCAGTTCCTGGCCGCGGAGGCCATCGATGAGCTGTACGTCACCCTCTGCCCGCTGGTCATCGGCGGCCAGCAGACCGCCAGCTTGGCCGACGGGCCGGGCTTCACGCTGCAGCAGCTTCGTCGGCTGCGCCTAAATCGCGTCGAGCAGGTCGGCGACGAGCTCTATCTCCATTATTTGGTCTCGCGGTCAGCGCCGATATCCTCATAAAAGGACGGAGCCAATGCTGCACAACCTGCTTGCGGCCAGAGCGCAGATGGCGATCTCGCTGGGCTTTCATATCGTCTTTGCCGCCATCGGTGTGGCCATGCCGTTTCTGGTCGCCACCGCGCACTACAAGTGGCTGCGCAGCGGCGATCCCATCTATCAAAAGCTGACGCAGGCCTGGTCCAAGGGCGTGGCCATCCTGTTTGCCACCGGCGCCGTCTCGGGCACTGTGCTGTCGTTCGAGCTAGGCCTGCTGTGGCCGCGCTTTATGGAGCACGCCGGGCCGATCATCGGCATGCCGTTTTCGTGGGAGGGGGCGGCGTTCTTCCTCGAAGCCATCGCCATCGGCGTCTTCCTGTACGGCTGGGGGCGGCTGCATCCCTGGCTGCACTGGGCCGCCGGGCTTGTGGTCGGGATCAGCGGAATTTTTTCGGCGCTGTTTGTCATCTGCGCCAACGGCTGGATGAACTCGCCCGCCGGCTTTCGCTGGCAGGATGGGCACGCCACCAACATCGATCCCTGGGCCGCGATGTGGAACCGCGCCGCGCTTGGGCAGGGCATACACATGTGCATCGCCGCGTTTGTCGCCACCGCGGTGGCCGTCGCTGGCCTGCATGCCTGGGGCCTGCGCAAGAGCCCGCAGAGTGGGCTGCATCGCGCCGCGCTGCGCATCAGCCTGGGCTTTGCAGCGGTCGCGGCCCTGGTTCAGCCGCTGCATGGCGATCGCTTGGCCAAGTCGGTCGCGGTGCGGCAGCCGATCAAGCTGGCGGCGATGGAGGCGCTGTTCGAGACGGCGGCCCCGGCCCCGCTTTTGCTGGGCGGGCTGCCTGATGCCGAGACGCAGACGGTGCGCTACGGCCTGCACATCCCGCGCGCCTTGAGCTTCCTCGCCTTTGGCGACCTCTCAAGTCCAGTGCGCGGCCTTGCTGAGTTTCGGCGCGAGCACTGGCCGCCGGTCGCCATCGTGCATCTGGCGTTTCAGCTCATGGTCGCCATCGGCAGCCTGCTCTTTGTCCTCGCGCTGCCCGTGCTGTGGCTGCTGTGGCGGGCGCCGCAGCGCCTGGAGCACCCGCGCTGCCTGTGGCTGATGATGGCCTGCACGCCGCTTGGCTTCCTGGCCATCGAGGCTGGCTGGACCGTGACCGAGGTCGGCCGGCAGCCCTGGATCATCTACGGCGTGCTCAAGACGGCGGACGCTGTGACGCCGATGCCGGGCGTGATCGTGCCGCTGCTGTTCTTCTCGGTCCTGTACTTGGGACTGTCGCTGACCGTGATCTGGCTGCTGCGGAGGCAGCTACAGCATGTCGCCTGAGCCGTCGCTCTATGTCGTCTGCAACCTTGGCTTCTTGGGCGTCTCGCTGGTCCTTTACTGCCTGTTCGCCGGAGCCGACTTCGGGGCCGGCATCCTCGAGTGCCTGAGCCCGCAGCGCTGGCGGTCGCAGGAGCGCGCGCTGGTCACCCACGCCATCGCCCCGGTCTGGGAGGCCAATCACGTCTGGATTGTGCTGGTGGTGGTGATCCTATTTAACGGTTTTCCGCCCGCCTATAGCCAATTATCCACGACATTTCATATCCCAATTACATTAATGTTAATTGGGATTGTGCTGCGCGGCTGCGCCTTTACCTTTCGGCATTACGACGCAGTCCGCGATGGCTCGCAGCGCTATTACAATGCCGTCTTTGCCTGGTCGAGCCTGCTTTCGCCCTGGTTCCTCGGCGTCATTGCCGGCGGCCTGACCCGCGGGGCTAGTCCGCCCGTCGGCGCCAGCTTCTACGCCGACTATGTGGCGCCGTGGGGCAACCTGTTCTGCGCCAGCCTGGGCCTGTTCGTCTGTGCGCTGTTCGCCTTCCTGGCCGCCGTCTATCTGCTCGGCGAGACCGACGAGCCGACGCTGCGCGCGCCGCTGCGCCGCCAGGTGGGCTGGACGCAAGCGGCGATTATCGGCAGTGGCCTGCTCGTCTTTGTCGCCGCGGGGCTCGACGGCCTGCCGCTCTTGCCGCGCTTCCTGCATGACCCGGTCAGCGTGGCCTGCCTGGTGTTGGCGACGGCACTGCCGCTGCCGCTTGGCGCTCTGGTCCGCCGCGAGCGCGTCATCCTGGCCCGCGGGCTGGCGGCGGCGCAGGTCGTGCTGATCTTGGCTGGCTGGTTTCACCTGCAGTATCCCTGGCTGATCGCCCGTCGCACCGAAGGCGCAGCCGGCGGTCTGAGCTATCTGCAAGCCGCGGCCCCCCTGGCGACACAAAAGCAGCTATTTTATGCGCTAATCGTGGGAATTATGTTGATATTCCCAGCGCTTTATTTCCTATTTAGAATCTTCAAGACCCACAGCCAGGCCGCGCCCGAGGCCGGCATGGGGCTGGCCGGCCGTGACCTGACGGCTGCTGATGCGTCCGAGGAGCACGCTGCCCGATAGGTTCAGCGAGACCACGCGGTTTAGCGGCGCGAGAAACTCGCAGCGGTGAAACAGGTGCGAGGCAAACTGCACCACCTCGCCCTCGCGGAACACGCGATCGAGGACGATCCCGCCTTCGCCGACCACGAAGCGGGGCTTGGCCAGCGGTGCCTCGTCTTCGAACGGCTGCGTCGATACCGTCAGGCGAATCGCGCCGTTGACCACTAAGCCCAGCTCGCAGCCGGGATGATGCGCGTTCAGGCAGCGCAGTGGGCTGCGCTCCATGGCCTGCGGCTGTGTCGCCGTCAGCACTTCCAGGTTCAGCGAGCCAATCACGCTGGGCGAGCGGCTGAGGGTGATCTGGCCGTTGCGCGTGGTGTACCAGCGCAGGCGATCCTGGGCGCCGGGGAAAGGGCCAGTCTCGCGGCTGCCGGCCGGCGGCCACTGGTTTGTAACCTCCAGCGTGTCGGACAGGCAGTGGACGGACAGCAGGCGGCGGCCCAGATCCTCGTAGCGGGCGGCCCCGGCCTCGGCCAGCGCGTCGCACCAGGTGCGGATGCGGGGCTCCCTGAACACCGACAGGCCGCCCTCGTAGGCGCGCAGGTACTTGCCCATGCGCGCGGTGCTGAGCTTTTCGTGCGGTGCAATGCGGCGGGCGGCTTCGGCGCGGCTCAGCCCCATCTCTAGGCGCAGGGCGCGGAAGGCCAGGCGCTTGACCAGCCCCGAGCTGGCAAACGGGTTCATCGAGGCCAGGATGGTGTCCAGGTGATCGGCGATGGCGGTGCGCTCGCGGGTGAGGTCGGACAGCGGCCGGCCGCCGCTCTTGCGCTGCCCTTGGCTGGTGAGGTTGACGTCGACCGGGTAGTAGCGACACTCGTCGCGGATGAACGCCAGCGCCAGGTATTCCGGCGCGAAGCCGAGCAGCACGCCGATGTGCATGGCGATCACCGGATTGACGTGGCGGGTCGGGTGCGGCTGTGGCGCCAGCGCGCGGCGAACTGTGGCGCGCGAGGCCCGCGTCTCGTGCTCAAGCGCGTACAGCTTGAGGTCGCGCCGCTTGCGGATCTGACGAAGCTGCAGGGATAGCGGCAGCCGGGGATCGACCTTGGGTAGCGGCGTGAGGCGGCTGGTGCGGGAGGTGGAGCTGCGGCTGGCGCCAGCTGTCGGGGGGACGGACGGGGGAACACGGTTTGACATGAGCGCGATGCTAGCCAGCTCGATCGAGCGAGGTCACCAAGACAAAGGCGTCCAGGGAGGCACACTTCTTTACGGTGCATTCCGGCTGGGGTGGTCCTAGCTGGCATCCCCAGCTCACTTTCCGGCGCGGCAGGCCTGCGGCACAACAGAAGCCTCTGGTCCAAGGAGCCTACGCATGCCCCCCTCTCCATCGCGCTCGCCGCTGCAGATCCTGGTCGCGAGTGCGTATGCCGATCGGCGATTTCTCAGTGCCCTGCAGAACCACCTGGCGCTGCTCTGCCACCGCGGCCAGCTGCGCATCGTGCATCCCGGGCAGCTGGTGCCAGGCGTGCCGCGCGAGCCGCTGCTGGCAGAGCTACTGCAGCGCTCGCAGCTGGTGGTGCCGCTGCTCAGCGCGCATCTGCTGGGCGACCGCGAGGCCTGCGCGCTGCTAGAGCAGGCGCAGGCGCTGGCGCGGGTGCGGCGGGGCCAGCTGCGCATCGTGCCGATCCTGGTGCGGCCGGTCGATCTGGCCGGGTCCTATCTGGAGCGCTTGGCCTGGCTGCCGCGCAGCGGACAGGCAGTGAGCCTGCATAAACACCCCGACCTGGTGTGGGTCGAGATCGCGCGCGGCCTCGTCGCCTGTCTGCAGTCTGCCCCGACCGCGGTCGAGCCGCCGGGTGAGCTAGCGCTGCGTCGAGTGGCGAAGGATCGTGTAAAGGATCTTGGCGCCCGCCTGCACCGTGCCCTTCATCGTCGCTGAGATCTTGGACTCGCCGCCTTGTCGGCGGTGATAGTGGACCGGGACCTCCGTGATGTGCAGGCCACGGCGCACCGCCTTGACCTGCATCTCGACGGTCCAGCCATAGCCCTCGTCGCTCATGCCGAGCGCGCGCAGCGCCGGATAGCGAATGACGCGAAACGGCCCGAGGTCGGTGTAGCGCTGGCCGTAGACGACGCGAATCAGCGATGTAGCGACGGCATTGCCGGCCCGCTGTGCCGGCTGCAGCGAGCCCGGCTCGACGCTGCCTAGGGTGCGCGAGCCGATGACCAGATCGGCACCAGCGGCCAGCGCGTCGAGCAGGCGGCCAAGATCGCTGACCTCGTCGGAGCCATCGGCATCGAGGAACACCACACAGTCGGGGGCGACCTCTTGCTTGGCGACAAACTGCAGGCCACGCAGGCAGGCGGCGCCGTAGCCGCGCTGGCTCTCTTCGACGACCACTGCGCCGGCCGCCTTGGCCACCACCGCCGTGCTATCGGTCGATCCGTTGTCGACGACAATCACGTGGCGAAGCGTCTGGCCCGGGGTCTGGCCAAAGCTGACCAGCGTCCGCACCACCTGTCCCACCGTCGCCTGCTCGTTGAGGGCCGGGATGATGACATCGACGACGAGCCGCGAGCGATTTAGCTCTGGGCTCTTTTTCGGGGGGTCAGAGGTGCGCACGTCCGTTTGCCAACTGCCACAGGCTAATCAGGACCTCGAACATGATCAGCACCACCACCGTCATCTCTAGCCGCCAGGTGCTGCGGTGCTGCGACAGGTCCACCAGCAGCACCAGGTTCTCTTGAATCATACGCAGCTTTGACTCCAGCGCGCGAAAGCGATCGTCGATCTCAAGCTCGGCGCGCAGGGCGTTGTACAGGCGATCCAGCTCGGCATCTTCCCAGGTCGCATCGGGCTTATCGAACAGGGCCAGGGTGGCGATGATGTCGTTCTTGGTCTCCATGCAGGTGCCGATAAAGCGCACCAGATCGCCGACGCGTCCGGGCAGCCGACCGGCCGTGCGCATGCTGAACGTGATGTCGTCGCTGCGCCGCTGGATGCCCTGCACATCCTCGTCGTAGTAGTCCATGGCCACCGACTGGGCCAAAAGCAGGCTGACGAGCTTTAGGGCCGGCAGCGTTGGCTCGTGCAGGACGACGCGATCGAACTTCACCTGCAGCGGCGCGCCAGGGCCGACTTCGATCAGGAACTCTTCGGTCAGCGGTGGGTGTGGCTCGGGGGCGACGCGCTCGGTGATGTCCCTGATGAACTTTTCGCGCTGCGCTCCATCGATGCCGATGAACACCACAGCGCCGAAGTCGAACAGCACGGCGATGCGCAGTCGGGCCGAGTGCGTGCGATCGAGGACCACCGCCAGGCAGTCTTTTTCGAGCAGGGTCTCGCCCGCGCCGCTGTCGGCCGAAAAAACGGCCACAAGCTCGCGCAGGCGGAAGGTCGTCGCGAACGCATAGGCATGGACGGGCAGCGTGACCGGCAGGGTACTGGGCTTGGGGCCGCCACCGATGCTCAAGGAGCGGCCGCTCTCGCGCGGGGCGGGATCGGGGCTGGCGGCGCTGTCCGGTGGCGATGGGGGGGCCATCGGCCAGCCTAGTCCTGGACCCGCCAGCGCGGCCCGGCTGGGGTGTCCATGACCTCAACCGACAGAGCTGAGAGCTCAGCTCGCAGGCGATCGGCGCGGGCAAAGTCTTTTTCGCGTCGGGCGGCTTCGCGATCGGCGATCAGGCTCTCGATGCGGCTGGCATCCAGGCCACGGGCGGCGACGCGACGGCCGCGGTGGGCTAGCAGATAGCTCGCCGGATCGCTCTGCAGGAGCCCCAGCACCGTGCCGGCCTGGCGCAGATCCGCGCGCAGCCGCTCAAGCGTGCGCCGCCGGACGTCTTTGGCCAGCGCCGGCGCCACTTTCCCGTCGAGGACGCGGTTGGCTAGGCCCAGGCCCTCCTGCCACTCGGACAGCGCCACCGGGGTATTGAAGTCATCGTCGAGCGCAGCCAGCAGGCGATCGAACCAGCCACTCGCCTCGCTCCAGATCGCCCCCTCGGCGACGGGCTTGCCGACGGCCAGGGCCTCGTCGAGTCGCTGCATCGTCAGGTAGCCGTACTCCAGGCGCCGCTCGGCCTCTTCCAGACCCGGGGTGCGCACAGCAGCTGACGCGGCCGGCTCAGGGCTGGCAGCCGGTGGCGCCATGTCGACGTCGAAGGTGATCGGGTTGCGATAGATCGTGGTCAGCAGCCATAGCCGGACCGCCTCGCCGCCGTGCCGCTCGATGCAGGTGCGAGCGACAAAGGCGTGGTAGAGCGGTCGCATCGCCAGGTCGCTCTTGGCGATCTTGCTGCCCTCGGCCATCACCTTTTCGTTGTGGACCCAGCGAAAGCCGACGAAGCCGTTGTGCATCCAGTAGCGCGAGAACGACTGCGGCCCGTGTACGCCCTGGGCCTGAGCGCGCTCGTTTTCGTGGTGCGGGAAGCGCAGATCGATGCCGCCGCCGTGCAGATCGAACGTCGAGCCGAGGTACTTTTCCGACATCGCTGAGCACTCGATGTGCCAGCCAGGACGGCCGGGGCCCCAGGGCGAGTCCCAGTGCGGCTCGCCGGGCTTGGCCGCCTTCCACAGCGCGAAGTCCGCCGGATCGCGCTTTCGGCCGTCGACTTCCTTGCGCGCCCCCGCCAGGAGCTCCTCGCGCGGCAGGCGGGAGAGCTCGCCATAGCCGGCAAACTCGTTGACCGCGTAGTAGACATCGCCGTCGACCACATAGGCCAAGCCGCGATCGAGGAGCTGCTGGATCTGGTGCAGCATCTCGCCGATGTGGGCGGTGGCACGCGGCTCGATGTCAGGTGGCAAGCAGCCCAGCGCGGCGCAGTCGCGGTGGTATTCGTCGGTGAAGCGCTCGGCCAGGGCGGCCGGCTCTTCGCCTAGCTCGCGCGCCCGCTGGATGATCTTGTCGTCCACGTCGGTGATGTTGCGGGCGAAGGTCACGCGATAGCCGCGGGCCCGCAGGTGACGAGCCACGACGTCAAAGACGACGAACGGCCGAGCATTGCCGACGTGAAACAGGTTGTAGACCGTCGGGCCACAGACGTACATGCGCACCTGCCCCGGCGTGCAGGGGACAAGCGCCACTTTCTTCTGCTGCTGCGAGTCGAAGATGTGGATAGTGGGCAGCGCGGCGCTCGTCGGGCCGGGGGAGGCGGGGGCGCCGGCAGCGGAGGACGGAGTGGGGCTGACTGTGCTCATCGAAGTAAGCAGAGAAATATCACGCGCTCCTGGGAGGACGCTATCATTCGCCCGTGCGCCCGCCGGCTCGCATCGTCGTCCTCGTCGCCAACCCCATCACCTATGATGGCCGGGTGCGGCGACACGCCAGCACGCTCGTCGAGGCTGGCTACGACGTGACTGTCATTGGCGTAATTGGCCCCAACGATCGCGCCGAGCCGCCTATCCTGGCGACGACTTCGGGCTCGTCATCGGGCTCGTCATCGGGCTCGTCATCGGGCGTGCTGGGCTGGCAGTACCAGCGCA
>CAZVMD010000081.1:0-26474 GCA_964628555.1 uncultured Myxococcales bacterium | reverse complement strand
ATCGCAACGGTGCAGTGGTCGGCCTCAACTTCGACAGCAACATCGAGAAGCTGCCAAACCGCTACTACTACGTGCCGGAGGAAGCCGGCAGCCGCGCCGTGGCCGTACACAGCGTCGCCATCCTCGCGGCTCTGGAGCACATCTACGACGCCGCCCCGCTCGCCGCCGAGCTGCGCCGACCACCGACGCTGACGCCGTAGGTCAGGCTGGCCCTGGTAAAAACTCCGCCTCCCAAGCATCGACTTCCGCTCCATGCTTCCTTTTTGGCCTGGGTGACCGTCGTCCTGGTTGAACGTGAGGGCATAGATGTACCAAAAGGAATGTCTTGGGAACCATTTAGGAATCCGATTTTGTCCGCCTGGACGACCGCGGTCCACCCAGTGCTGCCGGGCCTGAGCGCGCCAAACAGTCCGGCTTCCAAGGCGCGGTTTTCGGCAGCGCGCTGACTTAGGTCGACGGCAGTGCGGCGATGCCAGCGGCCAGGGCAGCCTGCAGCTCGCGGGCGGTCGGGCGGCCCTCAGGCGTGGCCCACAGGCAGCGCTCCAAGAGCGCGGTCAGCGCAGGATCGAGCTCGGGGCAGTTGCGCAGCTCGGCTGGGACCGGCAGCTCCTCACCCTGCAGCATGGCGCGGATGGCGGGATTTTTGTACGGCATCTTGGTCGTCAGGAGCTCATAAGCCAGGACGCCGAAGCTAAAGATGTCCGACGAGGGCTTGGCCAGCCGCGAGCCCAGATGCAGCTCCGGCGCCATATAGGCCGGGGTGCCGACCAGGACGCCGGTGCTGGTCGCATCCGGCATCGCGCCGCGCTCCGAGGGTGTCGGGGTGGGATCGCTGGCCTCGCCCTCGCGAGCCAGGATCGAGATGCCGAAGTCGACCAGCTTGACCCGCCCCGGCAGCGACGGCTCCCCACCCGAGAGCAGGATGTTGGCGGGCTTCAGGTCGCGGTGCACGATGCCGCGCTCGTGGATGGCCGAGAGGCCGGCGGCGATCTGCTGCAGGATGGGCAGGGCCCAGCGAGTGTCGCCGTAGCGCTGGCGCAGCTGACGCAGGGTTAGGCCCTCCACCAGCTCCATGATGATAAACAGGCGGCCGTCGGGGGTGACGTCGACGTCGTAGATGCTCACCAGGTTCTCGTGGTGCAGGCGCGACAGCAGCTGGGCCTCGCGGCCAAAGCGCAGCAGGGCATCGCGGCTGGCATCGCTAGAGACGACCTTGGCCGCCAGGTGCTGGCCATCGGGCAGGCGCTCGACCTCGTAGACGGTGCCGAAGCCACCGGCGCCGATCGGACGGACCACGCGATAGGCGTCGCTGAGCAGGCTGCCGCTGCTGATCGGCCCCAGCGCCGAGGTAGGGTCGCTGCGATCGGCGTCGATGCGGGCCAGCAGAGCATCGAGCAGGCGGCGCGAGCGCTGATCGATCTGGCGCATCAGCTCATCGTTGACCGAGCGTAGCTCGCTGCTCTTCTGCTGCAGCTCGCGCACTTTTTCCTGCAGCGCCTGGCTAGCCTGCCCGTGCTCACGCAGGAGCAGCAGGAAGCGCCGCGCCGAGATCACGCCGAGCGACAGGACGAAGATCCCCATGCCGATGTGGCTGTTGGTGATGTCGTGGCGCGGCAACAGGCCGAGGGAGCTTAGCGTGTCGTAAAGGAAGGTCAGCAGGGCGATGCACTGCCCGGCGATGTAGATGCGCGCTTCGATGTTGCCCGAAAGCGCAGCCAGGATGGTCATGCCGGTGATGTAAAGCGAAGCCGACATCATCAGCAGCGCCCACGGCAGCCAGGTGGCCATCAGCGACACCGCGCCAGTGGCGACCAGCAGCGCTGCGCCGGCGAAGTACAGCCAGAACAGCTGCATCAAGCGCAGGTTGAGCGAAAACGGCCCCAGCCCGACGAAGGTCATCAGGTAGCCGAGCAGGCAGGGCGCGATCAGGTACAGCGACCACATCTCTAGGTGCACCCACAGCAGCGGGGCGTTAACAAAGAAGATGCGGCTCTGCGACTGACAGAGGATCCACATGCCGCAGCTGATGGCGAAGCCGGCGTAGGTCAGCGTGGCCATGCCCTGGCGCTGGGCCAGCCACAGCGCAAACGCGCACAGCCCGATCAACATCAGCACCGCGCCGGCGACGAACTTGCCCTGTCCGCGACGCACCAGGGCTTCGGTCAGGGCAAGCTGGCTGCCGATGCTGGGATCGCCGAAGACGCCGATGTTGACGTGATCGGCATAGATGCGCAGCGCCAGCGTCTTGCCGATGTACTGGCCCTCAAGCGGAATGAAGTGGGGGCGGTAGCCAGCAAAGCGCCGCACCAGCGGTCCCTCGCCATCCAAGATGCCAAAGGCGTAGACCCGCTTGCCGTCGAGATAGGCCTCGACCAGCTGATCGACAACCAGCAGCAAGAGCGCGGGACGCGACACCGAGTCGCTGACCTGCGGCCCGGACAGGCGGGTGCGCAGCCAGAGAAAACGACTATCGCCGCGGCCCGGTGGGATCCCTGGCAGCGCGAACGGCCGCCACTCGCCCGTCGCGGCGGTGCTCGGACGGGCCCAAGTGAGCTCGCCGTTTTCCTCGCGCGGCGAGTCCCCCCAGCGGTACTCCCAGCTGCCGCGATACTCGGCGATCTCGCCCGGGGGCAGGATCGGTACCGCCGAAGGTAGGCTGGCCGCGCGGGCTAGCTGGGCTTCCCCGCTGACCAGGCACAGCAGGCACAGAATGACTGCGGACAGGCCCCCGATCTGTCTACGCAACACGGCGCAACTCCCACGTTTGTAAAGTATACGCGACGACCCGAGGCGCGATTCCAGCCATCTTCGGCGGCTTGTACGGGCCGCCGGGGTAGACGGTGGGGACAGGGTGTCGGCGCCAACCAACGCCTGACCACCTGCTGCCAAACGGGAGACGCGGCCGATGGGCCAGACAGCCAGGCTGGCGATGGTCGCCGTCCGAGAAAAACGGCAGAATGCGCCGGCCATGGCCAATTCGTTCCTCGCCCGTCCGCGCCCGCCTGAGGCTGCACAGCTGTCGATCGCGCAGCGGGTCGCGATCTGGGATCGGGCCCTGTCGGCGATCCGCTCGACGCTGCGCGCCGCCGGACTGCGGGAAGTCAGCACGCCCCTTGTCGCACCGGCACCGGCCCTGCCGAGTGCGCTCCCGTCGCTGGCCTTGCCCGCCGACGATCTGGCGACGAGCGCCGGGCCGATGCTCAAGCGCCTGCTGTGCCAGTCGAGCGGCCCGATCTTTCAGATCAGTCAGGTCTCTGCCGCCGCGACCTCGGGTCCACCGCAGGAGTCGCAGCTTGTCGAGTGGTATCGCTGTGAAGATCGCGCCGAGCCGCTGCTGCGCGATATCGAAGCGCTGGTCGCCGCCTGCTGCGCCGCCGCCGAGCAGCCGGGCCCGACGGGCTGGCCGCGCATCGGCGTCCTCGACCTCTTGCAGCAGACGCTGAGGGTATCGCTGCGCGGGGATGAGGATGCGGCTAGCCTGCGGCACAAGCTGGCCTCTGGGCCCGCCGCGGCCGCGCTGCTCTCTGCGCTTCCCGGCACGGCAACCAGCGCGCCGGCTGCCGACACCAGCGACCGGCTGGCCTGGGCGAGCCTGCTTGCCGCCTGGAGCGAGCAGGTCCTTACGCCGTGGCTGCGCGAGCGGCCCAGCCTGGGTGTGCATCTGTGCGACTTTCCCGTCGCGCTAGCCGGGGCGGCGACGATCGCAAGCCAGAGCTGGGCCAGCCCGACTGAGCAGCGCGTCGCCTGCGGCCAGCGCTTTCTTAGCTACTTTGCCGGCCGGCAGTGCGGGGGTGGCCAGCGCGAGCTCCGCGATGCCGAGGAAGCACTGCGCCGCATGCAGCAAGCGAACCTGATCCGTGAACAGCAGGGACACCTGCCCCTGCCGCTCGATCACGCCTACCTGGCGGCGCTGCGCGACCCGGGGCTGCCGCCGTGCGCTGGGGCGCGGCTGCGCTTGGATCAGCTGCTCGGGCTGGCCCTTGGTGCGCCAGAGCCATCGTCGCTGTCGACGCCGCTTGCCTCATCGCCCGGCCTGCCTGCCAGCAAAGGGGGGCTCAGCCGGGCCGAGCAGCTAGCCAGCGCCGGCCTGGTGGCTGTCCACGATCTACCAGCCCTGGCCGAGGTCGAGTCGCGCCTGGCGGTCGGCATCAGCCCGACCATGCGCAGCCGGCTGCAGAGCGCCGACGATCCCCTCGGCCGCCAGTTCGTGCCCGATGTTCGCGAGCTGCGCATCGCCCGCGAAGAGCGCGGTGATCCGATCGGCGACCGTGTGCATGAGGTGCAGCCAGGCTTGATTCATCGCTATGAAGACCGCGTCCTGCTCAAGCCCACGCACCTCTGCTCGGTCTACTGCCGCTTCTGCTTTCGCCGCGATGTGGTCGGCGATCCGGCCAGCGCCACCCTGTCGGCCGAGGCCCTGGCTGCCGCGCTGGACACCATTGCCGCCCGGCCGCAGATCTGGGAAGTGATCCTGACCGGCGGCGACCCGCTGGTGCTCTCGCCCGGTCGCATCGAGGCGCTGCTTGCCGCCCTGCGGGCCATTCCGCACGTGCGCGTGATCCGCATTCATAGCCGCATCCCGCTCGTCGCCCCCGAGCGCATTAGCCCGGCGCTGATTCGCGCGCTGCGCGGGGACAAGCCGGTGTATGTCGTGCTGCACACCAACCATGTCTCGGAGTTTTCGCCGGCCGGCGCAGCGGCCTGCGCAGCGCTGATCGATGCCGGCATTCCCATGCTCAGCCAGACCGTTCTTTTGCGCGGCGTCAACGATACCGCGGACGCCCTGGCCGAGCTGATGCGGACCCTGGTGCAGCAGCGCATCAAGCCCTACTACCTGCACCATCCCGATCTGGTCGAAGGCACCGGGCACCTGCGCGTCTCGCTGGCCGAAGGGCAGGCCCTGGTGCGCAGCCTGCGTGGCCGGCTGTCGGGTCTGTGCCAGCCGGTCTACGTCCTCGATATCCCGGGCGGCTTCGGCAAGGTGCCCGCCGGACAGGCCTGGATCGAAGGACCCACCGCCGATGGCAGCTACCAAGTCCGCGATCCCTCCGGCGTCCTCCACACCTATCGCGAGCCGACGCCAACCCCCTGACTTTACTTCGCCGCGTCGAGCTTGAGCTGGGTCAGCTTGTTGTAGAGCGTCTTGCGATCAAAGCCGAGGATGCGCGCCGCCAGGGTCTTGTTGCCGCGCGTCGCCTCCAGCACCCGCGCGATGTAGCGCCGCTCGACCTGTTCCATCGGCACTAGCTCGCTGGGATCTTCGGCCGCCACCAGGACGTGCGAGGCGCGATAGCTGCGGACTCGCTCGGGCAGGTCATCGACGGTCAGCGCCTCGAAGCGGGTCAGCGCAATCGCGCGCTCGATGCAGTTGTGCAGCTCGCGCACATTGCCGGGCCAGGCATAGGCCAGAAGCTTCTCGGCGGCCTGCGGCGAGAGCCCAGTCACGCGCTTGTTGGCGGCGCGCGCGTAGCGCTCGATGAAGCTCTGAGCCAGGAGTAGGACATCGCCACCACGGGCCCGCAGCGGCGGCAGCTCGACGTGCAAGACGTTGATGCGAAAGTACAGATCCTCGCGGAAGGTCTTGTCGGCGATCGCGCTCTCGAGATCGCGGTTGGTGGCTGAGATCACGCGCACGTCGAAGGGAACCTCGCGGCTGCCGCCGACCGGCCGCACCCGGCGCTCTTCCAAGACGCGCAGCAGCTTGACCTGCATGCCGGCCGGCATCTCGCCGATCTCGTCGAGAAACAGCACGCCTCCCGAGGCTTGCACGAACAGACCGACGTGCTCGCTGCGAGCATCGGTGAAGGCGCCGCGGGCATGCCCAAAGAGCTCGCTCTCCAGCAGGTTCTCGGGCATGGCGGCGCAGTTGATGGCGACAAAGGGGCCGCTCTTGCGCCGACCCCGGCGATGCAGAGCCCGCGCCACCACCTCTTTGCCGGTACCGCTCTCGCCGGTGATCAGCACCGAAGAGTCAGCGTCCACGATCTGATCGAGCAGGGCGTAGACCGCCTGCATGGCCTCGCTCTTGCCGATAAACTCGTCGTAGGTGCGGCCCTGGCTGACCTGCTCTTGCAGCAGCTTGACCTCTTCGCGCAAGCGGCGGTGCTGCACCGCGCGCTGCAGCGTCAAACACAGCAGATCGACATCAAACGGCTTGGTGATGAAGTCATAAGCACCGACGCGAATCGCCCCCACGGCGGTATCCAGGCTGCCAAACGCGGTCACCACAATCACCGGCACATCGGGACGGTTGGCGACGATGCGCTCGCAGAGCTGCAGGCCGCTTAGGCCGCGCATATTGAGGTCGGTGACCACGACATCGATGGCGCTGGCGTGCAGGGCCTCCAGCGCCGCTTCGCCCGAGGTGCGATAGCTGCAGTCAAAGCCGCGCCGCGACAGGCTGCGCACCAGCATCTCGCACATGGCTTGATCGTCATCGACGATAAGTAGGCTGGGCTTCATCGGCATCCCTCGCCGCTGCCCAGCGGCAGATAGATGGCGAAGCTGCTGCCCTGGCCGGGTGTGCTCTTGACCTCGATGAAGCCGCCGTTTTCTTCGACGATGCCGCGGGCCACCGACAAGCCCAGGCCGCTGCCTTCACCGACTGGCTTGGTGGTAAAGAACGGATCGAACAGGCGCGGCAGATCTTCGGCGGCGATGCCGGGGCCCTCATCTTGGACCACCAGGCAGGCGAAGTCGCGCGGGCTCTGACTGCCCGGCGCTGCGACCGACATCGTACGCAGCTGCACGGTCACCGCCTTGCCGCTTGGCACTGCCTGCACGGCGTTTACGATCAGGTTGGTCAGCGCCTGGCGAATCTGCCCGCCATCGACGCGCACCAGCGTCGCAGACAGCGGCTCAGAGAGAGTCAGCCGCACCCGTCTCTCGCTGGCCAGGTGGCCAAGCAGGTGCGTCGTATGCCGCGCTAGCTCGGCCAGATCGACATCGCTCGGCACCGGCTTGTTGGGGCGGGCAAAGTCGAGCAGCTGACGGATCACGGCCGTGATGTGCGCGGTCTGATCGAGGATGATGCGGGCCGACTCTTGGATCTCCTGCGGGCTCGACTCCCCCGTGGTGATCATCTTGGCGTGGCCAGAGACGACATTGAGCGGCGTGCCCAGCTCATGGGCGATGCCGGCGGCCAGCTGGCCGACCGTCTTTAGGCGATCGGCGTGGCGCAGCTGCTCGACGGTGCGGATGCGCTCATTGGTCTCGGCCGTGATCTGGGCGCGCGCCTCGGCCAAGCGCTCGCACATGGTGTTAAGAGCCTGCGCTAGCTCCGCTAGCTCGTCGCGCCCGCGCAGGGACAGGCGCTGCGTCAGGTCGCCTTCGCCGACCCGGCGGGCAAAGTCGATCAGCTGCCCGACCGGCCGCGCCACGAACACCGCGCCCAAGAGCAGCACGCAGACCGCAGCCAGACACAGAAGGAGCAGGCTCTGCCAGATGATGGCCGTGACGCCGTCGCGAATCTGCGCGTGCATGCGCTCCAGCGACTGCGAGACCTCCAGCAGCTCACCGCTCGGCAGCCGCTGATAAATCGTCATGCGGCCCGTCGCTTGCTCTGGCGCGGTCAGGCGCGAGAGCACACCCTCGCGCTGCAGGCGCGCTTGCTCATCGGCGGATAGGGCCGGACTCAGCTCGCTGGCTGGCAGCCGACGGATGCTGCTCTGCCCACGGGCGCTGCGGTCGGCGATGAAGCGAGTCACCACTTCCGGCCCGGCCAGGCGCTCAAGATCTTCGATGGCGGTGACCACGCCGCGCGCGGTCTGCTGCAGGGTTCGACTCAGCTGCGCCCGCTCTGCCGCCACGTCGTTGCGGATGTCGTGGGCATCAAAGGCGATCGACAGCAGGAGCATGCCCAGGGCAAAGACCGCCACCAGCTTCCAGGTCAGGCGCATGATGGGCAGGCAGTCTATCACGCGAGGCGGCGCTCTACGCGACGAGGCCGAGCGGGGAGACAGGCGCCAGCGCAGCACTGCGGCCACTCATCTGCAGGCCCCTTGACCGCGGTGACTTCAGCGCAGTCGTCGTTCAGCGCGAAGCCAGATCGGCTGGCGCAGAGTGATAAGATTCAGCATGTCTTTTAAGCCGTGGCCTCGGGCCGTCGGACGTTATGGCCTCGCGCTGCTCGCCCTGAGCTTGTCGTGCGAGCTGGGCTGCAAGCGCGGCGAACACAGCCCCCTCACCGCTGGCTGGCTGGAGCTCTGCAGTGGCTTTGCCGCCCCAACCGGCGGCCTGCTGATCGGCCGCATCCATCAGGGGACGCCGCCCGCCGCGCCGCTGCCCGGTGAGACGCCGGCCCGGCGCATCCACGAGACGCTGCAGGCGCTCGACGCCCATCCCTTGGCGGATGTGCCGCTTTCGGCCAGCATCGGGGGCCGGCAGTTTAAGGGCGTGCGCAGCAACGATCGCGGCTACATCGACATCGCCCCCCTGCCCGGCTTCACCCCGCCCTCGGTTCGCATCCGGCTGGAGGTCGAGGATCCGAAGTATCAGGTCAGCGCGCTCGAAGCCGACCTGCCGGTCTATGACAACGATCCGGGGCTGGCGATCATCACCGACATCGACGACACGCTGCTCGCGACGGGCGTGACCGACAAGCTGAAGATGGCCGAGCAGGCGGTGACGCGCAGCACCTGGGAGCTGGAGATGTTTCCCGGCGCTCCCGAGGTCCTGCGTCGGCTAGCCGGGGTGCAGCCGGTGTTCTATGTGTCGGGCAGTCCCTGGGGCTTTCGCGATCGCTTGACGGGCTTCTTTGCTCGAAAGGGCTTTCCCCCCGGGCCGCTCCTGCTCAAGCGCTTCTCGTCGGATCCGATGCTCGATCAGATGGCTTACAAGTGGCAGCACATCGCCAGCGTCGTCGATGCGCTGCCAGCCAAGCGCTGGCTGCTGTTCGGTGACTCCGGCGAAAAAGATCCCGAGATCTACGCCCGCCTGGCCCAGGAGCGACCCGGCCGCGTCGAAGCCATCTACATCCACCTCGTGACGCCGGAAGAGCCAGCCGCGCCGCGCTTCGCCGGCATGCGCGTGTTCCGCGACTGGACTGAGCTCGCGCCCAGTACCGCCGCAGCGACGGCCCCTACACCTGCCGTGCCCGCCGCGCCCATCGCACCCGCGACTGCGCCATCGGCCCCCGCCGCCTCAACCCAGCCCGCTGCACCCCCGCCGCGCTAGACCGCGCGCTGCCTCGGCGCGCCCACACTTCTAGCCAGGATCGCAGGACGAGGAGCCCTTGCTGGCCGGCTGCGTGTCGGCCCGCTTGGGCTCGCTGCCAAGCGCGCGATGCACAACGGCGCTGGCCGGCGGCGCGACGGCGCGGAATTCCCTCCCCGCGGGCCGGCGCCGACTTTTACACTGAGCCGGGGGGAGCAGAGATGACGGTTCCGGTGGTCGATATCGCCAAGCTGGTCCAGAGGGACGATCCCCAGGGGGCGGCGGAGGTGGCCGCGGCGCTGGGGCAGGCCTGCCGCGAGCACGGCTTCTTCTACGTTGTCGGGCACGGCGTCTCAGAGGCGCTGCAAGCGCAGCTGCTTGCGGCCTGCCAGGCCTTCTTTGCCCTGCCGCTGGCCAGCAAGCTGGCCCTGCACATGCGCCATGGTGGGCCGGCCTGGCGCGGCTACTTTCCGGTCGGCGAAGAGCTGACCTCGGGGCGCCCGGATCAGAAAGAGGGGATCTACTTCGGCAGCGAGCTAGCCGAGGATCATCCGCGCGTGCGGGCTGGCCTGCCGCTGTTCGGCCGCAACCAGTTCCCGGCCGACCTGCCACAGCTTCGGCCGCTGGTCTTGGACTACATGGCGGCGCTGACCCAGCTTGGCCACCAGCTGATGGCCGGGCTGTCGCTGAGCCTGGGGCTGCCGGCGTCGTATTTCCAGCAGCACTACACCGCCGATCCGACCCTGCTGTTTCGCGTCTTTCACTATCCTCCCTCTCCGTCTCGGCAGCCGCCTAGCCCTGGCGAAGCCGCGGCGGAGCTCTGGGGCGTCGGTGAGCACACCGACTATGGCGTGCTGACCATCCTCAAGCAGGACGAGGTCGGCGGGCTGTGGATCAAGCGCGATGGCAGCTGGCTGGCGGCGCCGCCGATAGCCAACTCCTTCGTCTGCAACATCGGCGACATGCTGGAGCGCATGACGCACGGTCGCTATCGCAGCACACCGCATCGCGTGCGCAATGTCGCCGACCGCGGTCGCCTGTCGCTGCCCTTCTTCTTCGATCCCGGCTGGGACTCGACGGTGCAGGCGATTCCCGAGTCGCTGCTGCCGCCCGCGCCGCTGCCGCCCGGCTCGCCGGAGCGCTGGGATGGCGGCGATGTCCATGCCTATCGCGGCACCTATGGCGACTACCTTTTGGCCAAGGTCAAAAAGGTCTTCCCGCAGCTCTTGCCGCAGGTAAAGGACGCACCCCGCCCCGCGCGCTGAGCCGGGCTTGCACCGTCGCGGCGGCGGTGCTGTCGCGCTTAGCTGCGCGGCTTCTCGGTCACCCCGGCCACGCTGTAGCCAAGCTCGCGCAGCAGCTCAGCGACCTCGGCCGGGCGGTCGCCCTGGATCAGCACCTCGCCGCTTTCGACATCGCTCGATCCGCCGCAGCCGAGCCTGGCCTTGAGCAGCTTCTCGACCTCGCGCAGACGAATGTGGAGCGGCAGACCGGCCGCCAAGGCGCCGCTCTGCTGACGAAAGCCGCTGACAATCACCACCGCCTTGCCGCCGCGATGCTTGGTCTCGCGGCGCAGGATCAGCCGCCCCAGCGAGCCCGGCTTTTTCGCCGTGGGGGCAGCGGGGGCGGCGGGGGCGCTGGCCGGGGCGGGCGAGGCTGGGCTGTCCGCCGTCGCTGGCGCATCGTCCGTCTTTGCGGACGGTGTCTGTTCTAGCGTCCGTGTGGCCAAGGCAGCGAACGGGCTCTGTTTTAGCGGACTCGGCGGGGCGCCGACCGCGATGCGCCCGCCGGCCGAGGAGCCGGCGCGACCGGCGCCTGCGGCCGCGGCGCCCGGGGCAGTACCAGACTTTTTGCCCATCTTGGACCCTGCGCTTAGTGGAGGTGAAGCGGCGTCGGAGGCGAGCGCCGACTGTCGGCCGGCGGCGGCAGCAGCACCGAGCGCGACAAGCCCAGCTGCCCCGCCCAGTAGGTGAGGATGATCATGTAGCCGGCCATCGGCAGCGGCTCGACGAAGCGGTTGTAGGCCAGCATGCCGTCGCTAAACAGGAACAGCGTCGCCCCCAGCGCGCCGGCCCAGGCATCGGGGCGCTCGGAGGGACCGCTGGCGATGCGGGCCCAGGCTCGCCAGCCCATGACGACGATGACCGCGGCATAGACCACGACCGGTCCGCGCAGCAGCCGCAGCCCCGGCCACAGCACAAGCAGCATGATCGCGCCGAACAACAAGAGCGGCGCCAGGCGGGCCAGGTGCAGCGCCCGCTCGTCGCGCCACAGCGCCACGATGTAAAGGACGTGGCCGATCAGAAACGCGACCAGGCCAGGCAGGAACAGGTCGGGCGGCTTTTCAAGCAGGATGTCGCCGAGCATGCCGAACAGCAGCCCAGCACAGAGCGGTCGGCCATAGCGCCGCAGGTGCGGCTGGGCCCGGCTCTGTAGACCGACCCACAGGGCCATGACGCCCACCGGCAGCGGCTTGCACAGCACGGCCAGCCAGGGCAGGCCCAGGCGGCGGGCGACAAACAGCCCGATCACCGCACTCACACCGACCAGGCTCAGCAGCCAGCCGGACGGCATCGAGGAAGACACAGGACGCGACATCAGGAGCGAACGCTACTCTACTTTTTTGCCTCAGGAAATCGGCTTGCGGCGCAGGCTCGGGCTGGGGCGCCACGGCCGGGCGGCTGTACCGGCTGGCCGACCCGCAACCCAGCCGGGGCAGGACACGACACCGCTAGAGCTGACGAGGCCCCCCCAAGTGCGATACGCTGCAGCCAAGTCTTGGGGTCGTTCAGCCGTCGCTCACGGCGGCAGTGAAGTAAGAGGGGGAGAGGCGATGGCAATCGCGTCCTTTACGCTCTGTTTCAATGGCACCTCCTGTCCGATCGTCGAGGGGCAAGAGACGGTCGCCGAGCTGAGCAAGCAGGCGCTCAGCAACATGGAGACCTACGGCCAGACCACCGGCTACATCCCGGTGCGCCTGTACCTGGAGGCCTTCGGCGACTGCTCGGCCCATACTCCCGACGGGAAAAACGGCACCCCGGCGCCGCCTTCGCATATGGGCGCGCTGGTCCGCGGCATCGCCACCCACGCCTATCGGCGCCAGGTCATGTTCAACGGCGCCCAGGTCGATCAAGCCTTCCCCTGGGACACCTGGTGGGGCTCGACGAACTACGCGACGCTCGAAGGCATGGGGGCCAAGAAGCCCAAGGGCTCGCAGCTGCCTAACGCCTGGCGCTCGTGGGGCAGCGACGAGCTGGAGGTGATGCTGGGGACCGAGCTGTGGGCCATCGCCGAGCACGGCGCCTGCATCATTCGCGATGCGCTGATGCGCTACGGCGACGCCAACACCCGCATCAACATCCTGGGCCACAGCCGCGGCGGCGTCACCACCTGGGTCTGCGCCTATTACCTTTATGCCTACGGCATCGTGCGCGACAAGCGCGTCAACATCTGCGCGCTCGACCCAGTGCCGGGCCCCGGCGAGTGGAAGAAGTTCATCGGCCAGCTACCGGCCAACGTCGATCGCTTCCTCGGCATCTATGCCTGGGACAACAACAAGGCCGGCTTCACCGCCGTTGTGCCCTGCCCCAATCGCTCGCGCGTGAACCAGACCGGGGGCAGCGAGCTGTCGCCTGATGCCGACGGCTGGGTCGATGGTCCCGATCCGCTGCTGTACGCCAGCTATCGCCAGGATCCCTGGGGATCGATCAAGCCCAAGTCGAACTACCAGCTGATCGTGACCCGCGGCGGCCACGGCACACCGGCCGGCAACGCCACGCCCAATGGCCTGTACGGCAAGGACGGCGACGAAGGCAAGGTGACCGCGCCGCTCCTGTCGCGCGCCCTGGTCATCCAGTTCCTGGGCCTGTGGGGCGTCGGCAACCTGCGCGGGCGACCGACCGGCCAGACCCTGCGCGGCTGGCAAGACAAGGTGCAAAAGGGCGCGGCCAAGTACTACGACAAGATGCGCAGCGACCCGACGGTTGGCTATCAGATGAAGGACACCTGGCAGACGCTGGCCTCGACCACGGTGCCCAGCGAAGACGATGCGCCGGACAGCTACCCGACGTACTACTTCACCGACATCCTGCCGCCCGGCACCGTCCCCGACCACTACCACGCCTCGGCCGGTGGCAGCGACAAGGGCAAGGTCGCTGGTGCCTATACCCTGGCTTCCAGCGTCAAGTCCGGCACTAGCTCGGTGCTTGGCTACATCGGCAGCACCGGGCAGTCGGCGGTCAACCTGGTCAGCGAGCTTAACGCCGTCAAGCGCGGCATGGCGACGGTCGGCTGGGTGTTCAACGTCGTGCAGCAGACGGCGGCCCAGCTCCTGCCCAGCTCGTCGGACGACCCCGACGAAGAGCCGATCGCCGAGATCAGCGGCCGCGCCAAGTGGCGAGCCCTCGATACCCTGGGCAAAAAATACTTCGGTGCCCAGTAGCTTCCCGTCAGCCAACTTGTGACCTTAGGGCCCCAGCCAGGACGGCCTTGGCCGCTAGGCGCGACGAGGGAGCATGGCCGTCAGCATGTGACCCCGCTTGCCAGGTCGAAGATCAACGACGCAGCGATCTGATCCTGCTTGTCCGCAACGATCTGGGCAGCGGCACCGGCGGCTCGCTGCGCAGCGGCTCCAGCGGCATCCTGCACGGCTGCGGCTGGGCCAACGCCGGCAGCTTCGCCAGCTTCCCCGAGATCAAAAAAGCCGACGACGGCTATCACTAGGCGCGCGGCGAGCCGGCGGCCCCGGCTCAGCGCCCGGAGCCCGCGCTCGACCGCGGCAGCTGCTGGCGTAGCTCGGCGGCCCAGCCTTCGAGGTTCGACAGCGTGGTGTGCAAGAGCTCAGCCGAGCTGGCTAGCACCGCCAGCTGTTCTTCGAGGAGCCGCCGGCCGCGCTGCAGGCGCGACTTCACCGTGCCGACCGCCACGCCGAGGATCTCGGCCATCTCGCTGGTGCCGAGCTGCTCCCAGTAGTGCAGCTCGCAGACGATCTGGCAGTCGATCGGAATGCGGCGCAGCGCTTCCAACAGCAGGCGCTGCTCCTGCCGCGCGCCCAGGATCTGACTCATCGACGGCTCCAGCTGGCTGGCCGAGAGCTGATCCAGATCCAGCGGCTCGCTCTGCCGGCGGCGACCGCGATAGTGGTGCCGCAACAGGTTGTGCGCGATGCCGAACAGGTAGCCGCGAAAGCCGGCACTGCCGACGATGCGCTGCCGTCCTTCGAGGCAGCCAAGGAAAGTGTTCTGGATCAGGTCTGGGCTGGCCGCTTCGCTGACCTTGTTGTGAAAGAAGCGGGCCAGCGCGTCGTAGTAGCGCTCGAACAGGGCCTCGCCGGCCGCCTTGTCGCCAGCCTGCCAGGCCGAAAGCAGCGCCAGGTCATCCGGGGCTTCGGCGTCGCGCGGCGAGCTGCTCATCCAGTCAACATACGCGATCGGCAGCTGGCCTCGGTAGCGCCAAGCGCGACCTGGCGGCTCGTCGCTGAAAACGCGCAATTGTTGCACCGCCCCCCCCCCGGGCCGGGCCGCCGCCGAGCCGTCGCCGCCTGTAGATTCACGCTCCGAGATCGGCGAACGTAGGCTTGCTATGGTGTCGCGGCCGCCAGCCGACTCTCCCCCCCCAGCCGCGGCGGCAGGGGTGCAGCCAGACCCGCCGCCGGCCACGCCCGCCCAGGCCAGCGAGGCAGCGCCGGCCATCGCGGCGAAAGTCGCCAAGCTTGCCGACGCGGCAGCGACCGCAACGAGCGCAGCGGCCGCGACCGCGGTAGCGACAGAGGCTCAAGATCCGCTGGCCCAGGCGCTGGCGCCGGTCGGGTCGGGCCTGCTCGACTCGGTGGAAGAGGCGCGCAAGCGGGCGCTGATCCGCAGCCGGCTGTTCGGTCCGCCCAAGTCGTCGGCCGAAGCCGACCCGGTGCGCATCGGCCGCTTTGTCCCGCTGCGTCGCCTGGGAGCCGGCGGCATGGGGGTGGTGTACGTCGCCTACGATGCGCAGCTGCGCCGCGAAGTGGCGGTCAAGCTGCTGCGCTCCAGCGATGAAGACGCGCGGGCCCGGCTGCTGCGCGAAGCCCAGGCCCTGGCCCAGGTCACCCATCCCAACATCGTCACCATCTACGAAGTCGGCGAGAGCCAAAAGCGCGTCTTTATTGCCATGGAGCTCGTTGCTGGCCTCACCTTGCGCGACGCCCTGCGAGAGCCCCGGCCGTGGAGCGAGATCGTCGCCATCTTTCGACAGGCCGGCCAGGGCCTGTGGGCCGTGCACCAGCACGGTCTGGTCCACCGCGACTTTAAGCCGGAAAACGTCATGGTCGGTGATGACGGTCGGGTGCGCATCGTCGACTTTGGCCTGGCTCGTCGGCTGACCCCGCCGGACCTGGCGGCGCCCGAGTCAGAGGCGGCGAGCGTGCCTGTGGGGGTGACCTCCGCGCTACCGAGTCGCGTCTCTGGGACGCCGCTATACATGGCGCCAGAGCAGTACGACCCCAGCGTGCCCCCGGATAGCCGCAGCGATCAGTTCGCGTTTTGTGTCGCGCTGTTCGAAGCGCTCTATGGTCAGCGACCGTTTCCCGGCAGCACGCCCGCCGAGCTGGTCGCCAACATGGAAGCTGGCCGCCGCGTCGAGCTGCCCAAAGCCGCGCGCGCCGCCGTCCCCGACTGGCTGCACAGCCTGCTGCTGCGCGGGCTCTCCTACCAGCCCGAGGCGCGCTTCGCCTCGATGGCCGAGCTGCTGCAGGAGCTGGGACGCGATCGCCAGACCTTGCGCCGTCGCGCCGGCTGGCTGGCGGCGATGCTCCTTCTGGCCGGGCTGTCGCTGCTTCTGGGACGCAAGTGGCAGGTCAGCGAGTCGGAGCGCTGCCAGCAGGGCCCAGCCCGCATCGCCGAGGTCTGGGGCGCGGGCGAGCACGCGGCGCTGCATGCCCTGCGGCAGGGAACACAGAGCGAGGTGGCGCAGGGGCAGTGGCGGCGCAGCGAGGCCCTGCTCGATCGCTACGGTGCGAGCTGGAGCGCGATGTACAGCGAGGCCTGTCGCGCCCATCAGCGACGCGAGCAGAGCGATGAGCTGTTCGAGCTGCGCATGCGCTGCCTGGAGCAGCGGCGAGCCCAGCTGCGCGCAACCGTTGAGGTGCTGCACGAGCTCGGCCGGGCCGAGGAAGCGGTGGAGGTGGTGTCGGGCCTAGAGCCGCTGACCGGCTGCGCCGATGTCAGCGAGCTGCGGGCCGCGCTGCAGCTGCCGGAGCAGGTGGATACGCGTGGAAGCGTGGTCGCGCTGCGGGCGGCGCTGGGGCGAGCCGAAGTCGAGGAGCGGGCCGGTCGCTACGCCCAGGCCCTGGCCATCGCGCAGCAGGTGCTGCAGCAGAGCGAGGCCATCGGCTACGCGCCGCTGACGGCCGAAGCGCGCTTCCAGTGTGGCGCGCAAGCCTCTCGCCTGGGTCGCTACGAGGCGGCAGCCACATCGCTGGAGCAGGCCTTTGTCCAGGCCACCTCGACCCGCCACGATCAGCTGGCCGGTCAGGCCGCCAACCTGCTCCTTTACATTCGCGGCCATCGCCAGGCCAAGCTAGAGGTCGCAAGCGCCTGGGAAAAGATCGCCGCGGCGCTCCTGCAGCGACGGGACAACAATCACAAGCTGGCCGTCGATTTCTTTGGCAACCGCGGCCTGCTGCGCACCGCGCAAGGGGACCTGCCGCAGGCGCTAGCCGACTTTCAGCACGCGCTGTTGGCTGCCGAAGCGCTCTACGGACCCGGCCACATGAAGTACGCGCGCATGCTTGGCAGTCGGGCGCAGGTCTACTTCGCGCAGCGCGACTACGCCTCAGCCAGGCGCGATCAAGAGCGGGCTCTGGCCATCCGCGAAGAGAACCTCGGCCACGATCATCCGGTGATCGCCAGCAGCCTCAACGCTCTGTCGCTGACCCTGCTCAAGCAGGGCGAGCTGAGGTCGGCCGAGACCTTGGTTCGCCGCGCGCTGGCCATCCAGCAGCGTGCGCTCGGAGCCGAGCACCCCGATGTCGCGGCGACGCAGACCACACTGGGCGAGGTGCTGCTCTCGCGTGCGCAGTACTCCGAGGCTGAGACGAACCTCAAGCAGGCGCTCGCCATCCGGCAGAGTGCGCTTGGGATACAGCACCCGACACTCGCGCCGCTGTTGCTTAGGCTGGGCCAGCTTTCGCTGCGACAAGGGCGGCCAGGCCTAGGCTGTCAGCAGCTGCAGCGGGCCGTCGCGCTGTACGCGGGCGAGCCGCCATCGCCAGCCAGCACCGAGGCGCAGCGCGCTTTAGCGCAGGCCCAGCCCAGCTGTCTAGCGGCTGAGCGAAAGCCCTAGCGACAGCGCCCCCGCGACCAGCGCGATCGTCGCTTGCAGCGTCGGAAACGGCGGCAGCCGCCAGGGCAGAGCCAGTGCCTCGAAGCAGGGACGCAGCGCCTGGCGTAGCTCGTACAGATAAGGGTGGGGCAGCGACCAGCGCAGCCAGCTTCGCCGCAGCGGGACGTAGGCGGGCTGCCCATCGCGAGCAAACCGGATGAAGCCGCGCATCGAGCCCACGCCCCCCGACTGGGTCTGGGCCTGCAGGGCCTGCAGCTTGGGCCCCAGCACCGGACCGGCAGCGCGCAGCAGCGTGTCCCAGCTAGCGTTGCGCCCGAGCAGCAGCACTAGCTTCTGCGGGGGCAGGGTCGAGAGTGCGCGCTCTAGCTCCCAGATCAGGCCGCGGCTGCCACCAACGCGCAGCAGCACCACACTGGCTCCGGCCATCAGCTCGGCGACGCGCTCTTTCCACTCGTCATCGCGAAAATAGAAGCGCGCCGCGCCCAGGTGCGGCAGCGCCTCACCCGGTCGGCCGACCGCGACCAGCGGACCGACCTCGGCGAAGGTGGCGGCCAGCTCTTCCTCTTCGCTGCGATAGTTCACGCGCAGCAGGAAGCGCTCGAAGCCGGTGTGCGTGGCATCGTCGTCACGAAACGAGCGCAGGTAGAGCACCGGCGGTCGCCGATCCTGAGCCAGCACCGCGGGAGCCATCGGCACCTGCAGCCGCCGCCCCAGCTGTCCCAGCTTGATCATCAGCCAGGCCAGGCCGAGCGCGACGGTCCACAGCCCAAGCAGAGACAGCGGCGTCTGCCACAGCGAGACACCTTTGCGCGACGCATACAAGAGGTCGATGACGTACAGCGTGACCGCCGCCGCAAAGCCTAGCTGGGCCACGCGCTCCAGCAGCCGACCAAGGACCGGCGCCGTGCTCCCGAGCTCTGTTCGTATCGCGGTCATGGCCCTCGACTCCTCTTTTGTGGCGACGTTGCGCGGGTCTGGGCAGCGCACAGAGGCGATCGCGTGCGCGCAGCCCAGCATCAGCATACGAGCGATCGGGCTAGAACGAACCGCCGCCGCACAGCGCCGAGCTGGTGTTCTTTTCGCAGCACGTCGTCAGGGCCGACATCTGGCTGCTGCAGGCGCTGTTGTACTTGTCGGCGCTCGCCGCCTGGTCGGTGGTCTTGTCCGCCGCGCAGACCAGGTTGGCATAGGCGCAGTCGCCCAGGGCCTTGGCCGCCGCGTTGCACGGATCGCTGGCGTTCATCTTCTCTTGCTCCTGACAGGCCTTGATATCGGCCTCGGTCGGCTTGGGATCGGCGGCACACTTCGCCGCCCGACCACAGGCACCGCCAGCCCCACAGCCGACACTGCCCAGAGCCAAAAGAAACGCCAGACCCATCCCTGCCATACGAGACATCGAGCTCATGATTTCTTCTCCTTGTGATTGCCTGGCCGCACTCGCTGCACGAGCGGCGGCGCGTGCCCATGCGTTGACGCTTGATGCGCTGACGCTTAGAAGTTCATGCCGGCCGACAGCAGGATGCGGTACTGCACCGCTGCGCCGCCCTCGGCGAAGTAGATCGGCAGGCTGAAGATCTCGCCGCCAAAGTTCCAGCGCCCCTTCCACACGTACTTGGCGCCAAACTCTGGCATCAGCACACCAAAGTGCGTGGTCGTCGTCTGACCGAGGGCGCTGGCGATGAAGGCGGCGTAGCCGAGGCTTAGCCGCGGATACAGATACAGACCCGGCACCTGCTTGATGCCGATGTCGTACTGAAAGCCGACCGGCAGGATGATCGCGCCGCCGCCCTCGGCGAACTGAAACTGCAGCGGGAACAGCAGATAGGCGTTCTTGTTCGGCAGCACCGACCAGCCGGCTTCGAGCACGATCGCGCCCTGGTGGCCGGCGTTGTGCGCGCCGATTGCCGGGCCGATCTTGAAGCTGGCCATGAAGCGGCCGACCTTGTCAGAAGGCGGCGCTGGGCTGCTGGCATCACCACTCCCCGTCGCGTCGCTCTTGCTATCGCTGCGGGGCTCGCTCGCGGCGTCACTGCGCGACGTGCTGCTGCCACCTTGGCCCTCGCTCTTCCGCTCGTCTCGCTCGCCATCGCTGGCCATGGCCACGGCGGCGGCCGATGAGCCCTTCTTGCTGCGCTTGCTCTTGGCTTCGCCCGAGCCTTCCATTGCCAAGAGCGCGCTCACGGTCAGAAGGCCGGTCAGGGCCGTCGAAATCCACGTCTGGTTGCGCATCGTTTTTCTCCGTCTCTTCCGCTCTCAACCGGGAAGTGCCGGGGAGCGGAAAACGGATCACGGAAAAATGAAGAAAGTGAATTCTCCGTCGCTGTCCAGCCCCAGCAGGCTAGGCTGGGAGAGACGCGGACAGCCCGCCAGGGCCTGATCTATGCTGGCCAGCAGCAGCTCCCATCCAGCCCCCCAAGGAGAACGGCGACATGAGCATGAAGGCGATGATTATTCGTGAGTTTGGCGGCCCGGAGCGCTTCGAGGCCGCCGAGCTACCGCGGCCGCGCCCCGGACTCAAGCAGGTGCTGGTGCGCATCAAGGCGGCCTCGGTAAATCCGGTCGACTACAAGATCCGCCGCAGCGGTAGCTGGGCCCGCGTTCCCCTGCCCGCCATCTTGGGCTATGACGCGGCCGGCATCGTCGAAGAGGTCGGCGCGGCGGTGACCCAGCTGCGGCCCGGCGACGAGGTCTTCTATTCCGGCCACATCTTTGGCCGCCAGGGCTCGTACGCCGAGTACCACGTCGAAGACGCCGACATCGTGGCCGTCAAGCCGGCCGCACTGTCCTTTGTCGAAGCGGCCTCGCTGCCGCTGGCGGCGATGACCGCCTATGACAGCGTCATCCGCTTCTTTGCCTGCAAGCCGGGAGACACCGTGCTGATTCATGCCGGAGCCGGCGGCGTCGGCGCCTTCGGCGTTCAGCTGGCCAAGGCCGCCGGGGCCCGCGTGCTGGCCACCGGCCGTAAGGAAAACGAGGCGCTGATCAAGAGCCTCGGCGCCGATGAGGTCATCGACTATCGCCACCTCAAGTTCGAAGAGGAAGTGCTGCGCCTGACCGCTGGCCAGGGCGCCGATGCGGCCTTTGACACCGTCGGTGGCGATACCATCACGCGCAGCATCGGCTGCGTCCGGCCCTACGGCAAGCTGGCCACCGTGGTCAGCATCACCGGCCCGGTCGGCGGCATGCAGATCCGCAACCAGAGCCTCTACTTCGGCTTTCTGGAGCGCACGGCGGAAAAGATCCAGACCCTGGCCACCCTGGCGGCGCGCGGCCAGGTGCGACCGCTTATCGACTGCGTCATGCCACTTGAGCAGGTGGCCGAAGCGCACCGCAAGATCGAAGCCGGCGGCATGCGTGGCAAGATCGTCCTTACCGTCTCGTAAAGTCCGCGGGGACGGCGAGCCCCATCCCCGGTTCAGCCCGACCCCAAGCGCGGGCCAGAGATGAACGAATGAGGACGCATAGCGATCGTGATCTGCGCATGCTGGTCGCTCAGAGCTCGGTGGGGCCGCACCATGTGCCGCTCGACCTGCGCGGGGCGAACCTAGAGCTGGCCAACCTGCCCTACGTCGACCTGCACGGCGCCAACCTGGCCGGCGCCAACCTGCGGGGGGCGCTCTTGTATGGCGCCGATCTCAGCGCTGCCTGCCTCGATGCCGCCGACCTGACCTGCGCCAACCTCACCGAGGCTAACCTGGGCGACTGCAGCCTGCGAAACACGCTGTTCATCGAGGCCAACTTTGATGAGGCGATCGTGAGCCTGGACCTCGGAGACGCGATTACCGCCGGCGCCCAGCTCCTGACAGTCTTGTTTTCCGCGGCGACCTGGATGAAGCAGCGCGCACCGGGGGGCGGCCCGCCGCCACCACCCGCGCCTGAGCTCATCCCGAAGGAGGTGAAAGAAGCCGCGGCGGAGGCGCTCTTGGCCGCACATAGGGAGCACGCTCCCCGGTCGCTGCGGGAGCGAAGCAGTGCCCTGTGGCGCCAGCCCGGCAGCTTCCAGCGCGCCTGCGCCCGCGTGCTGGGCGACAGCGACCTGCAACAGCTTCTGCGGTTTAGCGCCGAGGCGAAAAAGCCCCTCAACCTGCGCGGCTGCAACCTCTGTGGCGCCCAGCTACGAGGCGCCGATCTACACGGTGCTTGCCTGGCCTATGCCGATCTCAGCGGGGCGGACCTGACCGACGCCAGCCTAGTTGGCGCCGATCTGCACCAGACGCGCTGGCATTGAGCCAGGCCGCGGGCCGTCAACCGAGCCCAAGGCGCATCCCCCGCTTGCCGCTTCGCCTAGGGCTGGATGTCGGTGGCGTCGCGCGGCTCCAGCGAGTAGGTGTTGTTGAAGCCGCTGACGATGCCGGTGACGCTGCCCAGCTGGGTGCCGGCCGAAAACGCTGGGCTGCCGTTGTTGGCGCCGTTGTCGAAGAGGAAGTCGCCGATGCGGACGCAGGGCGGCGTGCTGGCGGCGCAGGTCTCGCCCATCTCATCGGTGGCCCAGAAGTCGTCTTCGTTGGTCGCGGCGAACAGGCGGCGCTGATAGACGTTCTTCACCCGCAGCAGCAGGTTTTCGAAGCGCTCCGACGGGCTGCCGGTCCCCGGCACCAGATCGCGGGTGGTGATATCCAGCGGCACCGGTGGGTTCGTAAGGTGGCTGGTGATGACTAGCTCGCTGACCTGATCGATCTCGTCCTGCTGACTAAAGACGGTGTAGCGGCCGGTGACGCTGACCACATCGCCGACCCGCAGCGGCGTGCCATCCGAGGCCTTGGGCGGCGCGCTGCCGCCGAGGAAAACCAGTACGCCAGAGTAGTCCTGACTGCCGTCGAGATCGCGGCCATGGAAGCCGAAGCTGGACTTGGCCCGCAGGCCGAGGATGAGCAGGTTGTCGACCCGCACCTTGGTGCCCGGCGCCTGACGCTTGGGGCTGCCCGGCGTGCGCAGATCCTTGATGCTGTAGCGGCAGGGACCAAACCCCGGGTTGGGATAGTCAGGGCAGCTGTCGCAGACATCGCCGATGCCATCGAGGTCGCTATCGGTCTGGTCGGTGTTGCTCATAAACGGACAGTTGTCGATGCCGTCTTCGAAGGCATCGCCATCGCAGTCCGCAGCGCGCAGGGCCGGGCAGACATTGGTGTCCTTGTCGAGCGGACAGGGGTCGCAGGCATCGCCGATGCCATCGCCATCGCTGTCCGCCTGCTTGCCGCCATCGACGGGGCGAATCGGATTGAACACCTGCGGGCAGTTGTCGGCGCTGCCGATCAAGCCATCGCCATCGGGATCGTCGGCGGTGATGTTGCCGTCGAACTGGCCCAGGCGCAGCGGCTTACAGGTCGGCTCGTCGGGCGGCGCACCGCAGGAGAACAGGCGATAGACCGGCTTGACCGCCGCCGTCTCCAGATCCGCGAGCTTCTTCTTGGTCTCGCGCTCGACGCAGATGCGCTTGTCGATGCCGCAGACATCCAGCGCTTCGCAGAGCTTGGCGGTGCCGGCCCCCAGGCCCTCCATCACGTTGCCGTCGCCGTACATCGGCAGCCCACCGCGCAGCACCAAGAGCACGTCTTCCACCCCGGCCCGCACCACCGCCGCGTGATCCCAGCGCGGCAGCGGCGCGCTCTGATAGGCGCGCTGGCCCTGATAGATCGAGATATCAGCCACCAGGCCCGGCACGATCTGGCCGATGACATCGTTGGTCGCGGTGGCGATCGCGCTGTTGATCGTCACCATGCGCCACAGCGCCTCGGGGCTGAAGTAGTTGTTGAGGTACTGGCGGTTCAGATCGTCGGCGCAGGCTAGCTCGCGCAGCAGGTTCAGCGAGCCGGTCAGCGTCCAGTCGGTGCCCAAGGCTAAGAGCGCGCCGGCTCGATCGAACATCGGCACCTGCGCGGTGTGGCCGTACAGCGCAACGTTGCTGCGCGGCGACCAGATCAGCGCTGCCTTGCGCTGGCTGACCAGACAGGCGTCAGCGGGGCCGAGCGGAATGCCGTGGATCAGCGCCGTCTTCTCCAAGAGCAGGTTCTGCCCCTGGCCGGGCTGGCTGGTGCACAGAAACTCGTTGCGCGCTTCGACGTTGATGCCTTCGCTGATGTGCGGCTCGTACGAGTCGGCGTCGCTGATCGAGCTCTGCGTCGTGATGCTGGGATAGGCGCAGCCGCTCATCAGGCGCTCGCCAAAGGTGTCGCCGAGCGGGAAGGTGTCGGAGTTCACCACCGTCTGGTTCAGACCCTCCTGCCGGGCCAGCGTCGTGGCGTCGAGGTTGCGCAGCACGCCGGGCGCATCGCCAGCGCTGACGATCGAGGTCGTCCCGGCCAAGAGGTGCCGTAGCTCGTTCCACTGCACGGCCTCGGCCTTGCTGCTGGCGGTGTAGCTCAGCTTGGGCCGCGTGGGATCGCCGCTGACCCCGTTGCGCCACTCGTGCCGGTGGTCGTAGCGGTTGGTTGCATGCGCGGCCGGCGCCATCTTGTTGTAGGTGATGTGATCGTGGGTGTTGATCAGGGCGGGCGAGATCACACCGTCGGGACAGAGGACCTGCGTCGCTTCGGCCCCACCGGCCGTCTGGCTGTGACAGTCGCAGTCCGAGCAGGCGATGCGACCCTGCCCATCGATCAGCACCTCGCCGCCGCGCAGCACGCGATCGGTCTGCAGCACGGTGCCGCGCAGGAGCAGGTACTTGCTGCCACTGGGGCTGGGCGTGACCTCGCAGCGCGGGCCGGTGGTGACCTCAGGCAGCGGGCCGCACTCGATGACCACGGTCTTGCCGTCGCGCACCAGCGCCGCCTCTTCATACGGCGGCTGCTCGCGGCACGAGCCGACGAGGACAAATCCCGAGACCAGAAGCAGGGTCGATGCCAGGTGCAGTATCGGTGTACGCCGCATAGGGGCCGGCCCTCCTAGGAGTAGGCTACGCTGCCTGTTTCCTCGCAGCCTAACACAGCAATATGCGACGATGAGCACGCATGCTGTGGCGAAGCGGCAAGGGCCGGGATAGCGGGGGCAGGGGGCTCTTCGGACAGGAGGGCTCGCTGCGCCTCACGCCGCTCTCGCCCCGACAGCGACGCTGGGCCCGGCTGCTGAGCGGAGGCCTGGGCCTGCTGCCCTGGTCGAGCTGCACGCCGCTTTTAGCCAGTGAGGTCAGCGACCGCCCGGTCATCGTCAATGCCGCCCTGGCCCGCGCCGAGGATCGCAGCCTGCACGCCCGGCTGGGTGGCCCCGCCGCGCTCGCCGCCATCGCCGAGCACTGGGCCGAGGGGACGCAGGCACGGACCCGCCTGGCCTACTCCACCGCCGTGCAGCGCGCGCAGTATCTGCTGGCCTGCACAGTCGGTCATGGTCGCCAGTCACCGCCCCCCGACGCCCCGCCCCCGCCCCTCCTGCTGGATGAAGACAGCCCAGCTGAGCTGGTTGCGGATCTGGAGCGGACCTTGCGCCACTTCCGCATCACCGCGCCGGAGCAGGCTGAGCTGCTACAGAAAATGAAGCACTTCCTGCGCTCCCAGCGCCCCTAGTTGGGCCGCGCCCACCGGGTCCGCAGTCGAGCTCAGCGCTGACCCAGCGCGCCCCGCCCGCGCCTTGGCCCCGGCTGCACCGCGCGTCGCCGCTGACTGCGGCCGCTGGATCTCGTTCTGTGCCAAGATGCGCCCATGAGCTCGTCCCCCGGTCCGCACTTCGCCATGCTGCGCATCCCGGTTGCCTGGGGCGATATGGATGCGCTTGGCCACGTCAACAACACGATCTATCTGCGCTGGTTCGAGTCGGTGCGCATCGCCTGGTGGGAGCGCATTCCCATCACCCCGCGCCTGCAGTCGCAGGGCCTGGGACCCATCCTCGCCCGCACCAGCATCGACTATCGTCGGCCGGTCAAGTACCCCGACACCATCGAGGTCAGCTGCACCACGCTGCGAGTCGGTGGCAAGTCAGCCACCCTCAGCTATCGCGTCACCAGCAGCGCCCAGGACGGGGCCCTGGTCGCCGAAGGCGAGACCGTCGTTGCCCTCTTTGACTACCTGCGCAACGCCACCGTGCCCATCGACGACGAGCTGCGCGCGCTGCTACTCGGCTCACCGGCCGCCGCCCGCGAGCTCCCGGTCCCCTGATATGAGTCCGCAGACCCCGCCTTGCCACTGCCCCAGCCCTCGGCATAGCCTGCCGGGTCATGAGCTCTACTCCTACGTCGGTGGCGGGCGCCTGCCTGTGCGGCACCGTCCGGTTTACTGTCACGCTGCCCAGCAAGTGGTGCGCTCACTGCCACTGCTCGATGTGTCGCCGGGCGCACGGGGCGCCGTATGTTACCTGGCTCGGCGTCGAGCGCAGCCAGCTTCACATCGAGTCCGGCGAAGATCAGCTCGGCCGCCATCGCTCCTCGCCTGCCGCCAGCCGCAGCTTCTGCCGCCACTGTGGCAGTCCGCTGTTCTTTGAATCAGCGCGCTGGGCGCAAGAGGTACACATCGCGCGCGCCGCGATCGAAGCTGAGATCGATCGCCTGCCGCAAGCGCATGTGTTCTTCAGCGACAAGGCGGCCTGGCTGGATCTGCATCGCGAAGCGACCGTGCCCAAGCGCGGTGGGGCAAGCGGGACGGAGCCACTGTAACGCTCGACCCTGCCTGCTCGACGCGCTTCGCGGCCGCGCAGCAGCTACACAGGGCGCGGCTCGTCACGCGGCGGATCCAGATCGGCGTCGTGCTAAAGGTGACCGCGATCGATGCCGCCGCCGTGCGCTCGGCAGCCTGCTGGCCCAGCAGCCGCGCCACCACGTACAGCGAGCCATCGCTGCCCGCCAACACGCCGGCCGTGGTCAGCAAGCGTCCGTTATCGATGAAGCGCCGCCAGCACGCACCCGCACGTTTGGCACCGCCTTCGTTAGCGACTCGACCGCGGCGGAGTACACAGCCGCCACAGCGAGGCGGACGCGAGGCTAGCGCAAGACGGGCTTTTTGCGCACGGCCCGGCGCTCGCTCTTGTCGCCGCGGGGGCTGGCCTTGCCGGCCTCGTCGCGCCAGGGTGGCGGCAGGATCGGCGGG
>CAZVMD010000080.1:18852-26634 GCA_964628555.1 uncultured Myxococcales bacterium | reverse complement strand
AAGCCGGCCAATATCTTCCTCTCGCAGACGGTGCATGGCGAGGTGGTTAAGGTGCTCGACTTTGGGCTGGCGAAGCTGTTGCACAACAAGGAGTCGGTCGAGCTCTCGGGGACGCGCAACATCATGGGGACGCCGCAGTTTATGGCCCCCGAGCGCTTGACGAGCGAGCCTTCGGATCATCGGGTGGACATCTACTCCGTCGGGGCAACGCTTTATTTGATGTTGGCGGGCAGCATGCCGCACGGCGTGACGGAGCGGAACATCGTCAAGCAGATGCGCAAGCAGCTGACCCAGCCGCTGCGCCCTATCGATGAGCTGGTTCCGTCGCTGCCGCCGGCGCTGGCCAAGATGGTCATGGCTGCCTTGGCGCGAGATCAGAGCCAGCGGCCGACCCTCTCCGCGCTGCAGGCCGAGCTTGTGCGCAGTGCGGCGCAGGCCCCCGCCCCGGCCCCAGCCGCAGCCGCGCCGAGTGCGGCAGTGGTGCCGCTGGCTCCCCTGGCTCTTGAGCTCGGCGATACGCTGGTGGCGGCGCCGTCGAGCCAGGCCCTGACATCGAGCGATGACGGGCGCCCGGTCGGCAGATAGGCTGGCGACGCGGCCGGCCCTTCCCGGCGCTATGCGAAATGGCAGCCGGCTGCGCTACGCTGGGGCTCGCTCATGACGCCTGCGCGCTATTGCCTGTTCGCCGGACTATGTGCATTAACTCTCGCCTGTCGCGAGCCAGCGCTTGCTGGGCATTCTCAGCCCTTGCCCTCACCGATCGATCAGCGGGCCGATAAGCTTAAAGGGCTAACACTTGTCGCCCCACCTGAGCCATTTGCGCAGGATCCCATGCCGGCCATTAAGTCGGTTGGCGCTGGCTGGATTGCCGCTGTTCCCTATGCCTATACGCGGCCGGGCCGGGCCGCGGTCCACTTCCCAGATGGCCTCGGGCAGTGGTGGGGGGAAGGGCGGGCCGGCGTTCGTCAGACCCTGCGCCTGGCCCATGCCGCCGGACTGCACGCCATGGTCAAGCCGCAGATCTATGTCCCCGGCGGCTGGACAGGCTCTTTGGACTTCGCTACCAGCGACGAGTGGGGCGCCTGGGAGTCAGACTATCGACGCTACATCCTCGCCTTTGCCAAGCTGGCGGCGGAGGAGCAGGCCGAGCTGTTCTGCATCGGCACGGAGCTGCGCGTCGCGCTGAACAAACGACCCGCCTTCTGGCAGGCGCTGATTGCCGAGATACGCACAATTTATGGCGGAAAACTCACCTATTCTGCAAACTGGGACGATTGGGACATAGTGCCTTTTTGGCCGCAGTTAGACTATATTGGATTAGGTGCCTATTATCCATTGGTTAATGAAACCACCCCTAGTCAGGCCACTCTCAGCGCCGCCTGGCAGCCGATTGTTCAGAAGTTATCTCAATATTCTAAGAGCCAACAACGACCGGTATTATTTACTGAATTTGGCTACCTGAGCGTCGATGGCAGCGGCTGGCGGAACTGGGAGCTAGAGTCGGCGATCTCGTCGCGACCGATCAATGAACAGGCCCAGGCCAACTGCTTGGCGGCGCTGCTTGCGACCTGGCTGCCGCAGGAGTTTTGGGCCGGCGGCTTCCTGTGGAAGTGGTTCCCCAACATGCGCGGCCACGAAGGCTATCCCGAGCGCGACTACACCCCCCAGGGCAAGCTCGGCGAGACGGTCATCCGTCGCTACTATCTGGGCCGCTAAGGACCAGCAGCGACGCTCGCGGCGGGAGTCAGGGCGAGCTAGTCGTTGCCTGGGCGACCGCCGCCGGTCCCACCGCCGGTGCCGCCACCCCGCGGTCCGCGACCCTCGTCCCGGCTGTCGGGTCGGCCCTCGGGACGGCGACCGCCCCCCGGCCCAAACGAGCGGCGACCCCGATCCCCACCGCCGCCACCGAAGCCGCCACGGGCGGTGGCGCCTCGGCCTTCGGCTTCCACGCCGCGCACGTACTCCATGAACGACGCACGATCTTCGAGCAGGCCGTGGAAGCGCGCTGCGGTGTTGCGCTCGCCGCGCCGGCCCCCGTCATCGTAATAGCGACCGCCGCGTCCAGCTTCCGGACCGGGCTCGCGGGCCCGCTGGTTGCCGCTGTTGTCAGGGGCGGCTTCCGGCGCGGACGGACGACGCCCGGCCCGCCGCTGGCGATGCTCCAGCCCCGAGGCCAGGAGCTCCGAGACGAGCTGCGGCAGCTCAACGCCCTCGGCCCGAGCGGCAAACAACAGCTCGCGATGCAGCCCGCGCGAGACCTGGACATCGAGCTGGCCATTGACCGGCTCATCGTCGACGGCCAGCGGCGGCCGCCCCCCGCGCTCGACGAGGGTGGCGACCAGCGCCTCTAGCTCGCGCTCCATGTTGACCAGCGCCTCACCGCGCGTCGCGCCTTCGCCTAGGCAGGCGGGCAGCTCAGGCACGCGAGCGACAAATACTTTGCGCTCGCCATCGAAGGACACATGGACGCGGTAGTTAGGGCTCGACATGGGACGATTTCCTAGGCGTTGCGGAGGGTTACAGAAGGCCAAAGTGTCGTCGCTGCGCCGTCCCACTGTCAAGGATTATCGAGGTCAGTTGGCCCCGAGGCTGTGCGACAATAACGGCGTGTTGTAGGAGGGGCCGAAGACCTGCTCTGCAGCTCGCCGCAGGCGACGATCTCGTCGGCTGGCGCCCCGGGGCAGCGCGGGCTCTCCTCCTCGCAACGCGCTCTTTGGCCCGAAGGAGAACCCGCATGAGCAGCCTAAACTACCCGCCCTTCCCTGCGCCCCCCTCCTCGCTGTCTGCCACCCGCTCGACGCGCGGACGCGTCCTACGCTGCGCCGCTGCCCTGAGCATCACCGTCGCCGCCTCAGCCGGCTGCGGCATCTTCGATACCACCATCACGCTGTCGCCGCAGGAGTTTAAGCAGAACTTCGGCAGCTCGACGGGGATGGTGCCGAGCGTGACCTGTACGGCGGCTACCGATCCCTGCGCGACCGTCGCCAATCAAGTGGGCGGATCAATCATGGGCGCTACCGCCAAGGGCATCTGCGACACCGCGACGCAGAAGTGCACGGCCGAGGTCAACGCGACATTTAGCTACCCGATCACGCTAGCGAAGGAACAGAACTTCACGACGGCAGTCGCGGGCAAGGTGGTCAGCGTGGTGCAGAGCATCACGCTCAAGTACGGCATCAGCAAGAACACCACGACCTTCGCCATCCCCGAGACGTCGCTGTATATCGCCCCGATGGGCGTGACCAGCGTCACCGACCCGCGCGCGGTGTTTGTCGACAAGCTGCCAGTCATCGCCAAGGGCATGACCATCGCCGATGGCGGCGGCAGCATCAGCATCCCCGAGGGCTCGCCGGCCCGCAGTGAGTTCATCAAGTACATCCAGAGTCCGACGACCCCGTTTGTACTGCTCGGCAATGCCAAGCCGGTGGTCAAGGCCGGCGATGCGATGCCGGCGGGCGAGATCTGGCTGCGCGTCATCCCCGAGTTCGTCGTCGGTCTGCCGCGCTAGCTGCTGCCCGCTACCGCCCACGGACTTGCTGCCCGCCAGCAACCGGGTAGGACGAGGTCGGCCCGGCATCGGCCCTGCCGCACGGCGCGCGAAATTTGCGTTTCGAAGGCGCGCAGGCCTAGCCGGCCAGCCATCGCCCAAGACCGCACGAGTCGTGCCCGCCCGCCGCTGCTTTTGGTAAAGTAGGCTGCTATTTGCGCGTCGAGCCCGCAGGCCCGCGGCCTGCCCACTGAGCTCGGGCATCCCCACCAAGGAGCAAGCCGTCCATGAGCATCGTCATCAACACCCCCAATGGCAACATCGGTCGCGCTCTCGCGGAACAACTCCTCGCGGCTGGCGAGAGCATCACCGTCATCAGCCGGACCGCTGACAAGGTCGCGCCCCTGGTCGAGCACGGCGCCCGGCTGGTGCTGGGCTCGATGGAGGATCCAGCGGTCCTGGAGCAGGCCCTACAGGGCGCCCGCGCGCTGTTCTGGCTGACGCCGCCGGTCGGTGGACGGCCGGACTTCAAAGCCTGGGCCAGCGCCCTCGGCAGCCGCGCTGCCCAGCTAGCTGGCAAGGCCGGCGTCAAGACCGTGGTCATGGTGTCGAGCGTCGGAGCCCATAGCGGCGATGGCACGGGGCCGGTCAGCGTGCTGCGCGGCATCGAGAACGAGTTCCAGGCGCACGTCCCCAACTTCGTAGCGCTGCGAGCCGGCTTCTTTATGGAAAACTTGCTGATGAGCCTGCAGGGCATCGCCTCGGGAACGATCTACATGCCGCTGCCGGCCGATATTGCAGCCCCGATGGTGGCGACCAAGGACATCGCGATCATGGCCGCCTCGTACCTGCTCTGCGACACCTGGCGCGGCCATCACATCGTCGGTGTACACGGCCCGAAGGACCTGACGCAGAACCAGGTCGTGGCCGAGCTCTCGCGGGTGCTGGGCACCACGGTGCGCTATCAGCAGGTTCCCGTCGAAGCCGCCAAGCAGGCCATGCTAGGGTTCGGTATGCCCGACTTCGCGGTAAACATCGTTGGCGAGATGTATCAGGCGATTCTCGACGGTCGCATGAACCCGGCCGAGCCGCGCACGCCGCACACCACGACCAAGACGACGATGCGCGAGTTCATCGCCCACGTGATCAAGCCCGCCCTAGCGAGCCTCGGTGGCGGCAGTCAGTCGAGCGCCAGCTAGCAGCGCGCCTGACCAGAGTCAACGAGCATCGATCACGCAAACCACCGGGCCAGCGCGGGCCGAGAGCGGAGCAGCCCCGCCACGCCCCAACGGCGACCTAACCGCAAGAGAGCAGGGAGGCCTTGAACATGGAGCCGCTGCGGCAGGGAGATCGCGTAGCGTTACTCACCTCAGGCGGGGATGCGCCCGGCATGAACGCGGCTCTGCGCGCCGCGGCCAAGGTCGGCACGGCCCTTGGGCTGGAGCTTCTGGGCGTCGAAGAGGGCTACAAGGGACTGATGGAAGGCCGCGTGCGGGCGCTCAGCATGCGAGCGCTCGACGAGGCCGCGCGACGAGGTGGAACGCTGCTGGGCAGTGCGCGCAGCAAGCGCTTTATGACCGCCGAGGGCCAGGCGCTGGCGCAAGAAGCGATCGTCGCCACCCGCTTGTCGGGTCTGATCGTCCTGGGTGGCAACGGCTCGCTGGCTGGCGCTCGCTCGCTGCAGAACGCCACGACGTTCGCCGGACGTCCACTCGCTGTGGTCGGTATCCCGGCCTCGATCGACAACGACATCGCCTGTACTGGCATGGCGATTGGTGTCGACACGGCAATGAACACCATCGTCGAAGCCTGCGACCGCATCGCCGACACCGCCGGCAGCCACCAGCGCACCTTTATCGTTGAAGTCATGGGCCGCGACTGTGGCTATCTGGCCATGGTCGCAGGCCTGGCTGCGCAGGCCGATGTCGTGCTGTTTCCCGAGGCTGAAAAGACCGAGTCGGCGATCGTCGATCACGTCATGCAGGCCATCGACTCGGCCTACTCTCGGCAGGGCGGCCGACGCCACGTCTTGGTGATCAAGAGCGAAGGGGTGCGCATGGACTCAGGACGGCTGAAGCTGCTGGTCGATGAACAGCTAAGCCAGCGCTTCCCCGAGGGTCACGTCGATACGCGGGTCACGGTGCTGGGCCATGTCGTGCGCGGTGGCTCACCGAGCGCCTTCGATCGCATGCTGTCGACCCGCCTAGCAAATGCGGCGGTGCGGGCGCTGCACGCTGGCGAGACGCAGGTGATGGCTGGCTGGTCGCAGCCGCTGCAGAGCCGTCCGCCCTCAGCCTTCGACCCGCACGTCACGCTGTGGCCACTCGACGACGTCCTGCGCGAGACCAACAAGCTGCAGAGCGGCGATAACTCGCTGGTCCGCTGGCGGGTCCAGGCGCTGTCGCAGGCGGAAAAAATCCTGCATCAGTAGGCCCTGCGCCGCCGCCGCTCGCCGGCTCAGCCCTACCCATCGCCACGCACCTCGATGTTGTGGCCCGGCAGCACCCCCACCTTCCCGTCGAGAATCCGGCATATAATGAATCCTCTAGCCCATGCCTGCCTGGCCGGCGCCTGCACTCACCTTGGCCTTGCTCGTGTTTGCCCTGACGCCCCTCGCCGCGGCGGACAGTGGACGCGCGCGCAGTCGGGCCAGCGAGAGTGCCGAGGAAGACATCGAGCGCAGCCAGCTGGAAGCACCGGCCGAGAGTGCACCGGCCAGCGCGCATGTGAGCTACGCGAGACAGCTGTTTTCCCGCCAGGACTACCCGGCTGCCGCGGCTGCACTTGAGCGCGCCTATGCCCGCGAGCCGCGACCCATCTATCTGTTCAACGCAGCGCAGTCGTATCGCAAAGCCGAGCGCTATCCCGAGGCCATGCGCTGCTATGAGCGCTTCCTGATCTTTGCCCCCAAGCATCCGCTGGCCGTCGAAGCCCGCGACCACTTGCGCACCTTGCAGCTGCTACAGGAACAGCAGCAGAAGCGGCGCGAGATCGAGCTGGCGATCGAGCAGCTCGACCGCGAAAAATCGCCCCCTGTGTATCGTCGCTCATGGTTCTGGATCACGATCGGCAGCGCGGTGGCGGGCACGATCGGCCTGGCGATTGGCATCAAGCTCTATCGCGATCAGCGCGACAGCAGCACCGGCACACTGCCGCTCCGCTTCTAGGAGCGGTGCTTCGGAGGTTCGCATGGGATCGCACTCGCTTCGATTACTGGCGACGCTGGGCATTTCTATCGGGCTGGCCGGACTGCCGGGCTGCGAGCCGATGCCGGACTTTCGCATCGTTGCCTACCATGTCCCCGAGGACACTGCCGCCCTGCTGGTCGGCGCCATGCTGGAGGGTGACAGGCCAGCCCAGACCTTCCGCGTCGTGCCGATGGCAGGACTGGATGCAGCGGCGCGCGAGCGCTTTGTGGTCGGGCTCGCGGTTGGAACCAGTGATGCGGCCGGCGGCTCAGTCAGCCTGGCAACGGTGCGCAAGGATGGCTGCCTCAGCTCGGTAACTAGCTCGGCCCCAAGGAGCCGCAGCGACAGCTTCACCGCCGCAACCATCGAGATCGAGCTCGACCCGAGGCTCAATCCCGCGGTCTATACGCTAGTGGCGACACTCGACACCGCGATGGCGTGCCCGAAGGTGCCCGGGCTGGTCCTCAGTCGTTTGGGTGAACCACACGAGCTGCCCATCAAGCCCGTCATCATTCGCAGCAATCGGCTGATCTCGGTCTCGGACAGCACGTTCGAGGGGGCGCTCACGGCGTATGGCTGGGGCATGGGTCGCGGCTCGCTGTCGGTGGTGATCGAGCAGGATCCGACCAACTGCCGCAAGAAGATCAGCGACACCATCTTGGCCCCCGATCCCATGAGCCTCGCTCGCCAGCTGCTAGCCGCGTCAGTGACGGCGCCACAGGCCATGGAGTACCCAAACTATAGCCTGGTCAGCTACACCCAAGCCGAGCTGCGCTGGAGCAAGTTCAGCGAGCTCCTGCAGCCGCTGGGCAAGGATCTGATCAACCAGCTGATCCAGTGCTTCGCCATCACCAGCCAGACCTACCGCAAGGTGAATCCCGACGGGGCCGAGGCAGTTTTTCGCGAGCCGATGTGATGTGGTGAGGCAAGTCGAGCCGCCCTGAGACGGAAGCGAGGCGAGACGAGGCGAGGCGAGGTCAGACGGGGCGAGGCGGAGAGAAAGCGAGGCGGGCGACAGGCGGGGAGAAGCGGTGACTACTTCTTGTCCTTGCCGACTTCTGCCGGCTTCTTGAGGAAGCGATCGACCTGGATCTTCTTGAGCCACAG
>CAZVMD010000080.1:0-18752 GCA_964628555.1 uncultured Myxococcales bacterium | reverse complement strand
CGACTTCTGCCGGCTTCTTGAGGAAGCGATCGACCTGGATCTTCTTGAGCCACAGCGCTTCGCCGGCGGGTGCGCCGCCACGCTGCACGATGACCTCGTCACCGCGGGTATCGCCGATCTTTAGCACGAGCGGCGGACCGGCCTTGGGACCACCCTTCTTCACCAGCGTCACCGTGGCGCGCGGCTTGGTCAGCGAGGCCAGCTCGGGTGCGCCAGCGGCGACAAAGCCCGAGCCGCTGAGGCTGTCAAAGCTCTCAACCAGCGACTTCAGCTTGCCCTCATCAGCATCCGCCAGCTTGTCGGCCTTCCAGGTCTTGTCGGCCGCGCGGACCACCAGCACATCGGTGCCCTGGGTCACGGTCACGCTGTCGAGCTGATCGGCCTTCAGGCTGACCAGTGACTTGTCGCCAAGATCAGCCGCTACGTGAGCCAGCGCTTCCATGCCCCACTTCTTGACGGTAAAGATCTGCGGGCTGTCGAGGGTCTGCACGTGATAGTCCTCGCCCTTGACGCTGCCGATGCGAATGCCGGCGCTCTTGCCGTCCTTAAAGGCCACCTGCACCTCGATCTGGCCCGGGGCCCCCGGCGCCAGCCCCAGCTCTTCGGGCTTGCCGGCATCGAGGAACTCACCGGCCCGCAGCGTGGCGATGCCCTGAGCGATGCGATTGACCATCGCGTGATCGAGCTCGACGCCCGGCTTCAGCGTCGGGATGGCGCCCTCGCTGAGCTTCCACTTGGCGTCAAAGATGCTGGGCGGGGCGCCCTTGTTCTCCTTGTCGCCACCAGCCGGAGCCTGCCGCTCAAGGACCACCTTGCCGGCCGCACTGCTCAGCGTGACCTTCTGCGCTTCGTCGGCCTTCTGATCGAAGACCACATGATCGCGCCAGCTCTTGCCGTCGCGCTTGAAAGTCGAGGTGTACAGCTCACCAGCCTGCCAGACCTCATCCTTGCCGGCGATGCGCACCATGGTTGAGCTGCCCGCCGACTTGCCAAGCAGCAGGTCGGCAATGAGCGCTCCGCCCGCCTCTTTGGCGACGACATGCACGGCCTTGTCGTCGCTGACTTCCAGCTCGGCATGGCGTTCCTTCTGCTGCGTGGTGATGTCGCCCCACTTGATTTTCTCAAGCGCTTCGACCGCACTCTTGGCGGCGCTCTGGTCGGCCGGCTTGTCGTAGGGCGCAGTGACCTGCCACTTGTCGGCCTTCTTGGTCAGGGTGACTTTGTCGCCCCCCCCAGGCTGCGCGATTTCTAGTGTCACGATCTTGTCGGCCTTGATCTCAGCGAGGGCGCGCGGCTTCTCACCGACGCGCTCACCTTTTTCCGGCGCGCGCATGGCATAGAAGGCCAGCCCGCAGAGCGCGACAAGAGCCAGCAAGGCATAGAGATTTTTCTTCTCCATTGACTCAGATCTCCCTGTCTAGAGCTTGGCAGTGACGCGAGCGCTGGAGCGGATGCGCCAGCGGATTAGGCCGATCAGCAAGAGCAAGAGCGGCAGCCCGATGATGTTGCCGGCCTTGATCAACCACACCGTCCCCTCTTTTACCGGGTCGAGCGGGCGGCTCTGCATGCCCTTGTTGCGCACCTGGGCCAGCGCTTCGTCCTGCGCCAGCCAGTCCATGATGTTCAGCGCGAACTTCAAGTTCTCTTCGTAAATCGCCAGACCGCTGCGCACCAGGTTGAGGTACTGGTCGCTCATAAACTCCGAGTCGGCGATGACCACCAGACGGGCCCCGGCTGGCGACTCGGTCACCATCGGCTCGATGCCAGGCTGGCTGACGTTGCCGTCGACCTTGCTGCCGTCTTCGCGGACCGCCTGCTTGCCGGCGAAGGCGCTCTTGAACTTGCCGGTGGCGGCATAGGCCAGCGGAAACGGTCCCTTGTCGGTGCCCATCGTCATGTCGCGAGCCCGCTGCGTCGGCATGAAGACGAACGGCCCCTGCGGACGCCACGACTCTTTGCTGGTCTCGGCGAGCTTGGTGAAGGTGACGTTACCCTTGCCCTCTTTGGCCTCGCCGACAAGCTCCAGCGAGCTGGCGTAGGGGAAGATGGCGGCCTTGAGGTTGGTGTTGATCTGGTGAACCTGCGGCAGCGGACCCGCGACGAGGAAGACCGGGTGATTGACCCCCAGCATCTGCCCCCCGACCTGCACCGGGCCGATGTAGTTTTGCATGTCGAGGACGATGTCCTGCTTGATCTTCACGCCGTAGGCCGACAGCAGATCGTCGAGGTTGGCCTCGTTGTTCTGCGCAATCTGCGGCATGTCCATGCCCGGCATCATCATGCCGCGCGGAGTCTGCAGGATCTGGCCATCGACGAACACGCCGACCGACTTGCCGCGCATCAGGAACTGGTCAACGACGTACTTGGCGCGATCGGTAAACGGCTGCTTGGCACCGACGATCAGCAGGGCATCGACGTCGGCCGGGATCATCGCCTTGAGCTCGACGCTGGTCACCTCAAAGCCGCTGCGCTTGAGGAACTCGCCCATGATCTGCAGCCCGCTGCCGTGACCGCCACCCGACGGCGTAAGCTCGCCCTCGCTGCTGGCAAAGGCGATCTTCTGCTTCTTGACCGTCATCTGCTTGATGAGGCCAGAGATGTCGAACTCCAGCCCGACGTCCTTGTCGATGACCGGGATCGACTCGATCTCACCGTGATAGTCGAAGCCGACGCCGAGGAAGGTGCTGCCGATCTCGAACTTGTTGGCCGACACCACACCGCGGTTTGACTTCTGGACTTTGTACTTCTGCGCTTCCTCTTCCTTTTTGGTGTCGCCTTCGCCGATCTTGATGACTTCCAGCTTCAGCTTGCCGTTCGAGTAGGTCTCGTACTCGGAGAGCAGGTCGCGCGCGAACTGCGCGTGCTGCTTAAACGGCGGCTTGAGGTCTTCGCTCATGAAGAGCTTGACGTTGAGCCGATCCGGCAGGTTCTTGACCAGGTCCTGGCTGCCCTTCGACAGCGTGTAGACCTTTTCGCTCGTCAGGTCGATGCGCTTGAAGTAGCGCGTACCGACGAAGTTTGCGGCACCCAGGGCAGCAATGGTCAGGACAACAAACCCAACCGCATTGGCCCCGGTCTTGCCTTTCGAGAGAGGCTTGGCCATTAGCGCCACCTCCGGCTATCCAGCGTCACCTGCGTCACCAGCAGGCACGAGGTGATAAGGGTTCCGAAATACAGCAAGTCGCGGGTGTCGATGACGCCGCGCGCCATGCCACTGACATGACGATCCATGCCGAGCCAGTCCAAAAACGGCTGCACCGTCGGCGGGAAGATCTGCACCACCTTGCCGATGAGCCACAGGATGAGGCACAGCAGGACGGCACCGATGAAGGCCACGATCTGGTTCTTGCTAAACGACGAGGTCATCAGCCCAATCGCCATGTACGTCGCAGCGACCAGGAACAGGCCCAGGAAACCAGCGAAGGCCGGGCCCTTGTCGAGCGAGCCCACCATCGCCACCGTGACCCCGAACAGCGCCATCATCAGCATCGCGAAGCCAAACACCCCGAGGGCCGCCAGGTACTTGCCCAGCACGACGTCCCAGTCGGTGAGCGGCATGGTCAGCAGGACTTCGAGGGTGTCGTTGCTGCGCTCCTCGGCCAGCAGTCGCATGGTGATCGCCGGGCCGACGATGGCGACGAGCAGCGTCGTCCAGAAGCCGTCGAAGAGCTCGCGCAGGTCGGCCTGACCCTGCAAGAACAGCGCGCTGAAAAACAGCAGCGCCGATAGAAGCAGGAACACCGCCACCACCACATAGGCGATGGGCGAGTTGAAGTACGCGCCTAGCTCGCGGCGCGCAATGATGAACATGTTTTTCATTGCCATCTCCGAAGCATCAGGAGGTTTGCCAACCCGAGGCTAGTTGTGCCCATGTGTGCCGCCAGTCAGGGTGCGGAACACGTCTTCCAGCGAGGCCTTTTCACGCCGCAGCTCAAGGAGCACCAGCCCCTTTTGCGCCGCCATGCGGAAGATATCGCCGCGCGGATCCTGTCCCTCTTGCGCGATGACCACGAAGTGGTGCGAGTCGCTCGCCGCAGCCCCCTCGCCCTCTGCCTGCGGAGCGACTGAGCGGACCGAGGCCACGCCCTTCACCGCCGACAGCCCGTCCTGCGCCTCGGTCAGCGAGCCCTGGATCTCGATGCTCAGCTCTTGGGCTCCCTGCGCCTTGCGCGACAGCTCGTCGGGAGTGCCATCGGCGGCGATCTTGCCCTTGCTGATGATCAGCATGCGCGAACAGGTCGCCTGCACCTCTTGCATGATGTGCGTCGAGAAAATGACCGTCTTGCTCTTGCCAATGTCCTTGATGACCTGGCGAATCTCGACGATCTGGTTGGGATCAAGACCGGAGGTCGGCTCGTCGAGGATCAGCACTTCCGGCTCGTGCAGAATGGCCTGCGCTAGACCAACACGCTGCTTGAGGCCCTTCGAGAGCTCACCAATGAGGAAGCCCAGGCGGTCACCCAGGCCACACTGCTCGACGACCTGCCGCAGACGCCGCGTCCGCACTTCGCCGCGCGGCAGGCCGCGCACATCGGAGGCGAAGTGGAGGTACTCAAGCACCGTCATGTCCTTGTAAAGCGGCGTCCCCTCAGGCAGGTAGCCGATGCGAGCACGCGCCTCGAGCGACTGCTCGGAGACGTCGTAGCCTGCGACTTCAGCTCGCCCCGCGGTCGGCGACAGGTACGACGTCAGGATCTTCATCGTCGTCGTCTTGCCGGCCCCGTTGGGACCGAGGAAGCCGAGGATCTCGCCGGCATGGACATCAAAGGAGATGCCAGCGACCGCCTTGACCAGCCCGTAGTTCTTGGTCAGTCCATCGACATGAATCATGGTCCGACCCGACGCGCGACTTCCTGCGCGACTGCGAGCCTGGCCATGACCCGTGCCACCGGCTCCGCCGGCTTGACTCTCTGCGACTTCAGCCATCGTGACCCCGTGTCAAAAGTAGTTGGTGGTGGTTGTGGGTTGGTGGTCTTGTCCAGCCGCGCGACTCGCCGAGCAAGGCGACCATCCTTGTCCTGCAGACGCGTAGCCGGTTTCTAGCAGCTGGATCAGGTGGATTGAAGCGGTTGGGCAAAATAAGGTCCCCCCTCGACCCTGTCAAGAACCTGACGACTCGAGTCAAAGGGACGCGCAGACAACCCCGCAGGACAGCGTTTGGGGCGAGGCGGTTGCAGACGTGCACAGCGCAGCATCAGGCACCCTCGAGCCGATCGGCATGCTGGAAGAAGAGGCGATCGATGCGGCCACCGCCCCAGAGACGATCACGGACAGCGGCGCCCGCTGATTCCAACAACAAGGCATAGACCCGCTGGCGCGCGATCTTGATCGGGGGCCCAGAGCCGAGCAGCGGCGAGCCGGCTGCGCGCAGCGCCCCGAGCGTATCGACCGCGAGGAGCAGTGGCCACAGACAGGCCAAGCGGAGGCGAACCTGAGTCACCGGAATCGCCTGGACATAGGGCCACGCCTCCCGGCACAGCGAGAGGCTCAGGTCGCAGAGCGCATGGGTCAGCGCCCGCAGAGCGGAGGCTTCGGCCGCCCTGAGTGGCGGCGCAGCCGTTGCTGCGGCGATCTCGGCCAAGCGGCGCGCAGACAGCCCGTGTGCGTGCAGCATGTCGTCCGGCCAGTAGCAGCGACCGATCTGCAGATCGGCGCGCACATCACGGATGACATTGACAAGCTGCAGAGCCTTGCCTAAGGCCACACCCCGCCGACGCAGCTCAGGTGCGGCCAGGTGCGCGAGGTCAGGCACGTGGCTGGCCATCAGATCGGTCCAGAACTCTCCGACGCAGCCGGCCGCGAAGTAGGCGTAGTCATCAAGATCTGCGCGTCCCTGGAGTCCGACAACCTGGCTCGCCGGCACCTGCGCGTCAGAGCAGGGAAAGCGCTCGAGATCGCGCTCCATGCCGTAGGTCAGCTGGTCCAACACCCGCTGCAACAGAGCCTGATCGTGTCGCTCCTGCTGCCCGAGGAGCCCAAAGCAGTCCCCCAGGCGCTGCAGCAGCCTTGCCTCGCCCTCGTTGCCAAGTTGGCCGAGGACCGACGCAGCGCTGAAGGCCGCCAAGAGCTGCTGCTGTGCCGTCTGCGCTCCAGCCGCCGCCTGCCGTAACAAGGACAGCAGCCGGCGTCGCTCCGCGGCGGGCAGGATGGGCGTGTCGGCGAGCGTGTCGGCGGCGCGGGCCAGCAGGTACCCGACGGCAACCTGCTCTTGGACAGCCGGCGGCAGCACGCGGACGCTGAGATAAAAGGAGCGCGATACTTCTTTGAGGATCGATCGCAGCGATGGGGAGAGCACGAGACCGCTTAGAGCGAAAGGCGTCGGACGAAAGGAACCGAGGCGAGGAGGCCGAGCGACTACTTGCCCGGGGCGGGCGGCGCAGCGGCACCCTTGGCCTTGGCGGCGGCCGCTTCGAACTTGGCCGCTTCTAGCTCAGCCACCTGCGCCGGACCGATGTACGGCTTGTTGGTGTCATCGACCATCGAATAAAAGACGATCAGGCCATCGCTCGCCGAGAAGCCCTTGGGACTGGACTGCTGGAAGACGCCTTCGAAGGTGTACTGCTTGCCAATTGTGATCTTGGGATCCTTGACCTTGAACACGCGGTGCTCGACGACCAGCATGGCCTTGTCCTTGGCGGAGTTGGCCTCGTCCGCGACGAACATGTGCGGCTCAGAGCAGGGCTTGCAGGTCTGGTTCTTGGGGCAGACCGGGCACTGGTAGATTTCGAGGAGATACGCCTTGAGCTTGACCTTCTGCCCAAGGTACTTGTTCTTCTGCTCGCTGTAGCGGTGGAACTCTTTCCGCAGGCCGTAGACCGATACCGTCCCGTCGGGGTATTCGCGCGGCGTGTTGGGCTCAGCAAACGATGGCGGCGGCGGTAGGTTGACTTTGAGCGACGGCAGCGCGGTCGCCCCGGGATCGTCGAGCAGCGAGCCTCCCGAGTTATTGCAGCCCAAGAAGCCAACCAAGCCGAGCAAGCCAACCAGCCCCCAAAGCCGACCCGACCCGATGTAGCGTTGGCCCTGCTCTCGAACCACCCCGGCAAAGCCGGCGACTGACGATGTGTTCATCTGCGAAAATCCTCTCGAAACAGGTATCACGGCAGCGTCCCTCAACGCAACGAGATCTAATTGGGAAGCGCCGAGTGTGGACCGCCGACCCGGCTGCGTCCGCTCCCGGGGGCAGGCTCGGCCTGGCGTATCCGGCGGTGCTCCTCGGGCTGCTGGCGGCTGGCTCGGCTGCTGCGCTGCCCGCCGTAGCCAAAGCAGCCAGCCCGCCCGATTCCATCTTGCGGGTCGCTATCGATGCCGAGCCGAGCCATCTAAATCCGATCCTCGACCCTGACCTTTGGGCCTACCGCATCGCACATGATCTGCTCTGCGAGCCCCTGCTCCGCCCCCGCCCCCGGGCTGGTGCCGCGCTGGCCGCTGAGCCCCGGGCCGGATCGAGTACCGTTTGGCAGCGCGAATTCGAGCCGGTCTTAGCCGAGCGCTTCCGGGTGGACGCCGATGGGCATGGCATTGAGCTCTGGCTGCGGGAGGCCCGCTTTCAGGATGGCCGACCGCTCTCGGCTCACGACGTTCGCGCGACGCTCGATATGCTGCGGGCTGCCGCCTCCTCGGCCCCGCGTACCCAGGCCCTGCTGGCCGACATCGTCCGCATCACCGTCGAAAGCGCGAGCCATCTGCGCATCGATTTTCGCCACAGCCCGCAGCTAGCGCAGAGCGGACCGCGGCACATCCTCAGCGCGTTATCGGAGATCGACATCCTCCCCGCCGCCCATTTTCCCGGCGGGCGAATGATTCACCAGCCCTTCAATCGCCGGCCCATCTGCACCGGCCCCTACCGGCTCGCCGAGTGGCGCCGTGGCAGCCAGATCATCCTGCGGCGACACACGGGCTATTGGGGACCCGTGCCCCCCTACGACGAGCTGCGCTTTCGCATCGCCACCGATAGTGCTCTGGGGCTGTCGCTGCTGCGGCAGGGCGACGTCGATCTGCTGGGGCGGGTGCCGCCTCGCTACCTTGCCGAGCAGGTCGAGCCGGCCGTCCAGCGGGGACGTTTCCATCGCCTGGACATCGATGCCAACCAGGTCGTGGTGCTGCTGCCAAACGCGCGGACGCAGCTCCTAGCGATGCCGCAGGTGCGGCAGGCGCTGGGCCAGATTATTGATCGCGAGCGAGAGCGCTGGCTGCGCGAGGTCAGGAAGGGACAGGGGGTGGCGCAGCGGCTTCCGCTCCTCGACCCCGCAGTGCGTACGACCGGACCCGAGCCAGGGAGCAGCCCCCCACCCACGCAGACCCCCGCCGGCGCAAGCTCGGTCGGCCGCTTTCTTTCGACCATCGGCCAGGCGGTGAGCCTCGGCTCGCCCGAGTCCTTGCTCGATGCGGCAGGGCTGCTGCCCGCTCCGGCTCCCGCCACAGCTCCGGTCAGTGGCCGGGTTCGGCTTTATCAGGGCCGACCGGTACGCCTGCGCCTGTTGCTGCCGACCGGCTCCAGCGAGCTCCTCGACATCGCGCGCCGGCTCAGCGATGCGACAGGCAAGGTTGGCCTCAAGCTGGACGTCGAGACCGCCGGCATGCAGGACTTTCTGCTTCGGCTGCGACGCGGCGCATTCGAGCTGGTCCTGCTGGCCTGGGCCTGGACGGGTGAGCGCAGCACAATCGACATCGATCCGCTGCTGGCCTACGCCTTGCCCGCCGGTCACTCCGCGCTTAGCGAGCTGCCAGCCACCTTGGCCAGCCTGCGCGGCAGCGGCGATGCCGGCCGGGCGCTAACCCGACTGGCGACGCTGTGGCAGAGCGAAGCGCCGCTCTTTTTGCTCTACCGCCCCCGTCAAGTCGTGCTGCTCAGTCCGCAGCTGGCCTATGCCTCGCCTGGGCTGGTCCTGCAGGGGGATTTCCCCAGCCTACGCTACCTACGCAAGTAACTCCGCTAGCCGCACTAGTCCAAGTCGAGGACCACCACGCAGCTACCAGCGGGTGCTTCGCGTGACTCGGCCGGCCCCGGGGACCCCACCTCCACCGTCGCGCCATGCTGCTGGCTCAACGCCGGCAGGTGCAAGGTCAGGAGCATCGGACCTTCGATTCCGGTGTCTACCGGAAGCCGCGGCACGCGGGTGCCGGCCTTCTTTCGGTTGGTCTTGCTCGTCATGATGACCTCTCCCTTGCTGGATTGCAGCGCGTCCCTCATGGGGCGCACGTGTCAGGCGAAAAAAACTGCCGTTCTACAGCACGATATCACCTTCTGTTCTCTCGTCGCTATGGCTTTTTGCGGCGATTGCCTGTCCGGGCTCGTGCAGCCGGTCGGCACTCTAGTAAGCAGGTCTGACGCTTACATCGGTCCGCAAGACAAGCACCGCAGCTGGGATGCTCGACAAGCCGCCGCCGTTAGCGACGCCGGGGTCAGGAGCCCGCTCAGGACGCGCGCGCAGAGCAGCAACTTCGCAAGGAATTCGCCGCCGAGGCCCAGCGGCCCTGTGATACGCTCGTCCGATACTGACGCGGGTCTGCCATCGATGCCGATCCGCGCCCTGGCAATGACCCTGGCTGTGGGGAAACGCGATGGCGGATCAAGTCGAGCAGGTTGAGCAGGTTGGCTTCGGCGCAAGCTTGATGGAATCAATCAAGGGCGTCGCCGTAGGTGCACTTCTATTCCTGGCATCGTTCTGGGTCCTGTGGTGGAACGAAGGCCGCGTTGACCTGTCCGAGGTAGCCAAGAAGTCGGTCGAGCTCAAGGCCGACAGCGTCGACAAAGGCGCCGAAGGCAAGCTGGTCGCCGTCACCGGTGAGCTAAAGACCGAGGACAAGCTAGAGGATCCGCAGTTCCTCAAGCCGGGCAACTTCCTGCGCCTCGATCGCGATGTCGAGATGTTCGCCTGGGTGGAGCGCAAGCGCACCGAGACGAATAAGAAGACCGGAGGGGGCAAGGAGGTCAAGACCACGGCCACCTACGAAAAGAAGTGGACCTCGGACCCGCAGCCGCCGGGCAAGTTCATCGAGCCCAAGGACCATGAAAACCCGTCGCTCACGCTTGAGAAGCGCAGCGTCTCTGCCGAGCACGCCACGGTGGGGGCCTATCCCTTCAATGCGCAGGAGGCCACGCTGCCAAGCGGTGAGCAGATCAAGCTCACCGACGACATGCTGACTGGCCTGGCCAAGGCCGAGACCCCAGAGCCAGAGAAGCCCGCCACTGCTGAGGGCGAAGGCGCGGCCGCCAAGGGAGACGACAAGGCGACCAAGGACGAGGGCGACAAGGCCAAGGATGCCGACGAGGACGAGGGTAAGTCGAAGAAAGACAAGAAGAAGGACAAGAAGAAGCGCAAGGGCCGCTCCAAGACCCGCGTAAAGCCCAATCCCGTTGAAAAGAAGGCCGCCGTCAACCAGGCCGAGCGCAAAGCCGCTGCCATCGCCGCCCGCAAGCCCGCCGACTTCGTCCGCGCCAGCGAGACCTATCTATTTAAGGGCTCGGGCAGCCTGGAAAGCCCCGAGGTCGGTGACGTCCGCGTCAGCTTCCGCGGGCTGGCGCCGGGTGCGCGCGTGACCCTGTTCGGTCTGCTCAAAGACGGCTCGGTGCAGGCCTATGTCAAAGACGATGCCCGTCTGTATCGCGCCGTCCCCGGCGATCGCGACGAAGCCATCAAGACCCTGGCCACCGAGCACAAGACGGTCGGCTGGATGCTTCGCATCGTGGGCTTCCTGATGATGTGGTTCGGGCTGATGCTGTTCTTCGGACCGATCAATGCGCTGCTGGATGTCATCCCGTTCCTCGGTAGCGCCGGGCGGGTGCTGATCGGCATCGCGATGTTCCCGATCTCGCTGGTCCTGACCTGCGTGACGGTGCTGCTGTCGATCATCTTCCACAACCCCATCCTGCTGACGCTGTTCTTGGTCGCGATGGGGGCGGGTGGCTACATGCTGTATCGACGCAAGAAGTACGGCTAGTCCCCCACCCGCCTCGGGCCAGCTCCCCGGTCCGCAGAGCACGCTGTTCAGCCTCCCCCCACTCATCTAGACTCCGCCGCCATGTCGAGCTTCGATCCCAATGCGGCGGCCGCCGCGGACAGCGGCTTGTTCGGCCTGAGCGACTCTGCCGAGACGGCGCGCGTCATCATCCTGCCGGTGCCGTTTGACGCCACGACCTCGTATCACCATGGCGCCGCTCGTGGCCCAGCGGCGATCTTGCGCGCCAGTCACCAGATCGACCTGTATGACGTCGATACTGGCCGGCCTTATACGGCGGGCATCCACATGCTGCCGCTGCCGCCCAGCGTGCAGGCTTGGAACGCCAGTGCCACCCGCTTAGCCGCCACGGCCGTTGACGAATCGGAGCAAGTCACCCCCGAGGAGCGAGCCAGCGCGACCGACAGCGTCAATGCCACCTCGCGAGCCGTCGAGCGCTACGTTGCCGAGCGCACCCGTGAGCTTCTTGCGGCGGGCAAGCTGGTCGGCATCCTGGGCGGCGATCACTCGGTGCCGCTTGGTGCCATCTGCGAGTACGCCGCACACTTTCCGGGCCTAGGCATCCTGCACATCGATGCGCACGCCGATCTGCGCGTCGCCTATCAGGGCTTCGAACAGTCGCATGCCTCGATCATGCACAATGTGCTGGCCCGCGTGCCGACGCTGTCGCGCCTGGTGCAGGTGGGTATCCGCGACCTGTGTGAGGCGGAAGCCGAGCGCATCGCCGCAAGCCCAGGACAGATTCGCACCTTCTTTGATAGCGAGCTGGCGACGGCGCAGCACAGCGGCACGCCGTGGTCGCAGCTGTGTACCCAGATCGTCGCTGAGCTGCCGGCGCTGGTGTACATCAGCCTGGACATCGACGGGCTCGACCCGACGCTCTGCCCGCATACCGGAACCCCGGTGCCTGGGGGGCTGTCGTTTCAACAGCTCGTGACCCTGTTGCAGACGCTGGTGCGCTCGGGACGACGCATCGTTGGCTTCGATCTGAACGAGGTGGCGCCGGCCCCGCACCCGCCGACGCCAGCGGGCCAGCCACAGCTGCCGGAGGATGAGTGGGATGCCAATGTCGGCGCGCGCGTACTGTACAAGCTCATCGGCTTCGCTCTGCTGTCGCAAGCGCAGTCGGAAGGCCGCTGAAAAAACTTCCCGCCGCCGCCGCCTTCTTCCATACTCCCAGCGATGAGAGCTGGACGGCCCATCCACAGCCAAGTCGTCGCGGCGGCAGCCCACCGCGGGTGGTGGCTGGGGCTTGCCTTTTTGCTGCTGACGCAAGCTCCGCTCACAGTCGAGGCCGCTCATCGCAAGCGGTCGCACCACGGAGCACACCGCGGTCACGCCTCAGCCAAGCGGAGCCGTGCGGCCGCCCGTAGCCGCCCGATTCCCGTCTATACCCGCTCGGGTCAGCCCAATATCCAGGCCCATGCTGCGCTGATCATCGACAGCAGCGCCGGGGGCACGCCGCTTTATCAGAAGAACCCGGATGAGGTGCGGCCCATTGCTTCGATCTCCAAGCTTATGGCCATGCTCGTCGTGCTGGAGCGCAACCTCGACCTGCGCGGGCACACCACGATCACGGAGACCGATGCGCGACTGACCGTCCGCGGGGCCAAGTCGCGGCTGCGGGTCGGCATGACGCTGACCAATCTTGAGCTGCTGCACGCCGCCCTGATGGCCTCGGACAATCGCGCCGTGCTGGCCCTGGGCCGGGCGGCAGGGCTGGAGCCGACGGCGTTTGCCGCCGCCATGACCGCTCGCGCTCGCTCTTTGGGCCTTAAGAAGACGACGTTTGGCGATCCGACGGGGCTGGACTATCGCAATGTTTCGACTCCCCGCGAGGTGATTGCGATGCTGCAGGCGGCGCTAAAAAACCCGCAGATTGCTGCCGCCTGTCGCGCGACGCACTACGTTGTTCGATCGACGACCCGCCCGCATGACACCGTCGAATACAGCAATACCGACCTGCTCCTGCGCTCGACTCGACACGTCATCCACGGCGGCAAGACGGGCTATAACGACCGGGCCGGCTACTGCTTGGTGGTGGCGGCGCGCGTCGTCGGTAACAGCACCAGCCACAGCCCGGCCAGCAAGCCGCGCGAGGTCGTCATGGCTTTCCTCGGTGAAGAGGGCAAGCTGACGCGCTTCGCCGACTTCGGCCGAGCCGCGCAGTGGCTCGTCGAGCGCGCACCGGCCCCACGCACGCTGAGCCAGGCCAGCCCGTCAGGCAGCGATTCAGCGACCGCCCCGCATCCGATGCTGTAGTCTCCACTGCGACGGAGAACCCTGTGACGACGGCAGCCAAGCAGCAGCCGAGCCCCTCTCTGTTGACGCTGCCTTGTCCTGCTACTCGCATGGCCAACCAGCGCGACCCTTCTTGCGTGCCGCACTAAAAGGACCCGCATGCCCGCCCCCCGCACTGCACTCACCCTCCCGGCCCTCGCTGCAGTCTCGCTCTCTGCCCTGGCGCAGCCCGGGATGTCGGCGGCCGGTCCAGCCAACGCGACGGGTCCCGCGACGCCGCCTGCAGCCCAGAGCCCGGCTGCCGCCGCCCCGAACAGTCACAGCGCGCTGCTGCAGACCGCAGATGAGCTTGTTCGCGAGGTTGCGACACTGCGCGGCCTGCCGGCCAAGACTGCGGTGGCGCGCGGCGTGCTATCGCGTGAACAGATCGTCGAGAAGCTGCGAGCCCGAATTGCCAAGGAGTACACACCGGAGGAGGTGCGCCGCGAGTCGGGCGTGCTGAAGCGGCTGGGCCTCTTGCCTGAGGACATGAACTACGAGAAGACCTTGTTCGATCTTCTCGCTGATCAGGTCGCTGGCTTTTACGACCCGCCGACCCGCACGCTGTTTATCGCCGACTGGCTGCCGATTCAGATGCAGCGCCCCGCGCTGGCGCACGAAATCCAGCACGCCCTGCAAGACCAGTACTTCGACCTGCAGAAGTACTCGGCGCCCCTCAAAGAAGAGGGCGATGCTCAGCTGGCCCGCTCGGCGGTGGTCGAGGGCGATGGGACCGCGGTCATGCTGGAGCTACCGCCGCCCGGCAGTCGCCCCGATGCGGCGCGTGCCCCATCGGTGATTGCCAAGCTGGGCAAGCAGATGATGTACCTGACGATGGGTGCCACACCGGCCTTCCAGAAGGCCCCGGCGGCCATGCGCGAGACGCTGGTCTTTCCCTACGCCGCCGGCCTTGAATTCGTCGTCACGCACCGTGGCGATGCCGGCTGGGGGCGCGTCAATGAGCTGTTCCGCGATCCCCCCGACTCGACCGAGCAGATCCTGCATCCCGAGAAGTACAGCTCACGCGAGCGGCCGGTGCGCATCGTCGCTGCCCCACTGACCACACTGCAGGCCAGCGGCCGCAAAGAAGTCCGTCGCGATGTCATGGGCGAGCTGCTGTTCAAAGTCTGGTTCAGCGGCATGATGCCGCAGTCGCAGGCCGAAGCCGCAGCGGCTGGCTGGGGAGGCGATCGCCTGGTGGCCTATGAGGGCCCCGCGGACAGCAAGCCCATCGTCATCTCGCTGTCAGCCTGGGACAGCGACAGCGAAGCCGACGAGGCCGAAGCCGCCAGCCGTCGCGTGCTCGCCGATCTCGTCAGCCCACCTGCCGCTGCCGCCGCGGACAGTAAGGATGCGCGCCGCCCCGCGACAAGCGGAGCGACCGCGACGAACAAGGACAGTCGCCCAGCCCCAGCCGCAGCCAAGCCCGCCAAGGGCTCGCCGCTGTTCCTGTTCCGCGGGGCCGAGACCTATGGCCTGGTGCGGCGCGGTCGCTCGCTCGCCCTGCTCCTCGGTGTGCCGCGCGGCAGCGAAAATGCCGTCGCTGACGAGGTCTTCAGCAAGTTTCAGCTCAGCTCGCCGCCGCTGCCTAGCCCGCCGCCTTCAGTGCTGGTGTCGCCTCCGGCTCCGGCCCCCGCCGCACCGCCGGCTCGCCCCCCGGGGCCCTGGCGCTAAGCGACTAGCATGGCCGCAGGTCGCGTCTCGCTGATCGGTCGCGATGGGCAGCCTCTCGCCGTCGCTGCCCTGGCCCTCGTTGCCCCGCCGCAGGGCAGTGATGCCGACGTCCGCTTCTTTTCCTGGAGCGACCTGTCACGCCTCGATCTCCGCCTGGATCCCGACGACCGCGCGACGCTGAGCTCGCTGCGTCTTACCTTCCTCGGCTGCGGCGAGACCGAGGTCTGGAACTCCTGGCTGCGCGCCCCGCGCCTGCCCCGGCCCGGGCTCCTACAGCTGCAGATCGACGGCCAGGCCGTGGCGTTTCGGGAAGCGCGCTTCGCAGTGGCCGCGCGCCCCGTGGCCCCACCCCAACTACACCACGACGCAGTGCTGATCGAGCTAGGCTTCCCGCCCTGCCAGCCGCAGCTCTTGTCCGTGCAGCTCCCCCCGGGCCCTTATGCCCTTCTGCGCGTCCAGACCGCCAGTCTGCCCTATCGCGGAGTGCCGTTTCCCGCTCGTTTGGTGCCTGATCTGCCGAGCTATCCGCCGTCGCGGGCTGACCTGGCACCGGTCGGCGATCCGCTGGCCGCCGAGCTTACCGGAATCGAGCCGACGCTGGCCGCTCTGTGGCAGCGCGCCCTGCCCTTTCGCGGTGGTGCGCTGCTCGGGCAGCCGACCGCGTCGATCGATGCCGATGCGGCTGTGGCCTATCAGCTCTGGGATGGCGGCCTGCTCGTGCGCCCGGCCCCCGACCCGATGGCCGAGCGGCCCCTGCAGCTCGGAGGTGGGCTGGGGGATCGGGTGCTCTTGCGCCTAGAGCTCGATCCGCCGCAGCCGCTGCGCTCCTGCGAGCAGCAGCTGATCGGTGGATACCTGCCGGTCGGCGAGGTGCGGCTGGTCTTCGACGGTCTGACCCTGACCCAGCGCGCCTTTGTCGATGAGCGCAGCGAGCTGCGGCTGAGCCTGCGCGTCCAGACCACTGCGGCGACGCTGCCCCCCGGCCAGCTGCGGCTGTCGGCCATCGGCAGTCGGCGCCAGGTGGCCGAAAATGATCGCACGCTGCACGCCGAGATCCACACGCCGCTGCCTCTTACCCGACGGGGCGAGCGGCTGGAGCTCAGCGATCCGCAGCGTAGCCTGCAGAGCGACGTGCTGCTGCCGCTTACCGCCGCCCAGGAGCAGGTCTTTAGCCTGCGCCTGCCCTTGGCCGGCTCGCCGAGCACAGCGCCGTCGCAAGCCTTCGCCCTGGCCCTTGACCGCCTGCGCACGCAGGCGCAGGACTTTCTGCAGCGCGGCACGAGCCTGCAGCTGCCCGATCCCCAGCTGCAGAAGCTGTGGCAAGCACTGCTGCTGCAGGTCCCGCTGTTCATGCGGCGCGGCGTGCTGCTGTACGGACGCTTCCCTTCCGTCTACGACGGTGGCTTGTTCGGCGTCGAGGAAGGCTGGGATCTCGTCGCGCTGGCCCAGCTTGGCCACGCCGAGCTAGCGCTGGCATCGCTGCGGCGGACGTTCTTCGATCCCGAGTTTCTGCAGAAAGACGGGCCGCACCACCAGTACCGCAACGGCCTGGCCATCACCTACGCCCTCGACATTAGCCTGCTCGGCGGCATGGGCGCCGCGCTGCACGATCTGTGGCCGCAGATCACCGCCAGCGCCGAGTGGATCCGCGACAGCCTGCGCAGCACGCGGACCCTGCTTCCCGACGGCACCCGACCGCCGCACTACGGCCTGATGCCCAAGCACATCTATGGCGGCGATCTGCGACGCCCGGCCTACAGCCTGTACGCCACCAGTACCTGCTGGCGTGGTCTGCGCGATGCCGCCCGGGTTGCGGCGATCATCGGTGACGCCGAGCGCCAGCGTGACTTTCAGACCGCGGCCGATCAGGCGCGCGCCGACTTCCTGCAGGCCGCGGCCACGCTCTTCCGACGCGACGGCAAGCCCCCCTATCTGCCGTTTGCCACCGACGAAGGCGGCGACAAGCCCGACAGCGGCGACTATTACCAGCTGTTCGCCTCGCTGATCCTCGAAACCGCAGTGCTGGGCTGGCGGGGCGAGGTCGCGCGGCAGCTGACCGGCTATCTGCAGGACACCGGTCGCCTGCTGGCCGGAGTGCCGCGCTTTGACGGCTGGTTCGGCCGGCTGGGCATCGATGCCGAGTACGCCCGCGGAGCCCAGCTAGCGGCGCTGCAGCGACGGGAGTTCGACCGCTTCTACCTGGGACTGCTGGCCCAAGTCGCGCTGTCCTGCGATCCCTACACCTTCGTCAGTCCCGAGACCGCCGTCGTCCTGTTCACCCAAGCGGAATACCAGGACCGCCTGCGCGCCCTCAGTCAGCAGGGCTCGCGGGCTGACTCGGACCCTTGCTCGGCGGGAACCGGCGTGATGCTGCAGTACCTGCGCCTGCTGCTCGCCTGCGAGGAGCGCGACGAGGACGACCTGCCGACTGGCACGCTGTGGCTGGGGGCCGCCGCGCCCGCCTCGTGGTTTGCCGCCGGCCAGAGCTTCGGCTGCGACCGCCTGCCAACCCTGCACGGCAGCCTGTCGTACCGCTGCCGCAGCGACGCCGCGCGCATCGTATACGAGATTTCCACGAGTGCCGCCATCAAGGTCGAGGTTTTTGCGTATGTGGCCGGGCAGCGGCTGTCCAAGTCGGCGGTCGTCTATCCACGCGCAGAGCTGGTATTTGACCGCGCAGTCGGCATTTAGCGCGCGCCGCAAGTTTGATAAGCTGATTCGGTGTCGTTCTCTGTGCTACGCATTGCTACGGTCTGCCTAGTCTGGCTTGCGCTCGTACCGCAGCACAGCTGGGGCCAGAGACCGAGCCCAGCGCCGCCCAGCACGCCGACCGCTGGCCCCGCCCCCAGCGACCGCGCCGCGCCGCCCGCCCCGCCCATCGTCGATCCGGTTGAGCCCCCGCGCGTGCCTCCCGAGCTCCTGGCCAGCTATCGGCCACCGGCCAGCGACTCGGCCGATGTCGCGGCGATCAAGCTGCGCATCGCCCGCGGCGAGGCCTCGACCCGCACCATCAAAGAGCTGCAGAAGCTTTGCGGCAAGCACAGCAGCAACGCCGAGCTGGCCTTTCTGCTCGGCCAGCTGTACTTCGGCCGGCTGTGGGTCAGCGACGGACTCAAGGCCTTCCGCCGCGCCCTGAGCATCGATCCGCAGCTGCGCGAAAACCCGTTTCTGATCCGCGCCGCCGTCAGCGGCCTGGCAAACGACAGCGACCATCGGCAGGTGGCCCGCTTCCTCAGCCAGGACGTCGGCGCCCCCGCGGCTCCCTATCTGGAAGAGGTCCTGTACAGCGACGCTCGCGGCGCTGTCAAAGAGCGAGCCGACTCGATCCTGCGCAGCCTGCGCTAGGGCGGCAAACCCCCAGTCTTAGCGACGGAGACCTTGATGGCCCCCGAGAACCGCCCCGGCGCAAATGACAACCCCACGGTCCCGGTCGCGACTCTGGTCGGCGAGACGCTGGCCGGCCGCTACAAGATCGAGGCGCTGCTCGGCGAGGGAGGCATGGGGGCGGTGTATCTGGCGCAGCACACCGCGATCAAAAAGCGCGTCGCGCTGAAGCTCTTGCACGCCGATACCTCGCAGAACCCAGAGCTTGTCGCCCGCTTCGAGCGCGAGGCCGTCGCCGCCGCCAACATCGATCATCCCAATGTCACCGCCGCCACCGACTTTGGCCGCGCCGAGAGTGGCCAGTTCTTCCTGGTGCTGGAGTACCTCGAAGGCCGCCGCCTGCGCGACGTCCTGGCTGACGGCCCGATGCCCCCGCTGCGCGCCCTGCACATCATTTACCAGGTGGCCTTGGCACTGGAGCGCACGCATCAGATCGGCATCATCCACCGCGA
>CAZVMD010000079.1:0-26694 GCA_964628555.1 uncultured Myxococcales bacterium | reverse complement strand
GCGCTCGGGTCCGCCGCGTCGCGACGGGGGCTTCGGCGACTCGGCGGCGCGGCGCGGCGCGGACCGCCCGCGTTTCCGGCCAGAAGGCGATGACGCGCGTCACTAAGATCGCGCTGGGCCTGGCGCTGCTGCTGCTTGGCTGGCTGGCGAGCGCCGCCCACGCCGAGCCGCGGCCCGGCCAGGCACCGCTGCGCTTTCGTGGCCGGCTGCAGATCCTGTCCGGCGCAGCGATCACCTGGCCGGTGCTGTTCGACGGCTCGCACCACGTCGCCGCCTACGTCCCGGCCGAGGCCGAGCTAGCGCTGCGCGTGTCGGGGATGCTGTCTTTGGGCCTGGGGGGGGCGGGCTATCTGGCGCCGTTTTCGCTGACCACCTGCAGCGCCGCTCCGTCGCCGCGCGCCAATGGGCTGGCCGCCTTTGCCACGCTGCGCCTCGACTTCAACAACAGCCGCGATGGCTCGTGGTGGTCGCCGTGGGTCGCGCTGCGCACCGGCCTGTCCGGGCAGGACGGTGTGGCGGCCGGCGATCCCTGTCAGGAGCAGCTAGGCCTGGGCCTGTACCTCGGCCCGCGGCTGGGCATCGACCTATGGATGGGGCAAGCCGCCGTCACCTTCGCACTCGGCTACGACCATCTGCCGCGCGCCGACGCCATCGCGCTGCAGACCGGCCTGACTCTGCGCCTGTTCTAGCTGCGGCAAGCGCGCGTTTTCCGACGCCCAGCTGGCTCGGCGATCGTGCTACGATAGGTGCCTACGTCTGCCCATGGCCATCGCTGCCCTCGCCAAGCAGTGCCCTCTGTGTCGCTCCGTCTATGCCGGGGGCGAGCGCGCCTTCTGTCCGCTGGATGGCACCCGCCTCATCGATCACTCGGTGGCCGAGAAGCCCCCCGAGGATCCGCTGCTCGGCCGCACCATCGCCGGCCGCTTCGTCCTCGAAAAGCGGCTGGGCAAGGGCGGCATGGGCGTCGTCTATCTGGCGCAGCACGCGGTGCTCAAGCGGCCGTTTGCCGTCAAGCTGCTGCTGCGTGAGTTCACCAGCAACGAGCGCGCCCTGGCTCGCTTCTTTCGCGAGGCCCGCGTCGCCTCCTCGCTCGATCATCCCAACATTGTAAGTATTTATGATTATGGGCAGACAGAGCAGTCCGAACCTTTCCTGATCATGGAGTATGTCGAGGGCGTGGCGCTGCTGCAGGTTGTGCAGGGCAGCCGCACGCGCAACCTCTCGCCGGCCTACGCGGTGCAGCTCCTCCTGCAGGTGGCGCGGGCCCTGGAGCACGCGCATCAGCGCGGCGTCGTCCACCGCGACATCAAGCCCGAGAACCTGATCGTCACCACCTGGCAGGGCCAGAACGACTTCATCAAGATCCTCGACTTCGGCGTGGCCCGCGTGGTCGGTCAGCCACCCCTGACCCGCATCGGCGAAGAGATCCTCGGCACGCCAGAGTTTATGGCGCCCGAGCTCTTGACCGCCTCTGAGGTCGCGCCGCCCGTCGATCTGTATGCGCTGGGCATCATGCTGCACGACACCATCGTCGGCGAGGCGCCCTTCCGCGGCGAGATTGCCGCCATCTTGCAGGGCCACGTCAACCAGACGCCACCTTTGCTTTCGCAGCGCCGCCGCGACATCCCCATCCCGCGCGAGCTTGATGAGCTGTGCGCGCAGCTCTTGGCCAAGGATCCGGCCCAGCGCCCGACGGCGGCTGAGACCGTGCAGCGCCTTGAACAGCTGCACGAGAAGCTGCCCAAGCGCGCTGGCCTGGGCGGCAGCAGCGGCGTGGCGGTGAGTCCGGCGCCCGGCAGCGGCGCAGCGACTGGCGACGGCGCGCGGACGCTGATCATCAATCCGGCCTCGCTGAGCGGGCCGAGTGGACCAGCCACCGTGGCGCTGCGGCCGGCCGAAGGGCCAGCGACGATGCTGTTGCCGGCGCAAGCGGTGCGGGTCAGCGATCTGCTCAAGGTCGCCGACCCGGCCAAGCGGGCTGAGATCGATGCGCTGGAAGGCGAGATCGAGAGCTGCTGCGAGCGACAAGCGCGCAGCGTCAGCCGGCTGGCGCTGGAGCTGTGGGGACCGCCCGAGGCCAGCCCGCCGACCTGGCCCGCCGAGGCGCTGGCGCTGTGGGCCCGCCTGAGCGACACCCAGGCGCGCATGCACAGCCAGGCCGAGCGCCTAACTCAGCTGCAGGAACAAGCGCGCCTAGCGCAGCAGTCCGCGGATCACAAGCGCCGCTCGCTGCATCAAGAGATCCTCGCGCTTAGCGAGCGCGTGCAGCTAGAGCGCAGCCTGCCCGCCGCCGAGCGCCAGCGCCTGCTCGACGAGATCGAGACCCACGAGCGCAGCCTGGCTGCCGTCCTGCAGAAGCTGGGCGGTGCCCAGAGCAGCGAGATCGGCCCGCTGCGTCGCAGCCTGCGCGAGGCCCAGCTGGAAGCGCGCGGCCTGTACGGCGAGCTATCGCAGCGCCTGCGGCAAGCCGCGCTCGGTCAGCCCGCCCATGCTGGCGCCTGCCAAGAGCTCAAGCAGCAGCAGCATCTGATCGACGCTGCCGGATCTATGCTGGCCCTGCTGACGCGCAGCTTGACGGCCGCTTCGACTTCTTAGCGGCCGAGAGCCTGCCGCGCGCGATCTGCTACTCCTCGGTGTCGGGCCCGTCCTCGCTGGGGGCCAGTGATCGCAGGTGCGGCAAGAAGGTCGCGCAGTCACTTGGGGGCTCGATGCCGCGCGCGCGCAGCAGGGGCGCGCAGCTGAAGCGATAGGCCGCTTCGTCTTCACTGTCGACAAAGCCGAGCTGCGGCAGGGCGAGCGCGGTGTCGATCGCCAGCGCCACGGTCTCGGGACGGTACAGCTTCGACTTTTCAATCAGCCTGGCGATGAGCCGGATGAAGCGCTCCGCGCCGTTGGAAAAGGGGAGGCAGGCACGGCGCAGCGCAACCAGCGAGCGCAGGGTCTCGGCCTCGACGCTCGGCGCATAGCTTGTCACCTGCCACATGTCGCGCAGGATGTCGATCACGTACTCAAAGCGCTCGGCGGAAGGGGCGGAGAGCGCCCAGGCGAGGAGGCCGCGATCGACCGCGACAAGCGGCGCCTTGGCGATTGGGCTGCCGAGAGAAAAGTGGTTCTCGGGCCGCTCGATCGTCGCTGCGTCGGGCCCGAGCCGAGCCTCGATCAGCGCGACAAGCTGCGCCAGCACCGGCTCGGCACCGAGCGCTCGCAGGGCCGGCAGATCCTCGGCCTGCAGGAGGGTCAGAAGCGGGAATTCGAGCATGGGCTTGCGGCCTTAGTAGTCCTGAATGGACTTGAGGACCAGCTTGCTCACGTCGGTGCCATAGTGCTCAAGGAGAGCGCGGACCGCCTTGAGGTGCTTCTTTCCGAGCGTGCCCACGTACTGCGGGGCCTCTACCCGGTTGAAGGCATAGCTGGAGTTGTTGTTAAGCTCCCACTGCCCAGTCAGCACGCCATCGTTTTCTAGCGCGATGAGCTCACCGCCGATGATCGCTTCGCCGCGCGAGAACCCACCTGGGCCAGGCACGAGGTCACCGTGCTTGACCTCGCGTCCGCGCGGGAAGAACCGCGGATGGACATCAAAGTTGTAGATGTTCTGGGGCGCGTAGATGAAGTTCCCTTTTTCGTCCACCACCCAAATGTACTTGTAGGAGGGATCGAGCGTCGACAAGTCAAGCGGCCGGCCGCGCAGTGTGACCATGTCCGGGGGATGTTGAAACCGCGCGCCGCGGGGTGAACGGGCGTTGAGCACCTGGCTGGGCCGACCCACGTCATCGAGCATGCGCTGGGTGGGCTCGCGGCTGGTGACGGGATCGCTGGAGCCGGGCGGAGTGATGGCGCGGCCGGGGGGCTCGCCGGGGAGCTTGGGATCGGACTTGGCGCCGATCCGGCCCACGAGCGGTCCGAGTCCGAAGCGCAGCAGCACCCCACCGGCCAGGAGCAGTGCTTCTTTTTTTAGGTCGCGCCGGGGTCCAAGGACGCCGGTGAAGGGATCGGTGTCGGCCTGCGACTGCTGGTAGGCCTGGTGCAGCTCATCGAGCTGCAGAGCGGTCTGCAGCGAAAAGACGCCGCCGGCCAGGATGGGACCAAAGACCGGAATCAGCGCCACCGCAGCCTCGGCCAGTGTGAGTCCCAGCATGGTCGCAAAGTTCATCACGCGGTGCTTGTCGGCCAGCTGCTCCAGCCGCTTCTGCAGCGGGGGCGGCAGGCGCTCGCGGGTCAGCGCGACAGCCCGCGGCAGCCCCAGCGGATCGACCTGCTCGGATGCGATCGACAGGATGACCTTGTCGACATGGCCCAGCGTCTTGTGCAGCGCCGCCAGCGCGGCCTGCGACAGTCCGCTATCGCTGGGGTACTGACCAGCGCTGACCTCTTGCGGCTGCAGGTTCGCGAACAACGGGAAGGCTTGGTACAGCGCGCTCAGGCCGCGCTCCAGCTCCTGGATCTGCAGCTGACGCAGACCCAGCAGGTGCTCGGCGGCGCCGACCGCGAACAGCCAGCCGCTTGAGCCGCCTTGCGCCGACTGAAAGGCGGTCCGCAGGAGCTCTAGCTGGCGCGCGGGAACGTGGTGATCGGCGCTCTGGCTGATCTCGGCCAGCACCTCGGCTACGGCTCCGCTGCGGCGCCGCGCCGAGACACTTGCGTGCTGCAGCTGCCGCTGCGAGGCGACGACTTCGCGGTGCAGCTGCCAGAGCTCGGTGAGGGTCCGTGCCGCCTCGCGCAGCTGCGCAAGCTGCGGATCGCCAGCGCGACCGGCCGCGGCCGCCTGCGACCCCGCGAGAAGCGGAGCAAACGAGGCCCGCAGGGAAGCCCGATGCTGTGCTTCCAGATCCAGGGCCCGCAGGCGCACTAGCTGCACCAGGAGCTGGTCGACCTCGGCCGCCGGCAGCTCGTTTCGCTGCGGAGCGGAGCTCAGCGTGGCCTCGATGACGGCCTTGTCGATCGAGCGCCGCCACAGGTACATAAGCAGCGCCTGCTCGTTCTGTCCCATCATCGCGAGCAGCTCGTTGTCGCTCGCGAGCGCCGAGGTCGTCGGCCGCGCGCTGGCTGTCGGCGAGGCATCCTCTTGCCGCTCGCACTGCAGCACGGCTTCGCTGCTCTGCTGCTGCATCGCGTGGGCCAGCTCATGTCCGAGCAGCCGCTGCCCAGCCGGCGTACCCGGCTTGTACGCTCCGGGCGCGAAGAAGATATGCGAACCCGCCGTTACGGCCCGCGCCTGCAGCGGCGCTGTCACCGCGGCTGCACTGGCGTCATCGTGGATGCGGATCTGCGAGAAGTCGAAGGCGACGTGGTCGCCCAGCTGCTGGCGCTGGCCCAAGGAGAGTGGCCGTCCGGTGGCGGCTTGGCTGCGAATATGGGCGCTTTCGGCCGTCGTATCGAGCCCGCTGACAAAGCGGGTCGGCTGCGTCCGCGGCGGCGCTGCCAGCGACGCTGTCCCGGCTGCGCTGAGCAGCCAAGAGGTCTTGTCAGCTTCCGCTTCGGAGGCATCGCGGGCTGCCACCAAGCGCATGGGCTGGCCCGCTGAGCTCGGCCCTTGGCTCTGCTGTTTGCGGTGCGGTAGCAGAGCGTCCCGAGCCGGGGTGGGCCGAGCGCGCGAAGGAGTGTGTTGGCTCATGCTGTTCCTTGGGGCGATCCCGCACGACGTTCGACGAGGCCTAGGAGCGAAGGCGCAGCAAGGCAGGGGAGGGCGATGGCGCATCCAGCTTAGCGGCGACCGTTTGCGTCGAGCAAGCGGGGCGAAATCTGAATAGGAATCAGGCGGACTTGGGGTCAGCGGTCGCTGCTGCCCGCTGGCCAGCAGGCGGTCCTTTTGGGCTCTTTTCGGGCGCGCGTAGTCGGCGCGAGCGGGGGATCGTCAGTGCCCGCCGTGTGTACGCCGTCGCCTGGCTGCCCCAAGCCGGGTTGAGTCTGCACTTGTGAAGATGAACGCACATTCGGCTATTAATCACCAGTCTATGCGCTGCCTTCATTCGCTCCGTCACCGCTCATTGCTGGTGGAAACGATCATTTCAGGTCACTGCTGTGGTTGAAATTACGATGCAAGTCAACGACTTATCAAAATTTTATTGACAATAAATCCAACAAGAATGTCGCGCAAGCCTCCCAACTGCTAAGCCTACTGTGATTGTAAAAACCAGGCAGACACACCCGCGAATAGCCGTCAGAAAAAATCACACCGGTATATAGGCAAGACCCTTAGGAAAAATCGCCCGCTCTTGCGCTACGAGAATTTCTGATGTTCAAATCAGTGCGCTTTCCTGCTTTGCCGGTTGCTGCCTTTGATGCCGGGTGCCTGGCGGTGCAGTCTGTACCCCAAACAAGCCGGCTGCTCTCTCCGCTCATCGAAGGTGTGCTCGCGCTAGCCTGTCGGCGCTGCGGCGACGGACACGTCTGCCTTCGTCCGACGTGCGCCCAAAACAGAAGGAGTGGCTGGAATGCCTGTTACGCGAACTTATCCCGGTGTTTATATTGAAGAAAAGCCCAGTGGGATACAAACCATCGTCGGCGTGGCAACATCCATCACGGCATTTCTTGGTCGCGCCATTAAAGGTCCGGTCAATCAAGCGACAATCATCAACAGCTATGGCGATTTTGAGCGCTTGTTCGGTGGCTTATGGTTGAACAGTACGGCCGGCTTTGCTGTGCGCGATTACTTTCAAAATGGCGGAAGTCAGGCGGTAATGGTCCGACTATATCGCCCCTTCTTCGCAACCCGCACCGACCGTGAGTTTGTCGATCAGACCGCTGCAACACTGATCGCCAATATTCAAGCCATTCCTGGCACCACCATGGATCTGGTCACGGCGGTAAATAACATCATTACGCCCATCCAGGCCTCGCTGGCCGGCAAGAACCAGGCGGTGGTGGACGCCATCACTGCGATGTTTGCGCCGATTCGGGCCGAGGCGGCCCGCACCACGACGCCGACGCCAACGGTGACCTCGATTGCCAACGAGGCCATCCGGGTGCGCGACCTGTTTGCCCCGACGACCCGCACGCTGATCAAGGTCAAGAACAAGCTGCCGGCGGGGACGGCGGCGCCCGACTTCCTGCTCGAAGCGAAGTGCGAGGGCGCCTATACCGCCAACATGCGCTTTAAGGTCGTGGCCATCGATGTCGACGTCCAGGCCAGCATCGTGGCCCGCTATGGCCTGACCAAGGATGACTTTTGGAATGTCAGCATCCTCGACGGCAACACGGTCGTTGAGCAGTTCAACAACGTCACGCTCAAAGAGAGCGAGCGGCGGCTTGACCGCGTGCTGGAGAACGAGTCGGAGCTGTTCCGCGTCGTCGGCACCTTCCCTCTCGGCAACTCGTTGGATCCCAGCACCTCGCCCTATGCGGCGTACAAGGTCGGCTCGGATGGCTTCGATGTCACGGCAACAGAGATCAAGGGCAGCCAAGACAGCAAGACCGGCCTCTTCGCGCTAGAGAATGCCGACCTCTTTAACCTGCTGTGCATCCCGCCGGCCACAGCCGGCACGCCGCTAGATACCAGCGTGATCGACGCGGGCATCAGCTACTGCAAGAGCCGACGAGCGATGATGATCATCGACCCGCCCTGGCCCAGCGTGGCCAACGCCTTGCTGGGGACCACTGGCACGCCGTTGGGCATCGGCACCCCAAGCGCCAATGCCGCGGTCTTCTTTCCCATGCTGCGCCAGCCCAATCCGCTGCGCGGCAACCTGACGCAGGACTTCGTGCCCTGCGGCGCGGTGGCGGGTGTCATTGCTCGCACCGACGCGACACGCGGGGTCTGGAAGGCGCCAGCCGGTCTGGATGCGACGCTGGTCGGCGTACCCGAGCTAAGCGTGCCGATAAGTGATCAGGAAGCGGGGCAGCTAAACCCGCTGGGCATCAACGCCCTGCGCACTATGCCAGCCGCCGGTCGGGTGGTCTTTGGCGCTCGGACCCGCGTCGGCATCGATCGCCTGACCTCGGAGTGGAAGTACCTGCCGGTGCGTCGCCTGGCGCTGTACATCGAAGAGTCGCTGTATCGCGGCACGACCTGGGCGGTGTTTCAGCCCAACGCCGAGCCGCTGTGGGCGCAGCTTCGGCTGAGCATTGGCGCGTTCATGCAGGACCTGTTCCGTCAGGGCGCGTTCAAGGGCCAGACCCCGCGCGACGCCTACTTCGTGCGCTGCGATGCCAGCACCACCACGCAGAGCGACATCAACCAGGGCGTGGTCAACGTCCTGGTCGGCTTCGCCCCCGTCAAGCCGGCGGAGATGGTGGTCATCTCCCTGCAACAGATGGCCGGCCAGAGCGTGATCTAACGCAAGGAGTGGACGAGATGACCATCGCGACCTCATACCCCGGGGTGTACATCCAAGAGATCCCCAGCGGGGTGCGCAGCATCACTGGCGTGGCGACTTCGATCGCCGCCTTCGTCGGCCGGGCCTTGCGCGGCTCGGTAAACCAGCCCGTGACCATCAACGGCTACGGCGACTTCGAGCGCGAGTTCGGCGGCCTATGGCTCGGCTCTCCAATGAGCTACGCCGTCGCTGATTTCTTTGCCAACGGCGGCAGCCAAGCCGTCATCGTGCGCCTGCACAACGGCGCCACGACCTACTCGTTCGACATCGGCGCGGTCAAGCTCTTGGCCCGCAGCCCGGGCACCTGGGGCCTGAACCTGCGCGCCACCGTGGATGTCGTCGACGTATCGGGCGACCTGCCAAACCAGTTCAACCTGGTGATCCGCGATCTGGGAGGCAATGGCCGCGTCGAGACCTTCCGCAACCTGACACTGCAGGACGGGCCACAGCGGGTCGATCGGGTGCTGAACCTGCAGTCCAGCCTGGTGGTCTGGAACGGCGCGGTGCCACCTGTTACGACCACTGCTCCGACGGGGGGAGACGATCCGGTGGGGGCCAAAGAAAAGCTCTTGGCCGCCGCCATCGCCTCTGGCATCGCGGCAGATATCACCCTGGCGCAGGCTGCGCTGGATGCTGCCCGCGCTGCGGCGGCGATGGGCATAACCGATGGCTCTGCGCTGACCCAGGCGCAGTTCATTGGGGCGGGACTGGAAGCGAACAAGCAGGGCCTGTATGCGCTCAAGCTGGCCGATCAGTTCAACCTGCTGTGCATTCCGCCGCACTCGTATCCCGGCGGGGATATTGAGCTCAGTCTGGTGTCGGCAGCGGCGGTGTTCTGCGAAGCGCGGCGCGCGATCCTGATCCTCGATCCGCCGAGCGGCTGGGTCGACAAGGCCATCGCCAAGGCGCAGTTTACCGACCCGACTAAAGACAACCTAGGCACGCGCAGCAAAAATGCCGCGCTGTATTTCCCGCGCATCGTGCAGCCCAATCCGCTGCGCGGCCAGCAGCTAGAGACCTTCGCGGCTTGCGGCGCTGTCGCCGGTGTCATCGCGCGGGTCGATGGCGCGGCCGGAGTATGGAAAGCCGCCGCCGGTCAAGAAGCGACGCTGCTCGGTGTGCCGCAGCTTGGCTATCAGCTCACGGATCAGGAAAACGGCGAGCTGAATCCGCTGGGCATAAACTGCCTGCGGCTCTTGCCGGGTGGGCTGCGTGTGCTGTGGGGGGCGCGCACGCTGCAAGGCGATGATCGCCTGGCCTCGGAGTGGAAGTATCTGCCGGTGCGGCGCCTGGCGCTGTACATCGAAGAGTCGCTGTACCGCGGCACGCAGTGGGCGGTGTTCGAGCCGAATGCCGAGCCGCTGTGGGCGCAGCTACGCCTGAACATCGCGGCCTTCATGCAGGACCTGTTCCGTCAGGGCGCCTTCCAGGGGCAGCGGCCTACCGATGCCTACTTTGTGAAGTGCGATTCCCAGACCACGACGCAGAGCGACATCAATCAGGGTGTGGTCAACGTCATCGTCGGCTTCGCGCCCGTCAAGCCGGCCGAGTTCATTGTGATTCAGCTCCAGCAAATGGCTGGTCAGAGCGCATAAGGAGACAGTATGGCTCAGTTCAGCATCAATCCTCAGCGTTTCGATCCCTACAAGAACTTCAAGTTCCGCGTGAAGTGGGATGGTCGCTATGTCGCCGGTGTGTCCAAGGTCAGCGGCCTGAAGCGGACCACCGAAGTCGTCAAGCATCGCGAGGGCGGTGATCCCAGCACCAGCCGCAAGTCGCCCGGCCGCACCGAGTATGACGCCATCACGCTGGAGCGCGGCGTCACCCACGATCTGGAGTTCCAGAACTGGGCCAACAAGGTCTGGCATCTGGGCAATGGCCTGGGCTCCGAGGTGTCCTTGAAGGACTTCCGCAAGGGCCTGGTGATCGAGGTGCTCAACGAGGCGGGACAGGTGGCCATCGTCTATCAGCTGTATCGCTGCTGGGTATCGGAGTTTCAGGCCAGCGGCGACCTGGATGCCAACGCCAACGCGGTGCTGATCGAGCACATCAAGATCGAAAACGAAGGCTGGGAGCGCGACGTGACGGTGCCCGAGCCGACCGAGCCGAACATCGCGCCGTAGTTCGCCATGCACGTACTGTCTGCCAAAGAGATCGTCGAGCTCTGGGATCTCAGCGCCGAGCAGCGAGTCAGCGAGCGGGCGCTGACGCTGCTTGCGCATGGCTATCCTGAGAAGTCGCGCGAGGCCTTCAGTCACATGCCGCTTGGCCGGCGGGATGCGTATCTACTGCGCCTGCACCGGATCAACTTTGGTGCAGCGCTGCCCTGCTTTGCCTCCTGTCCGGCCTGCGGCAGCCCGCTGCAGTTTGATCTGGCACTCGACGAGCTCTGCCGCCGCGGACCGGCCCCGGGCGAGAGCGATGACAACCGCGAGCTCGCGTTTGGGCTGGCCGACTACCACATCGGCTTTCGCCTGCTGGACAGCTGCGATCTGCGAGCTATCGAGGAGCTAGCACCTGCGCAGCCAGAGCGAGCGGCGCAGCTTCTGGCGCAGCGCTGCATCCGCTTTGCCACCTGCGCGGGACAGGCCGTGCCCAGCGAGGCCCTGCCAGCAGAGGTGATTGAGGAGCTAGGTCGGCAGCTTCTTTTGGCCGATCCACTGTCGGAGATCAGCTTGGACTTGCACTGCCCCGACTGTCAGCACAGCTGGGCTCTAGTGCTGGATAGCGCCACCTTCTTTAGCAAGGAGCTGCACGTGCGGGCGCAGCGGCTCCTCTCGGAAGTGCATGTGCTGGCGCAGGCCTATGGCTGGAGTGAGAGCGTGGTGCTGTCGCTTTCACCGCGCAAGCGACAGGCGTACTTGCAGCTGGTGCGGGCATGAAGAACCTGCTTTCTCGTCATGTCGATCGACTAAGCGGCCGACTGCCGCAGGTCCAGCCACGACTGCCGACCAAGTACGCGTCTCTCGCTGAGCCAGCGGCACCTGCGACCAGCGCAGAAGGGGATCCGGTCGAGAGGCTGGCTGCACCGGCGACACAGCTTGCACCGCCTACGCTAGCGAGCGTAGAGGCGCCGCCTGCCAATCGTCCCGCTGCGGCGACAGGTCGGCTAGTGCAGTCAGGCCCGGTGGCTCCGCCGGCTACCGCATCGTCGTTTCCAGAGCCATCGGAGGACAGCGGCAGGCTGAAGACCGCTGCTCCGCTGGCCAGGGCAGCGCTGCCGCATACTCCATCGGCCGGGCTGCCCTTTTCCAGAGGCTCAGCGGGCGAGGGTCACGTCGCAGAGCGCGAACCGGCCGAAGACTTGGCCGCGCCGGAGCTGCGGGGGAGCGCACCCGCCGTGGAGCCGCGCAGCGCGACAGCCGCCGTCGAGCGGCGTACGCCAGCGTTGAGTGCAGAGCCAGCGGGTGTGACCGCGCCGGCCGCGTGGCCGCAGCCCAGCGCTGCCGCGCCGCCACTTGTGCCCGCGCTCAGCGTGGCCAACCCGCCCGCCCCGCCCAATCCCCAGGGGAACCTGGCCGCCATCGATGTCGTGGCCAAGGTGCCCGGTCAGTTGGCTCGCGCGGCCGCAGTCCCGGACGCAGCTGCCGCAGGGCCTGCCGCTGCCGAGCCTGCGTGGGGTCCGGCCCAGCGCCAGGCAGCAGTCGGTCCGTCGTCGTCACAGCGCGAGGCGGCGCCGATACGCATCAGCATCGGTCGCATTGAGGTGCGGGCCAACCCTGCCCCCGTGCGCCCGCCAGGAGCCGCCGGTCCCGCCACCAAGGGTGCCAACCGCACCAGCATGGCGGAGCTCTTGCGGCAGTCGAGTGGGAGGCGATCATGAGCAACTCGATGGCCGTAGCCGCCGTCACTGGCGCGCTGGTCAATGTCCTTGGCAAGGTCACGGCCCCCCGCTTTCCCGGGGAGCCCGAGCTCTCGGATGCCGAGGTGACCAGCCTGCCCTTGGATCAGATGGCCACCGATGGCACCAAGAACCGGCTCAATGTGTTTCTGTACTCGATCACGCCCAACGCCGCCTGGCGAGGCGCCGACCCAGCCCGAGGGCAGCGTCTTGAAGATCAGCGCGCGCCTTTGGCCATCAACCTGCACTACCTGATCACGGCCTACGCCAAGGGCAACGATGACCTGCTGGCGCACCGCCTACTTGGGCGGGCGATGAGCCTGCTGCACGACTTCGCGGTGATCTCAAAGATCAGCATCGCCGCCGCCATCGCCACCTTCAAGACGCAGCTGACCGGCAGCGATCTGCCCAACCAGGTCGAGCGCCTGCGCATCAGCCTGCAGATGCTGACCATCGACGAGATGTCGAAGCTGTGGACGATGTTCCAGTCTAAGTTTCGTGTCTCGGCCGTCTATCAGGTGACGGTGGTGCTGATCGACAGCGCGCTATCGGATAACGCGGCGCTGCCAGTGCTGTCGCGCGGCCTGGGTGTGCAGCCTTCGGAGATCCCACCCATCCCAACGCTGCTGAGCCTGACCCTGCCCAAGAACCAGCCGAGTGCGCGCATCGGTGTGCCGCGGATGCTGTTCCCCACGCCGCCGGCTGCCGATGTGCCGGGCGATGTCTTGGTGTTCAACGGGCAGAACCTCAACCTTGGCGATCCGGCTCTGTCGTTCTTCTGTCAGTCGGTGGCGACCACCATGGCGCCGCTCACTCTGCTGGCCAAGTCGGCGACGGCGCTTAGCGTGCAGCTGCCGCTTGCGCAAGACACCTGGCCGGCCGGCGTGTACCTGGCGACGGCCAAGCTCACGAGTGCGGGACCACCGGTGCGCGTGGTGAACAGCAACGCCCTGGCCTTCACGCTGGCCCCGCGCATCCTGAGCGTGCGCTACACGGCCCCGACCATGACTCCTCCCAAGCCAGCCACCTTCACGGTGACCTGCAGCCCGCAGGTCTGGCCCAGTCAGCGCGCCGCCCTCCTGGTTGGCGATCGCGAGCTTGCGTCAGATGTTCATGCCACCAAGACCAACTCACTTTCCTTTCCGCTGCCGGCCGGCGAGGTGCCCGCGCCCGGGACCTACTTTGTCCGCTTGCGCGTCGACGAAGTGGACAGCCTGGTGGTGTCGGACTACAGCGCCACCCCGCCCAGCTTTGATACGGCGCAGCAGGTGACGGTGACATGAACCCGCTGGCCACAGCGCTGGCCGAGAACCAGCAGTACCTGCTCGCAGCAGTCGCCGTCATTCGTGTGCGCCTCCAGCACTACGCGGCTCGCTCGCCAGAAGAGCATGCCGAGAGCCTGGCTGCTCTGCATACGGCCGAAGCGACCGAGCTTGCGCTGCGGCAGTCTCTCAGCCAGCTATCGCCGCTTGATATCCTGTGCTTGCACTGCGGTCTGTCGAGCTTCGAGCGGGCGCTGCTCCTGCTCTGTCTGGGAGTGGAGATCGACGACAAGCTCGCGGCGACCTGTGCGGCAACGCCGGGCGCAAGCCGTGGCAGCCCGACCTTTGCCCTCGCCCTCGCCACGCTGCCGCAGCCGCACTGGAGTGCGCTGCTGCCCGTCGCTCCGCTGCGACGGCACATGCTGATCCAGCTCTTGGGTGATGACAGCCTGCTGCAGCAGCCGCTGCGGCTCGAAGAGCGCGTGCTGCATTCCCTGCTCGGGCTCGACTATCTGGATCCTCGGCTGCAGAGCCTGCTGCAGCCGGTCGAGCTGGTCGGTGAGCTACCCGAGTCGCAGCAGCCGAGCGTGCTGCAGGTCATTCACTACTTGCGGGCTGGGTACGAGACGCTCGGCGCGGGGTCGGCCGCTGCAGACGGAGTGGCAGCGAGTGGTCAGGTTCAGCTGTTTGGTCAAGACCTTGGGGCCGCGGTGCAGATCGCGGCGACGGCCTGTGCCGCGCTGCGGCATCACCTATACCTGGTGCATGCTAGCGACTTGCCTCTGGCGCCAGCCGATCGCGAACAGCTGCTCTTGCACTGGCAGCGCGAAAGTACGCTCGGCCCGCGTGCGCTGCTGCTGCACTGCGGCGACCTAAGTGCGAGCGAGTTTGGCCAGGTTGCACGTGCCTTCTGTGATCGCGTCCGCGGACCGCTCTTCATCGTTGCCAGCGAAGCGCTGCCCCTGCGGCGTGAAGAGCACCTGCGCATCGAGGTCAGCAAGCCGACACACCACGAGCAGCTTCAGCTCTGGCAGGCACAGTTCGCTGCGCTGCCGCCTGAACAGCTTCCCTTTGTGTCGCGGCTCGTCGCACACTTCGATCTGGGGGGCGCCACCATCGCAGCTGTCGCCACCTCGGCCTTGGCACAGACTGCGGCCGAGCCCGCCTTGCCGCTCGCGCAGGCGGCCTGGCTTGCCTGTCGGAGCCGAGCCCGCACACAGCTGGATGGCTTGGCCCAGCGCGTGACACCGCGAGCCAGCTGGCGCGATCTGGTGGTGCCGCCTGAGCTTGAGCGCACGCTGCGCATGATCGCAGCCCAGGTTCGCCACCGGCAGCACGTCTACGAAGAGTGGGGGCTAGGTTTGCAGCAGCGGCGCGGCCTCGGCATCAGCGTGCTCTTCGCCGGCTCCAGCGGCACCGGCAAGACGCTGGCGGCGGAGGTCCTGGCGCACGAGCTGAACCTCGACCTGTATCAGATCGACCTCAGCCAGCTGGTCAGCAAGTACATCGGTGAGACCGAGAAGAACCTGCGCCGCGTCTTCGATGCGGCTGAGGCCGGTGGTGCGGTGCTGCTGTTCGACGAGGCCGATGCCCTCTTTGGCAAGCGCAGCGAGGTCAAAGACAGCCACGATCGCTACGCCAACATCGAGGTCAGCTACCTGCTGCAGCGCATGGAGCAGTATCGCGGGCTGGCGATCCTGACCACCAATCTGAAGAGCGCACTCGATGACGCGTTTCTGCGGCGCTTGCGCTTTGTGGTGCAGTTCCCGTTCCCAGACAGCGAGCAGCGAGGCGTGATCTGGCGTCGCGCCCTGCCGCCGCAGCTACCGCAGCACAACATCGATGTCGGGCGCTTGGCTCGGCTGCCACTTACCGGCGGCAACATCCGCAACATCGCGCTCAACGCCGCGTTTCTGGCCGCCGACCAGGGACTGCCGCTCAACATGCAGCACCTCGCGGAAGCGGTGCACAGCGAGTACGACAAGCTAGAGAAACCCTACAATCCCGTCGAGCTAGGGGGCGCGCCGTGAGTCATCGGCCAGCGCTGCCGCGCGCCATCGAGCTGCAGATCGACGATGTCGTACTGGACGGAGCCGCATTTGCCGGCCTGGATCGGCGACACTTCGACAGCGCCCTGCGCAGTGAGCTTGCGCTGCTGTTGCAGAGCGAGTCTGTGCAGTCGCAGCTTGCGGCTCGTCCACGCTCTGGGCTGTCGCGACTGAGCCTGCCGCCCCTTCCAGCACCGGCTGCCAGCTCGCCGCGAGCCTTGGGGCAGGAGCTCGCGCGATCGATCGTTGCCAGCTTGGTGAGTCAGCTCGCTCCGCCGGCAGCAAGCTCGGCCGCAGCCAGCCCCTCGTCTACACCCAGCGCCGCTGCCCAGCCATCCGCTGCAGCGAGTGAAAAGAAGGGGACACGATGAGTACTTCGCCCGCCAGTCCTCGGGTTCTCAAAGGCGCTCTGGTCACGCTGGAGGCCACCGGCGATCCACGCAGTGTCATCGCCTTTCAATACAACCCCGACACGCTGAGTCGCAGCCTGGAGGCCCAGACCTATGGCGGTGACTTCGGTCAGCCAGTCGCGTTCTATGGTCCTCCGACCGAGACCCTGCGCTTCGATGCCGAGATCGATGCCACCGATCAGCTGGCCGAAGGCAAGGTCTTGGTTGGGCAGGTCGGCATCTTGCCGGTCCTCTCTGCGCTAGAGCTGCTGCTCTATCCCGAGTCGAAGGAAATGCTGGACCAGTCGGCGCTGATCCGAAGCGGCAGCGGCAAGTTCGTGCCGGCGCAGGTGCCGCTGACCCTCTTCGTCTGGGGACCCAGCCGCATCTTGCCGGTCGAGCTGCAAGGGCTCTCGGTCACGGAGGAGGCCTTTGACGCCTCGCTGAATCCGATCCGCGCCAAGGTCCAGCTCACGCTGCGAGTGCTCACCTATACCGACCTCGGCTTCGACAGTCCCGGGGGCGCGCTGTTCCTCGCGCACCACACCGCCAAAGAGGCCCTGGCGCGGCAGAACTATCTCACCGCGGGAGTCAGCAGCATCTTGTCGGTGCTGTTCCCCGGCGCGAAGGGCCGCTCAGTCACCTAAGGAGCTGTGATGTTTGACCCCACAAGCCGCTACTACAGTCTTGGCACAGCCACGCTGTCGACCAGCGACAGCGATGGCAATCCGCGGCTGGTCGTGTACAACAAGCGCCGCCTGCTGCCGGCTGGTGACGAAGGCACGCTGCTGCAGGAGCACGTGGTGCAAGCCGGAGAGCGCATCGATGCCATCGTGGCCCGCTACCTCAATGACCCGACGCAGTACTGGCGGGTCTGCGATAGCAACGGCGTCATGCGGCCGCGCGAGCTGACTGACACCATCGGGCGCATCCTGCGCATCTCCCTGGGCCGTCCGTGAGGTAGCGAGCGTGGCCAGCACCAACTATTCGCTGTTCATTGGCAAGAGCAAGCCGGAGGAAGCTCCGTCCGAGGCGCTGCGCACGTTGGTCAGCATTGACGTGAGCGCTGACGTAGACAACGGCATCGGCTTTCAGCTCATGTTTCGCCTGAAACAGGCGCAGCACAGTGAGTTCGATCTATTGCGCAGCCGCGTCTTTGAGCCGTTCAATCGCTGCCGCCTGTCGCTAACCGTTGCCGGGCAGCCAGTGGTCTTGTTCGATGGGGTCATCACCCACCTAGAGGCTGTGGTGTCGCAGCAGCCTGGCTCGACCGACCTGCAGGTCATGGGCCGCGATCTTACGGTGATGCTCGATCTGGAAGAGAAGCGCGCCATATTCAAGAACCTCAAGGACTCGAGCGTGGCGCGGCAGGTACTGGGTGGATACAGCGACCTGCAGCTGCAGAGCCAAGTCATCGAGACGCGCGACAGCGCTGACTCTACCGACCTGTCGACGCATCAGCTGGGGACGGATCTGGCTTTTCTGCGCGAGCTGGCGAGTCGCAACGGCTACATCTTTCTCATTGAGTCCAGCGCCAGCGGACCGCGCGCCTACTTCGGGCCAGAGAGTCGGACCGACCTGGGGCTACCCACGCTGACCTGCAATGCTGGCGCCGCCACCAATGTCAAATCGCTGCGGGCGACGTACAACGCCTTCCAGCCAGGGGCTGCAGCCGTTGACTACAGCGATGCCAAGACGGGGCGGCCAGTGCTCTACCGCAAGGTGGCATCGAGCCGCGCAGCGCTCGCCGCCAAGCCAGAAGATCCGCAGCGCGTCCTGCTTGAGACCAGCACGGTCATCGATAGCAGCGAGCGGGCCAGCGTGGCGGCGCAGGCCGTCGTGGATAGCTTGGCGAACGCGGTCACGCTTGACGGCGTGCTCGACACCCAGGACTACGGCGCGATTCTTCGCCCCAACTACGTGGTGGGGGTGCGCGGGCTCGGCAACACCTTTGACGGCAAGTACTACGTTCGCCGCGTGCAGTACCACTTCGAGAAGATGAACAGTACTCAGAGCTTCACGCTCAGCCGGGAATCAACCGGTAGCACCGTGACGAGGTTCTCGTGATGATCGAGCGCAAGCGCTACTTCGGCAAGTACCGCGGCATCGTTGATTCGATCAGCGATCCGCTCGGGCTTGGGCGCATCCAGGCCCGCGTACCCAACATCACCGGCGACTCAGCGGGCGGCTGGGCGCTGCCATCGCTGCCGTTCGCTGGAAAGGACTGCTGCTTCTTTGCTCTGCCGCCGGTCGGCAGCGGCGTGTGGATTGAGTTTGAGCAGGGCGACATCGACCACCCGATCTGGTCTGGCTGCTATTTCCTCAAGGCCGAAGACATGCCCAGTACCTTGACTCAGAAGAATGGGCAGCAGGTGGTGCTCGCTACGCCCGGTCGCCTCTCGATCGTGCTGGATGACAGCAAGAAGTCGATCACCCTGACCACGCCGGCCGGTCAAAAGATTGTCATTTCGGATAATGAAATAGAAATCGCCGCGGGTCCCGTCGCCAACATCAAGCTGGCCAACGGCAAGACCGCGATCAACGGCACTGCGCTAGAGGTGACGTGATGAGCGGTAGCCTGCTGCAGTTCGGTTTTGTGGCGCAGTGTCCGCATGGCGGCCCGGTGCAGGCGACCTCGCCAAGCGCGCGCGTCCGCCTAAACCAGCAGCCAGCCGTGACGCTCAAAGATCAGTCGGTGGTGGCAGGTTGTGGCTTCGTCGTCGGTGTCAAGCCGCAGCCCTGTGCCAGCGTAACCTGGCTTTTGGCCGCTCAGCGCGTGCGCATCGAAGGCCAGCCGGCCCTCTTGCAAACTTCAGGTGGCCTGTGTCGCTCTGCCGATCAGATCCCACAGGGACCACCTGTGATCAGCAGCAGCCAAACTCGAGTTAGGGGGGAGTGATGGCCGTCTCCTTTCCATTTCGCGTCGACCTACGCGGTCAGACGGCGGTCAGCAGCGGTGATGAACACATTCGCGAGCTGATCGAGCAGGTGCTGTTCACCAGCCCGCAGGAGCGGGTTAACCGGCCGACCTTCGGCAGCGGACTGCGTGGCCTGGTGTTCGCGCCTGGCAACGATGCGCTGTCCGCGGCGATTCAGCACACGGTGCACGCGGCGCTGCAGCAGTGGCTGGCCGACAAAGCGCAGATCGAGGGAGTCGCGATCGAGCTGAAGGAAAACGTCGTGCAGGTGACGGTGCAATACGTCGTGCGCCGCAGTCAGCTGCGTCAGACCGCGCAGTTTTCACGGGAGTTTTGACATGGCCGCGATCTACTGCTGCGGACAGGAAAATCGCCGCGCTCTGTTGCGCGCCAACGTCGGCATGAGCGGCAAGCCGCTGCTCAACGCCATCGACTATTTGGTCGTAGCGGAGAGCGGCAGCCTGACGGTGCAGTTTCTCACCGACCTGGCAGCGGGACTGACCTGGGCAGCCAGCAACTTCAGCATCCAGGGAGGTCTGCGCGGCTCCACCATCCCGGTGACGGCGGTTGCGACGGGAACGACCTCCATCACCCTGACCACGGGTCCGGTGCAGGACCCCGGGCAGTACACGCTGCGGGTGATCCCCTCGGATGACAGCAGCTTTGATCTGTATCTGCTGTCGATCGATTTTTCCTTTCAGACCAATACGATCACTAATGTGGACTGCGCAGCAACCAGCGCAGCGACCGCGCCAGCGACGAGCGAGCCGACGATCGACTATCTGGCCAAGGACTACTTCAGCCTTCGCCGCTTGATGCTCGACCGCCTGGCGAGCCTGTCGACCGAGTTTCAAGACAGCAACGCCGCCGAGCTCAGCACGGTGCTGGTCGAGCTGCTTGCCTATGCCGCGGATCAGCTCAGCTACTACCAAGATGCCGTCGGTACCGAGGCGTATCTGGGCACTGCGCGGCGCCGCGTCTCGGTGCGGCGACACGCCCGCTTGCTGGACTACCTGATGCACGAGGGCAACAACGCACGGGCCCTGGTCTGCGTGCAGGTGGCCAGCGGCAGCACGGTGAGCTTGCCTGCGACGCAGACCTGGTTTCTCAGTCGCTGTGGCAGCCTGCCGATGGCGCTGGCACAGTCGGGAACCAGCCCGCCGACCGCGCTGCTCGACGAGCTCCGCCTGCAGTACAACGCCGCGGTGTTCGAGCCGCTGCTCGACACTACGCTGCGCGGGGCGCACAACGTCATGTCGTTTTACACCTGGGGCGACGCGCAGTGCTGCCTGCCGGTCGGGGCTACTCGTGCCACCCTGGTGGACAGCGGACTGGCGCTGGCCAAGGACGATCTGTTGATCCTGGCCGAGGTCAAAAACCCTCAGAGCGGACGCAGCGATGACGTGGATCCGACCCATCGCTATGCGGTGCGACTGACCAAGGTGACACCGACCCAAGATCGCCTAACCCGCCAGAATGTCGTTGAGATCGAGTGGCACACTAGCGACGCCCTGCCAGCCAGCCTGACCTTGTCGACGCGCATCGCGGGCAGCGCTGTCTCGGATGTCAGCCAAGCCTTTGGCAACGTGGTCCTCGTCGACCATGGGCAGAGCATTCCGCTGGAGCCGCTGATACCTGCCGCGCCGACCAGTGGCCTGCGCTATCGGCCGCAGCTGTCGCGCGGTCCTCTGACGTATCACACGGATCAGAGCAGCGCCGAGCTGGCTACCTTGCCGGCCAGCCGTCTGCTGCTGCAGGATGCCAAGGCTGCTCTGCCCTGCGTGCAGCTCTTCGATAGCAGCGGCAACCTGTGGCGAGCGAGCGCTGACCTCCTGCACAGCAGTGCCGAGGAGCGCAAGTTTGTCGTTGAGGTCAGCGAAGAACAGCAGGCTACGCTGCGCTTTGGTGATGGCACCCTGGGGCGTGCGCCGGCCGGCTCCTATTTGGCCAGCTATCGCGTTGGCAACGGTACAGCCGGCAACGTGGCGACCGATGGCATCTATCACATCATCGCGCCCGACCTTACGGCCCTGCGTGGCGTGCGCAACCTGCTGCCCGCCTCGGGTGGACAAGATCCCGAGCCGGTCTCTGAGGTGCGCCTCAACGCGCCTCAGGCCTTCCGCATTCAAGAGCGCGCCATCACTGCAGAGGACTTTGCCTCCCTCGCCCAGGGCTATCCCGACGTGCAGCTAGCGGCTGGCGAGTGGCGCTTTACCGGCGCTGGTCGCACGGTGTTTCTCGCCGTGCTGCGCCGGAGCGGCCTGGCCATCGATAGCGCATTTAAGCAAGGCCTGCGCGAGTACCTAGAGCGCTTTCGCCTCACCGGGACCGAGATCGTGATTGTGCCGGCGACCTTTGTCGCGCTCGATATCGCCCTGACCGTGCATCTGGCTGACGAGGCAGGCCGCGGCGCGGTGCGCGATGCCCTGGTGCAGCTGTTCAGCGATGTCGTGCTGCAGAGCGGCCAGCGCGGCTTCTTTTATCCCGATAACTTCGGCTTTGGCCAGTCGGTCTATCTGGGGCCGGTCCTGGCGACCATCAGTCAAGTGCCGGGGGTGCTATGGGTCGATAGCAGCCCGACCAACCCCAACAACCGCTTCCAGCGGCTGGGCGCTACGCGCAACGAGCTACCGACCGGCAAGATAGCCGTCGGTCCAGGTGAGCTCGCGCGCTTGGGCAGCATCCCGGGAGTGGCCAGCTTCGGCCGCATCGACTTTCAGCTTGAGGGAGGACTATGAGCAACCCAAGCGACCTGTCGCAGCGCTGCGACTGCGCCTCGGCCGAGGCCGCCGAGCCGAGCCTGAGTAACGCCCCGGCGCTGTCATCGCTGTCCTACCGGATGGCGACCTACAGCTTGTTCAAGTCGCGAATGCTGGCGCAGCTACCGCAGCAGGCCGTGCCCCCCTACGATGCGACGGCCACGCTGCGCCCGCTCTCCGCGCTGACCAGTCGAGCCGCCAACGACCCAACGCTGGCTCTGCTCGATGCCTGGGCCACCAGTCTCGATGTCCTGACCTTCTATCAAGAGCGCATTCTCAACGAAGGGTTTCTGCGCACCGCTACTGAGCGACGCTCGATCCTGGAGCTCGCGCGCGCCTGCGGTCACGAGCTGCACCCTGGGGTTGCGGCCACCGTCTATCTGGCATTTTCGGCCGACGACACCGCCGGTGCGCTGCCCATCGCCAACATTCCGCAAGGCACCAAAGTCGAGAGCCTGCCCGGCTCTGGTGAGCGACCGCAGGTCTTCGAGACCCTGAGCACCTTCGATGCCCGCGGCGCCAACAATGAGCTGCGGCCTCGGCTAACGCAGCCGCAGGACCTGGCGCTGATCGAGGACAGCGGCGGCGTTCATCTGGAAGGCAACAGTGGCCCGCGCAGCTTTCTGTACCTGGCGGGTGGCAGCTTGAACCTCAAGGCGGGTGACGTCCTACTGCTGCTGGATCGCCGCAGTACTCTCAAGACGCTGGCGCTAAGCGTGAATCGCGTGACCGCGGACAGCGTGAATCAGCGCACGCGAATCGACTTCTCGGCCGATGCCATCACGCCGCTGCCGCCGCTGCCCGAGCCGAGCCTGCCGGCCGGCGAGATCGACATCGTGCCCAACGCCCTGAGTCGCGACTACGTCGAGCAGCGCATCGTAAAGCACAGCTGGAGCGAGTCGGCTCTGCGCTCGCAGATCGCGCTGCAGCGCTGGGATGAGGGCGAGCTTCTGAAGTACGCCGCGGAAGTGGTGCGCAGCGCGCCCGAGCAGATCGAGGTCTATGCGCTACGCCAGCGCGTCGGCTTCTTCGGCAATAGCGCGCCATACTACCCATCCTTGGACAGGGCCGGCGTCCACTATCCTTATGGCAGTGGCGGCGACCTAGACTGGGATGCTTCTACGCCGCGCCCGATCTGGGAGCGCTCGGTTTCCAAGACCGGCGGGAGCTATGATCTGTTCCTGACGCTCGGTGCCGACGTGTTCCTGGAGCGCAGCGTGCCCGAGGTGGTGCCGGGCAGCTGGGTGTATTTCCGCGGCCCCAGCGTGTCCGCTGTGTACTTCGTCCTTGGCGTGATCGAAGGTGCGCTGTCTGAGTTTGCCATCAGCGGCAAAGCCACCGGCCTGCTGCTCGCCAGTCCGCAAAATCTTGCTGGCCCCCTGTCAGGGGCCGATCGTCCAGCGGCGCTCTCGTTCCGCACCACCGCCGCCTACGTGCAGAGCGAGCGCCTGCGCTTGGCCCCGCTGCCCGTCGAGACCGAGCTCGGAGCGGGCGAAGGAGTGGTCACACTCAACGGCATGGCCATGGGCCTGTCTCCTGGCCAGCCGGTGTGGGTCCACGGTGTGCAGGCCAATGCGCCCGAGGTGCAGCGCGATGAGGTCGCACTCCTGGGCGATGTCTACCACGCGGCGGGCAATACCACGCTGCGCCTCGCCAGCGGCCTCAAACATACCTATCTGCGATCGAGCGTGCGCATCAACGCCAACGTCGTTCTGGCCTCGCACGGCGAGACGGTGGCCGCCGAGGTGCTCGGCAGCGGCGATGCCTCGCAGCCCAACCAGCGCTTCGTGCTCAAGGTTCCCAACGTCACCTTTCTGTCTGCCAGCAGCGCTGATGGCACCGATAGCACCGTCAGCATGACCGTAAACGGCGTGCCGTGGCAGGAGGCGCCTTCCCTGTGGAGCCTGGATGGTCGCAGCCAGCGCTTCACCCTGCGCGTCGAAGACGACGGCACCACGCAGGTCATCTTTGGCGATGGCGAGCACGGCGCCCGCCTGCCTACTGGTCGTGAAAATATCGTCGCCACCTATCGCACCTGCGATGCTTCTCTCGGTGCCATTGCCGCGGGCCGCGTGTCACTCTTCAAGACGCGCCCGCTGGGCATTCGCAGCGTCACAAACCCACTGGCCACCACCGGCAACAGCACGCCCGAGACGATCGACGAGGGACGCCGGAACGCCCCGCTAGAGACGCTGCTCCTCGGTCGCATCGTCACGCTGTCCGACTACGAGAGCTTCGCCAGCGCCTTCCCCGGCATCGCCAAGGCCTACGCGCAGGCGGTGTGGAATGGCCGCTCGCGCATCGTCCACATCACTGTGGCCGGCAGCGATGGCGCCAAGATCGACACTGACTCCGCGGTGCACCAGAACCTGCTGCAGGCCATCTACGACATCGCGGATCCGGCGCAGTCGGTGGCCGTGGCCAGCTATGCCCCACGCTACTTCAGCCTCACGGCCGAGCTGATCGTCAAGAAGGGGAGCCAGGGCGCGCGGGTACTCGCCGATGCTCGCGCTGCGTTGCTGGCTGCCTTTTCGTTCGGCAAGCGTCGCTTTGCCCAGGCTGTCACGGCGGCAGAGGTAGCGAACACGCTGCAGGCTGTGCCCGGGGTCGCAGCCATCGTGCTGCGTCGCCTGGCCTACCTCAACGATCCGACGATCGCGGCCGCGCCGCCGGCCCAGCTCCTGGCGCGCAACACGTTTTACGACGTGCTCAGCGATGTCGTGCAGCCGGCCGAGCTCTTGGTGCTGCCGCCGATCGGCATCCTTCTTTCGGAGACGGACGCATGAGCCAGTCAGTCCAAGAAGTTCTCTACCCGCTGCTTCCTGCCTTCTATCGCCAGCGCGACCTGGAAGCGGGCGAGCCCCTGCGTGCTCTGCTGGCGGTCATGGAAGGAGAGCTGCGCCGCGTCGACGCCAACATCAGCGACCTGTACGAAAACTGGTTCATCGAGACCTGTGACGAGTGGGTCGTGCCCTACATCGCTGAGCTCCTTGGCGTGCGCAGCCTGCCCAAGGGCGGTGTGCCCGGCTTCAACCAGCGCAGCTATGTCGCCAGCCTGCTGTCCAATCGCCGCCGCAAGGGCACCAGCAGCATGCTGCTCAAGCTGGCGGCCGAGACCACTGCTTGGCCGGTGCGTCTGGTCGAGTTCGCGCGCCTCGTTGCCAGCCTGCAGCATCTGCAGCTACCACAGCAGCCACCGCGCACCGTCGATCTGCGCAACGGGCCCGCCCTGCGTCGCTTGGATGGACCCTTTGATTCCCTGTTTCACGTCGCCGAGCTGCGCAACATTCCCCGCCACGCCGGCCGCTACAACCTGCCCAGCGTCGGCCTGTTCCTCTTTCGCCTGCGCAGCTATCGCATCGCTATAACCTCGGCCGGCACCCCCGAGGCCTCGCCCGCCGTGCCCGATCCAACGGTGGGGCGCTTTACCTTCGATCCCCTCGGTCGCAGCCTGCCGCTTTTTAACCCCAACCGCGCCCTGCCGGATGTCACGGCGGACGAATACACCGCGCCCATCGCACTTGGACGCTGCATGCTCAGCGAGATGCTGCTCGTCGATCAGAAGCGAGCCAGCGCCACCCCAGCGCAGCCGCTCCTGTACTTCGGCGATGAGCCGGTTGTGAGTATCCGCCACAATGGCCTTAGTACCCCGATTCCCGTCGACAAGCTGCAGATCGCCGACCTTCGCTTCTGGAGCCCAGAGTGGGACACGGCCGGCAAGCTGCAGGTCGCCATCGATCCTGAGCTCGGCCGCCTGCAGTTTTCGCCGACGCTGATCAGCACACTCGCCGCCGCCGGCACGCCGCTTGCGCAGGTCAAGGTCGCTTACAGCTATGGCTTTGCCGCCGACCTGGGCGGTGGTCCCTACGACCGCAGCGATCCGCAGAGCCCGGCGCCGGTCGCCAACTTCTTCGTCTGCGCCAGCGATCCCAGCCGCGGCAGCACAACGATCCAAGCCGCCGTCGATGCCGCCAAGACCCGCTTTGCCACCACGCCCAGCAATCCCGTGGTCATCGAGATCCTCGACAGCGAGCGCTACGCCTTCCCGAAGAAGCTGTCGCTGCCGACCGGCATGCAGCTTGTCTTGCGCGCCGCCAACCGCGAGCGTCCCGCTTGCCTGCTCGATGCCAGCAGCGCACCGCCGCCGCCGACCACCACGCCGCCCGACAGCGGCATCTGCTTTGACGGCAACGACGCCAGCCTGACCCTCGACGGCCTGCTGCTGGGCCGCGGCGCCCTGCGCATCTACGCCAAGAGCCAGAACCGCCTCAGCCTGCGCCACTGCACGCTGCTCCCCACTCCCGACGGCGCCGCCATGAAGTCGCCCTGGCCCAGCGTTCATCTGCGATCGCAGACCGGCCCCTTTGCGCTCGACGTCGAAAAGAGCATCAGCGGGCCGCTGGTCCTCACCGCCGCCAACAACACGCTCAGCCTGCGCGACAGCCTGATCGACGGCGCCGGCACCAGCGCGCTTACGCTGCTTGCTGACACTCTGCAGATCGAGCGCTGCACCGTCCTGGGCCGCAGCAGCGCCAACCTCCTGCCGCTGGCCAGCGACTGCATCTTCACCGGCGCCGTGCAGATCGTCCGCACCCAGCCCGGCTGCATGCGCTTCTGCTATGTGCCCAGCGGCGAGCCCGGCGATCCCCCCGCCGCCTTCAGCAATACCCCGCCGCGCCATCGCTGCCAGCCCGACGGCGCCCTGTTCGGCGTCAGCGGCACCGCCGCCCGCAAGCAGGTGCGCGCCGACCTCGCCCCGATCTTCACCGCCACCCTCTGCGGCCAGCCCGGCTACGGCCAGCTAGGCACGCTGTGCAGCGACCTCATCGCCCACGGCGGCAGCGACGAAGGCGAGCCCGGCGTCTTTAACTTCCTGCACCAGCCGCAGCGCCTGGCCAACCTGCGCACTGCCTTACAAGAGTTCCTACGCTTTGGCTACGAAGCCGGCGTGTTTTTCGTCAACTGATCGCAGCCCATATCCAGTTTCGATTCGAGCAAGGAGACCACGTCATGAAAGGCGATTACACCCGCGAAAACAACAACCTCGGCAAAGGCTACAGCGCCGTCCGCATGCAGCAGGGCCGAGTCCAGCTCGACTCAGATTGGAATGAGCAGGTTGAGATTGAGCTACAGAAACAGCGGCAGATGTTGACGGATATTATTGG
>CAZVMD010000078.1:12615-26719 GCA_964628555.1 uncultured Myxococcales bacterium | reverse complement strand
CCACCCCGCTGGCGCCAACCCTGCAGCCGACGGTGCAGCCGACGGTGCAGCCGACCGCTACGCCCCGGCCGACGGCGAGCAGTGACTTGCCGATCAGTCCGATCGTCGCGTCGACACCGGTGCCGACCACCACGCCGGTCGCGACCCCGGTTATTACGGCGCCGGCTACCTCGCAGCTTGTGGCGACGGACAACGGCTCGCAGTGCACGCTGGAACAGCAGCGCACGGCGCAGAGCTACAACGTGCAGCAGATCCAGAATCCCGACGGCACTATCACCATCGTGTCCGACAATATTCGCGTCACGGTGCGACCGGTCGAGGGCTTTACGCTGCCCACCGATCCAGCCGAGCGGCAGGCGATGCTGGATGCGGCGCGCGAGCGCAAGAACCAGGACGATCAGCGCGCCTATGGCATGACCACCGAGGAGATGCAGCAGCAGGCGCTGACTGGCACCGCCGATCAGCGCTACTTCGACAGCGAGCAGCACTGGGTCTGGGCGATTGCGGCTTCGGCGCGCACCGGTGGGCAGCTTCCGCCCGAGTACTTCATGACGCTTGATCCCTATGGCGGCACGGCGGGCAACGGTCCGCAGATCCAGCCCGGGGGTGGGGCCGGGCAGCCGCTGTCGACCATCTCGATGGCCCACGACACCGACTGGGATCTGGGGCGCTACTTCAACGCCGGACCCCTCAATGCGCTGTACGGCATGGAAGGAGTCGACCCGCGCGTCATGGGCATGGTTGGTCTGTTCGACGCCGGCATGACGGGTACCTTGGTCAACCACAATCCCTTTTCGATCGGTGGGGACACCGCCACGGCGCTCGATCAGGCCCCGAAGTACTCGGATGGCTTTCTGCTCAATCCGGCGCTGGCCAGCGACTGGAACGTGCAGTACTCGCGAAGCTATGCGCAGGATGGAACGGACTCACCAGTGCCGCTGACCAGGGCCTACTTCCGCGAGGATCAGCTGTTCGATCCGTAATGCAAATGACTTGCAAGTACTGCTAAGCAGAAAATGCAAGTGGTTTGCAATAACTGCCAGCGGTGGGCTGGGCGCTTGCATAGCGCGGGCTCAGCGCGGGCTGGCAGGCGGGACCTGGCCCTGGACTAGCTCGGCGTGGCCACCGAGGCGGCGCATGGTCGGCAGCAGGTTGCCGAAGGCCTCGCGCAGCTGACCGTGTCGCTCGCGCACCGCGGTCAGGATCTGCGTAATGGCGGCCCGCATGGCCGGCTCTTGCTCTTTGGGGATGCGCACCACGACAGCGGCGATGATGCGCCCGGCGGGCTGGCTGGTCTGGGCGGGAAAGACTGTCTCCTCGACGGTCTTGCCGTTGTCCAGCGTGCGCGGCTGCAGCGGCTGTAGCTCGGCAATCAGCCCACCTGAGCCATCGAGCAGCAGCGCCCAGGCCGCCAGCGGCGAGCGACCGGCGCTGCGCTTTTCGATGCGCACGACCAGCGAGCGGCCGAGCGGTAGCTCGTCGGGCGCCAGGGCTGCCGGCTCGGCGCGCAGGCTGACGGCAAAGCGGCGATCCTGCGCCTGCTTGAGCGAGCGAAAACCGATGGCCGCGACACAGGCGATGACCAGCGCGAAGCCAAGGATGAACAGGCGACCGGGGATGGCTTTCATCGGCGTACTTACTTGTCTGTCTCGGGGTGGGGGGGCTGGTGCGCCAGTCGTCCCTGCCAGGCCGAAAAGGCGCGCAGGATGTCGGCCGCCGTCTCTTCGATGGCCTTGCCAGTGATGTCGACGACGGTCCAGCCGGGGTGGGCGGCGAACAGCGAGCGGGCGAAGTAGATCTCGCGCAGGATGTGCTCGCGCTGGCCGTAGCTCATGTCGGGCACCAGATCCATGTGCAGGCGCAGCAGGCGCTGGCGACGGATCGACAGCAGCGCTTCCGGCTGGATGGTGAGGGCAAAGACGCGCTCGGGCGCCACCTCGGCTAGCTGCGGCGGCGGGGGCACGTCGAGCACCACCGGCACATTGGCCACCTTGATGCCCTTCTGCGCCAGGTAGATCGAAAGCGGCGTCTTGGAGGTCCGGCTGACGCCGACCAGCACCAGATCGGCCCGCAGCAGGGCATCGGGCTCGCGACCGTCGTCGCTGTGCACGGTAAACTCGATGGCTTCCATGCGGCGGAAGTAGCCCGTTGAGACGGTGTGCAGCAGGCCTGGAATGCCGCGCGGTTGCACGCCGAAGAAGCCGGCCAGCGAGCCGAGCAGCGAGCCCAGCAGATCGACGCAGGGCACGCTGTGTTCGCTGCAGCGGCGAAACAGAAGCTCGCGCTCTTCGGCGCGGACCAGCGTCGAGACGATCAGCGCGTGGGCGGTCTGGGCTTCGCGGACCACGGTATCGACATCGTGCTCGTGGCGCAGGTGGGGGAAGACGCGCAGATCGATGTCGACCTCCGCGATCTCGAACTGTGACAGGGCGGCGCGCACGACTTTTTCGGCCGTCTCGCCCGTGGCATCGGACACGACGAAGATGGCGCGCGGCGGTGATACGACGCCGGGGCCTTCCGACAGAGCAGGCGAGACAGCCGACATAAACGGATCGGCGACGGGCAGCATGAGTGGGCCTACGCTATCACGGGCAGTCGGGTTTTTGCGCGCTGCGTCATCGGGCTGGGCTCGCCGCTCTGCTCGGCCGCTGCGGCTTGCTGGGCGAGGACGCGCGGGCACTCGGGATCGGGGGTCTGTGGATCGTGATTGATGTGTACGGCCACGGCTCGACAGCCGCCGCGACACAGGCTCTGGTATTCGCAGCTGGCACAGGGCTCGGGCGGCGCTGCGAGGTAGCGACGAAAGCTGGCGAACGACTCTGGCTGGCCGCGATAGCTGCGCAGGGCGTCGATGCGCGCCTCGGTCGAGGGGAAGAAGCTGCAGGCCGACAGCGCGCCGCTGGAGCGGGCGGCCACTAGTAGGTCACCGGCCGCGCAGCCATAAATGCAAAGGAACTGCATTAACTGCTGGGCCGGCCGGTGGTAAGCGACCATCGGCGTAAACGAGCAGTCGAGCCGCACGCGCAGGCGATGGCGGCGGCTGAGCGCGAGCACGGTCGGCAACAGCGCGCGGTGCTGCTCATCGCTGCAGCGACTCTCGGCGTAGATCTCGCGTCGGGCGCCGCGGCCGGCCGGCTTAAAGCGCAGGAGCTCGATCTCGTTGGCGGCTCGGCGGCGGGCATAGCGGAACAGCGGATCGAGGGTCGGAAACGTGGCGCGGGTCAGCACGCAGTTGATGCCGACCTCGGGACTGTGGCGGCGCAGCGCGACCAGGGCGCGATCGGCCTGGGCGAAGCCATCGATGCCGCGCACGCGGCGGTAGTCCTCGCCGACACCATCGATCGAGACGTTGATCTGACCGAACAGCCCGTCGCGAGCCCAGCCGCACAGCCGGGTCAGGATCAGCTCATCATAAAGTCCGCTGGTGGTTAGGTTGGGCACGATGCCGCGCGCGCGGGCGTGCTGCAAGAGCTCACCTAGCCAGGGCAGGAGCGCCGACTCACCTCCGCCCAAGGCGACGTGGAAGACCCCGGCCGCGGCCAGCTCATCGAGAGCGCGACACCACTGCGAGAGGCCCCACTCCGCGGGGGCGCCCTCGGCGGTGGCGCCGGTGTAGCAGCCCTGACAGCCGGCGGCGCAGCGGTTGGTCAGCTGCAGATGGGCTTCCAGCGGGGCCGACAGCGGCTCAGCCAGCAGCGCGGCCATGGCTTCGCTGTCCACTTCGACGTCGCTGGCGGCCGGCCACAGCCCAGGCGGCGGCGCGTCATAGCCCAGCGCGCGCGCGCGGTCGTGATCGACATAGACCAGGGCCTGCGGCATGCCGAGGCGACCGCCCAGCTGAGCGATGCCGCCAAAGCGCTCATAGCGAAAGGCGCGTGGTCGCGGGGAGCGCCGGCGCCGGCGGGCCCGGGACAGGCGCAAGACCAGGTCGCGCAGGAGCGGCATGCAGGCTAGGACTTGCTCCGCGGGCGACGCCCACTGGGAGACGCGCTGCTCGCGGTACTGGGGCTGCGCGCTGAGCGGGGCAGGGGGGGCTGCTCGGCGGTCGACTGCTCATGCGGATCGTGGGCATCGCCGAGGCGGTCGAGCGCTCGACCATGGGCCACCAGGGCCTCTTTGAGGCGGCCGGCGGCCAGCGTGCGTGGCAGATCGGCGCGGTACACCAGGCTGATGGTGTCGGGAAAGTTGGGCAGCTCAGGATGCAGGCGCACCAGCCGGCCGCGCTGACCATAGGCAGCGACGCGACGGGGCAGCAGCGCAATGCCGGTGCCGGCCAGGGCCAGGCTCTTGACCAGTTCGAGATCGCCGCAGGACAGCAAGCGGTGCGCAGCGACCTGCATGCCAGCCAGGCGCTCGATCAGCTCGACGCACTGCGAGACGCGGCCCGCGTAGATAATCGGCCCTTCGATGATGCGCGCCTTGGCCTCGGCCAGCGACAGCCGGCTGGCCTCGGGCGAGACGGCGATGAACAGATCGACGGCATCGTGGAACAGGTCGAGGATCACCAGATCCGGCAGCCGGCGCGGGTTGACCACCAAGCCGAAGTGGACCTTGCGCTCGACCACCGCGTCTTCGACAGCGGCCGAGGGCGCGTTCCACAGCGAGAGCTCGATGCGCGGCTCGCTGCGCCAGAACTCGGACATGAAGCCGGGCAGGAAATAGGCGCCGAGCGACTCGTGACAGCCCAGCACAAAGCGGCCGATGGCCCCGCGCTGCAGCGTGCGCACCTGCTGCTGGGCGTGCTCGATGAGCGTAAAGATCTGCTCGGCGTGGCGACCTAGCTCGGCGCCGACCCCGGTCAGGGTGACGCCGTTGTGGTCGCGGTGAAACAGCGTGCAGGAGAGCTCTTTTTCGAGCTGATGGATGGCGACGGTCAGAGCCGGCTGACTAATGCGCAGCTTCTTGGCTGCGGCGCTGATGCTGCCGGCCTGCGTGATGGCCAGGAAGTAGCGAAGGTGCGAGAGCTCCACGCAGAGCTACCCCCCGTGGCTGTCGAGCTGGGCCTGCTTGTACACGTGAAGATAGGCACGCGCCGACTGCGCCCAGCTGAAGTCCGCCCGCATGGCGCGGCGCATCAGGCCCAAGAAGGCGGCGGGATCGCCACTATACGCCGACAGCGCGCGCCGGATGGTATGGGCCAGGGCGCCGGCATCGTAGGTCGTAAAGCAGAAGCCGGTGCCGGACTTCGAGCGGGCGTCGTAATCGACGACGGTGTCGGCCAGTCCACCGGTGCTGCGCACGATCGGCGGGGTGCCGTAGCGCATGCTGTACAGCTGGTTGAGGCCGCAGGGCTCGAAGCGCGAAGGCATCACGAAGAAGTCGGCGCCGCCCTCGGTGCGATGCGACAGCGCTTCGTCAAAGGCCAGGCGCAGCGCGACGCGGCTGGGGAAGCGGGTGGCAAGCGCACGCAGCCGCTCTTCCAGCCAGGGCTCACCGCGACCGAGGATGACCCACTGAAACTCGCTGCCGGCCAGGAGCTCGGCTTCGAGCAGCGTGCAGATGAGGTCGATGCCCTTCTGATCGGTGAGGCGCGAGATGGTGGCCAGAAGAGGCGTGCGCGGCCGCGGCGACAGACCCAGCTCGCGCTGTAGCTCTGCCTTGCAGCGGGCCTTGCCGGCTAGGGCCTGCGCCCACTTCTCATCGTCGGCATCGGCCTTGTCGGGGGGCAGGCCGTAGCGGGCCGGCAGGTAGGGATCGCTGTAGGGACTCCAGCGCTCGTAGTCGGCGCCGTTGAGGATGCCGACCAGGCGATCGCCCAGCGCAGCCATGACGCCTTCGAGCCCGTAGCCAAACTCGGGGCTGCGGATCTCGCTGGCGTAGGTCGGGCTGACCGTGGTGACGCGATGGGCGAACTTCAGGCCCGCTTTGATGAACGCCGCCTGGCCCCAGAATTCGACTCCCTCGGGCCCGAGATCGTGCGGCTTTATGCCCAGCGCCGCGGCGTCGGACAGCGAGCACAGGCCCTTGAACAGCAGGTTGTGGACGGTAAAGACGGTCGCCAAGCGTCGGCCTAGCTCGTGCTGACCGCTGCGAGCGTAGTAGACGGCGAGCGCGGTGGGCCAGTCGTGGGCATGCACCACATCGGGCCGCAGATCAAACGTGGCGGCCAGGCTGAGCGCAGCGCGGGACAGCAGGCCAAAGCGGCGCCAGTTGTCGCCGTAGTCTTGGCCGGGCTGATCCGGTGGGCCATAGATCCCCGGGCGCTCGGAAAACAGCGGGTGATCGATCAGGTACAGCGGCACGTGGGCGCCAGGCCCGGGCAGGCGACCTTCGTAGAGCGTGACCTCGTAGGTCTCGCCCAGGAACGGCACGGCCAGCTTGCGCAGGCGCTGCGCCAAGCCGAACTCGCCCGGATTCAGCGAGCCATAGCGGGCCGAGACGACGCAGGCGCTGGCTTCGCCGGTCTGGCACAGGGCTCGCGGCAGCGCACCCAGAACGTCTCCAAGGCCGCCTGTCTTCGACAGCGGCGCAACTTCCGAGGCAACGTGAAGGACCTTCATATCGCGCGCAGTATCCACAAAATGCTCGGCGCTGACTAGCTGCGATCCTGCTTATGTCACATCGGCGCCGCGCAGGGCACCTTGGCCTTGCTGGGCGCGGAACCAGGCGATGGTCTCGGCCAGCCCCGGCCGCAGGTCGATGCGCGGGCGGAAGCCGAGCTCATTTAGCAGCGAGCAGTCGAGCCGCTTGCGCGGCGTGCCATCGGGCTTGTCGGGGTCGAAGCGCAGGCGACCGCGGTAGCCGACTAGCTCGACGATAAGCTCGGCTGCGTCCCGGATGCTGACCTCGTGCCCGCTGCCGACATTGACGTGCGAGAAGCCGGCGCGGCCGATGCTGGATGCGGCGAGCCGGGCGCTGTCGAGGTGCTCGGCGATCCAGACGATGGCCGCGGCGCAGTCGGCGACGTGCATGAACTCGCGCAGTGGCGTCCCGCTGCCCCAGACCACGACCTCGGGCAGGCCCTGCTGCTCGGCCAGGACGATGCGGCGGATCAGGGCCGGCAGCACGTGCGAGTCGCGCGGGTGAAAGTTGTCGCCCGGGCCGTAGAGGTTGGTCGGCATCACCGACAAATAGTCGCGGCTGTACTGCGTGCGCAGCGTCGAGATCAGCTCCAGCCCTGCGATCTTGGCGATGGCGTAGGGGCGGTTGGTGACTTCCAGGGGGCCGCTGAGCAGCGCGCTCTCGTGCAGTGGCTGGGCCGCCTCGCGGGGATAGATGCAGCTGCTGCCCAAAAAGATCAGCCGCCGCACACCGGCCTGGTGGGCGCCCCAGATGACACTGTTTTGCATCTGCAGGTTGTCGTGCAGGAAGTCAGCCCCGTGCTGGCTGTTGGCCCAGATGCCGCCGACTCGCGCCGCTGCGGCAAAGATGACGCTGGGCTGCGCCGCCGCAAGGAAGCGAGCCACGGCTCCTCCGTCGCGTAGATCGAGCTCCTGCCGGCTGCAGGTGATCAGGTGACGATAGCCGCGCTGCTCTAGCTCGCGCAGGAGCGCGCTGCCCAGCAGACCGGCGTGGCCGGTGACCCAGATGCGCTCATGGTAAGAGATGCAAGTCATTTGCAATAAGGTCCGGAGCGTTAAGGCTGCTCCCGCGGCATTTTGCCGCAGCGCTTGTGCGACGGGGGTTTTTCTTTTGTCGGGCTTCTGCGCGTGATAAAACGCCGCGCATGCTGAGCTTCCGCCGCCTGTTCGGTCGCCCATCGGATCCGCCGCTCGCTCTTCGCCGCGTGTGGCAAGTGGCGTCTGCGCTTGCGCTTTGCCTGACGGTCGGTAGCTGCGTGCCGGTCAAGCCTTACCAGCGCGAGCATCTGTCCGAGCGCTGCATGGCGGCGGGCTTCGGCGACCTGCTAGAGCTGCAGTTTCGCGGCCACTGGGAGGGCTCGCGGCACGGCAGCGAAGGCGGCTTTACGACGGCAGGTGGCGGGTGCGGCTGCAACTAGCGCTGCGTCTTTGGGCCTTGAGCTGGGCGGTGCTGCTGGGGCTGGCCGCTGCCCCCCGCGCCGAGCAGATCCCGCAGAATCCCAGCGGCGAGGTGAGCTTCCGGGGGAACTACTGGCGGGATCGCAACACGCGCGTGCTAAACCCATCGGTCGATGTGCGGCAGGATCTGCCGTCGGGCGTCTCGCTGCAGGGGCACTATCTGCTGGACGCCATCACCTCGGCCTCGGTGGCCTCAGGCGTGACCTCGGATATGCCGTTTACCGAGCTGCGACACGAGGCCGGCGTCAACGTCGCGGTGCCGCTGGGGCGCGGCAGCAAGCACAAGCTGTCGGGGAGCTATCGCTATTCAACCGAGAGCGATTACTTCTCGCACGCCGCCGGGCTGCGCCTGAACCTGAGCCTGTTCCGCGACAATACGACGCTGCTCTTCGGCGGCGACTACAGCCACAACACCGTCGGCAAGCGGCTGGGACCGACCGGCTACCTGCTGATGGGTGAGCTGCACATGATCCACCTCGTCGGTGCCTGGTCGCAGGTGCTGCACCGACGGCTGCTGGCTACCCTCAGCTACGAAGTGACGATCAGCAAGGGCTTCCAAGAGAACCCCTATCGCCCGATCTTCGTCGGCGGTGAGCGGCTAGAGGCCGAGAGCCTGCCCAGCTTTCGCGTGCGCCATGTGGTCGGCTTGTCGCTGCATCACATGTCGCTGCTGCCCAGTCGCCTGGTGCCGCATCTGACGCTGCGTCCGGGCTTGCGCATCCACGCCGACTGCTGGGGCATGCGGGCCGTGCAGCCGGAAGTGGCGGTCTCGCTGCCGGTTGGCCCCGTCGAGCTGCGCACGCTCTTTAGCTATTACGGCCAGAGCCAGGTGCAGTTCTATCGCGCCGAGGCGCCCGAGCGTCCTGGCATCCATCCGGCGGTGCCGTTTTACAACGCGCCGATCGAGTGGCAGGGCTGCGCCGATCCGATGGGCGCTGTCACGTCGGAGAACGTCTACACCTCGGATGTGAAGCTGGGGACGTATTCGAGCTACACCGGCGAGCTGCAGATCAAGTGGCGGCTGTCGATTCTGCGCGGCGTGCTGGGGGCGGTCGGCGAGCGGCTGTCGCGCAGCGTGATCGAGCTGAGCGGCGGCATGTGGTTTGCCGATAGCGCCGTCGGCTGGCAGTTCGGCATTCCGCTGTCGTCCGACGACCCCTACGCTCCGGCCGGCTGCGGCCTGCTCTGCGGCGCTGGCTTTGCCAACCTCGGCCTGATCGTTCCGCTCTAAGGCCGCTGCCAGGCCGCGGCAAGACCACGCATCCGGCTCGCTCGGCGCTGCGGGCTTCGGCGCCTGGCTGCTGCGTCGCCCGGGGCGTTGTCCTACACGTCGCCCGACTAGTCGCTGCTCCGACTTTGCCCGGCGCTTTGTGCGATAATCGAGCCGGACTGCTGCGTACTCTGCCCGGGCCCTCCGTCCCGGCTGTCCCGCTCTCTCCCGGTCGCAGGGAAGGCGGGATGGCCCCGGCCCGGCGTCGCTGCCCAGCCGTCCGGGGCTCTCATGAATCCTGGCGATGTCCTTGGTAACTATCGCATTGTGCGCCTGCTGGGGCAGGGGGGCATGGGCTCGGTCTACGAGGCCATACACGAGACCATCGAGCGCCGCGTCGCGCTGAAGGTCCTGCACGACGGCCTGGCCAACGATCGCGAGGCGATGAACCGCTTCTTCAACGAAGCGCGGGCCACCAATCGCATCGACCATCCCAGCATCGTGCAGGTGTCGGACTTCGGCCACACCGCCGAGGGGGCCGGCTATCTGGTGATGGAGTTTCTGCGCGGCGTCAGCCTGGCCAAGCGAATCGCCGACTTAAACGAGCACGGCGAGCGCATGGACGTGGCGACCGCGCTGCAGATCGCCTGGCAGGTCGCCGATGCCCTGACCGTCGCGCACACCGCCGGCATCGTCCATCGCGACCTTAAGCCCGAGAACCTGATGCTGATCGACGACCCCATCGCGCCGAGCGGCGAGCGGGTCAAGATCCTCGACTTTGGTATCGCCAAGCTCACCAAGAGCAACACCGTCAACAAGGCCCAGACCGCGGTGCATGCGCTGATCGGCACGCCGGTGTACATGTCGCCCGAGCAGTGCGAAGGCGCCGGCGGGGTTGACGAGAAGACCGATGTCTACGCGCTGGGCATCATCCTGTACGAGATGCTGGCGGGGCGGCCGCCGTTTCTTGAGCAGGGCATGGGCCAGCTTCTGCTTTCGCATATGACGCTGTCGCCGCCGCCGCTGTCGTCGCTGGTCGCCAAGCTGCCGCGGGATGTCGTGGAGTTTGTCCACCGCCTGCTGATCAAAAAGAAGGACGAGCGGCCGACGATGCAGCAGGTACACGCCATGCTGTCGGAGCTGCTCCTAAATGTCTCGGGCTCGGTGCCGGCGATTCGTCGTCGGGTCAGCGGGGCCATGGGGCTGATCGATGCCAGCCCGTCGCGGCGCTCGGCGCGGTCGCTCGGCAACAACACGCTGGGGCAGTCGCTGGGACAGAAGCTGCGCGCCGCCACCAGTCGGCCGATCTCAAAGGTCGCTGTGGTCGCTGGCTGCCTGCTGCTGATCGTCGCTGCCTGGCTGGGGCTGCGCGGCAAGAAGACTCCGCCGGGGACGCCCACCGCCTCGGTCGCGGCGGCGCCAGCGGTGCCCCCGACCTCGACTGCGCCGACTGCGAAAACTACTTCGCCGGTGTCGCCTGCGCCGTCCGGGGCGGTGTCAGGACCGGCGCCAGGGCCGGCGAGCACTGCCGCCAAGCGCGTGCAGTGGTCGCTGAGCACGACCCCGGCGGGGGCCGATGTCCTCGACGAAAAGGATCAGGTGCTAGGCCAGACACCGTGGAGTGAAAAGCGAGACAGAGGAAGCGGCGAGACCGCCCTGCGGCTGCGCAAGCGGGGCTTCGCCGAGACGCGCGTCAGCCTGCCCAACGATCAGGACAGCACGCAGAGCCTGACGCTGTCAGCGGTCGCGCCAGCCAGCGCCAAGAAGAAGAAAAAGAAGCCGAAGAAGGGGATGGAGATTGAAGACTAGAGCCTACTGCGCGCGGCCCCTGGCCTGGCTGCTCGGTCCGACGCTGCTGAGCATTGTGCTGCTGCGCTCGGCGGCCGCGGCGGTCATCAGCTGCGACGATGATGCAGCGTGCCGGCCGGTGGTCAGCCGAGCCCGTGAGTTTTCCAAAGCCGGCCAGCTTGAGGATGCGCTGTTATCGTATCAAGCGGCTTATCGCATTGCGGCGGATCCGCGCATATTATTTAACATTGCTCGCATGCAGCATAAGCTGAATAAGCTAGCCGAAGCGGCTGATTCCTATCAAAAGTTCTTGGATACTAAATTTGAGGATGAAAACCTGCGCAACAAAGCGCAGGAATACATCGTCCAGATTCAGGCGGCGCAGGCCGCGCTTGAGCCGCCGCCGGCCGGGGCTCAGGTCGGTCCCCAGGCCGGCAACGGGGCAACGGGAGACGGGGGCAAGCTAAGCGATACCGGCGGGGCCAAGCCGATCTACAAGCGAGCCTGGTTCTGGGTGGTCATCGGCACGGTGGTGGCGGCCGGTGTGGCGGGCGGGGTGGCGGGTGGCGTGATTGCCAGCCAGCAGCCTCCGGCGGCTCCCGACATGGTCCCGACGTTTCACCTATTTATGTAAATAAGTCTAGCTGTTCAGTAGGAGATCAATATGAAATTAATAGCTCGGGGGAGGGCCGCTGCCGCGTGCGGCTGGCTTGGGCTGCTAGCGCTGCTGTCGCTGACTAGCTGCGATCCCAAGGAGCGCCTGCTGCTGGTCGGGGTGCCAAGCTGGCCGGCCGGAGCGACGCTCTTGCGCTTGGTGGTCGATGCCCCGGGGCAGAGCCAGCAGACCGTCGAGGTCACGGCGCAGACGGCGCAGGTCGGGCTGTATGTGCCGAGCGGGCAGGGCGGGCCGCTGCACCTGGAGGCGACCTATCGCGACGCTGCTGGCTGTCACTACGGCCGCGGCGAGGCCGACATCGAGATTGGCAGCAGCTTTCGGGTCGAGGCGACGCTGCAGCAGCGCTTGTTTAGCAAGCCGCTCTGCCAGTGCTCCAGCGATGGCTTGTGCTGGACCAATCCGCTACCGCAGGGCAACCAGCTCAACAAGATCTGGAGCAGCGGCAACCAGGCCTGGGCGGTTGGAGCCGGCGGCCTGATCCTGCGCTACGACGGCCAAGCCTGGGCAAATCTGGCTTCGCCGACGACGCAGGACCTGTACAGCATCTCGGGCGGGCTGGTAAACGGCACGCCGCAGATCTGGGCGGTGGGGGCGGCTGGCACCATCCTGCGCTCGACGGGCGGCGACTTTTCGCTTGTCGCCTCGGGAGTGTCCGAGACGCTGCGCGGCGTGTGGATGCGAACCCAGAACTTTGCCTGGGCGGTCGGCGACAACGGCATGGCGGTGTTTTGGAACGGCACCACCTGGGTGCGCAATCCGGTCGGTATGTCGGTGCAGCTTAACGACGTGCACGGCGTCGACAACAACGACATCTGGGCGGTCGGCGAGGGCGGGCAGACTTTCCATCGCAACGGCACTGGCTGGACGGCGCTGCCCACGTCCTATACCAGCGGCCTGTCGGCGGTCTGGGCCAATACCGCCAGCGAAATCTGGGCGGTCGGCGTGCAAGGCATCGTGCTGCGCGGCACGGGCACCGCCTGGACCTTGGTCAACACACCGGTCATCGCGCCCTTCCACAGCGTCTACAGCAACGGCACCGAGGTCTGGATCGGCGGTGACAACGGCAACCTGCTGCGCTGGAACGGCACGGCCTTTGTCGCCGAGTCCTCGGGCACCAAGGGCGCGATCTTCGACATCTTTGGCCAGACCGGCGGTCCGCTGCAGGCAGTCGGCGCGGGGAGCGCCATCCTCACGCGCGGCAACGGCGTGTGGACGGCCCAGAGCCCGGATGTCCGCGCCAACATCAACGACATCTTCGCCACCGGCCCGGGCGCCGCCTGGGCGGTCGGTAGCGGCGGCACCATCCTCCGCTTCGATGGCGCTTGGCGCACGGTGTCGTCTGGTACCGACTTCGATCTGCTGACCCTCTGGGGCAGCAGCGAAAACGATCTCTGGGCGGCCGGCGTCGGCGGCACCATGCTGCACTACACGGGCGACGCCTGGGCCGCGGTGCCGTCGGGCATCGGCCTCTCGCTGCTGGCGCTGTGGGGCAGCGCAGCCAACGATGTCTGGGCGGTGGGCACCGCCAGCATCACGCACTATGACGGCAGTCAGTGGACGCCCGCCAACCCGCAGCCCAGCCGCGAGCTTCTGCTGGGCGTCTGGGGCAGCGGCGCCAAGGATGTCTGGGCGGTGGGCAGCAGCGGCGCGCAGGTCCGCTACAACGGCACACTGTGGAGCCCGCAGCCGCCGCTGGTCTCGGGCACGCTGTCCGGCATCTGGGGCAGCGCGGCCGACGACGTCTGGACCATCGCCACCAACGGCGCCCTCTTCCGCTTCGACGGCGCGGCTTGGAAGGCGGTTCCGTCGGGCACCACCGCCAACCTGACCACCGTCTGGGGGCGCAGCCGAGACGACGCCTGGATCACCGGCGCCAACGGCACCGTCCTGCGCTGGGATGGCAAGGCGTGGAAGGCGCTCAAGAGCGGGACCAGCAACCTGCTGCGCGAGGCCTGGCCGGTCAGTGCGCATGAAGCCTGGCTGGTCGGCGATGGCGGAACCATCCTGCTCTACGATCCCTAGTTGCTGGCCGGCCCGCCCAATCGCTCTGCTGGGCTGGCGACGATCGGCTACCTTGGAGGAGGGGTAGTCTGAGCCGTCAACATGGACCTCCGCTTCGCTAACCACTCTGCCGCTTTGGGCTGCCTGGTCGCGCCGCCGGGCGAGGTGTCATGAGCCAGGTCCAGCCCCCCTCGATCGGCGAGCGCTATCGCATCGAGCAGCTCTTAGGACAGGGCGGGATGGGCTCGGTCTATCGCGCCTACGATCGCCTGACCAGCCAGCGGGTCGCGCTCAAGCTGGTGCCGATCGAAGACGACGACGATCGCAGCGGTGGTCGCAGTGCCTCGCTGGGCGCCGCCGCGACCCTCGCACTGAGCTTGGAGGGAGTGGCGGGAGACAGCGAGCAGACGCAGGCCGGTGGGCTGGCCCACTCGCTTCTGGACAAGACGG
>CAZVMD010000078.1:0-12515 GCA_964628555.1 uncultured Myxococcales bacterium | reverse complement strand
GACAGCGAGCAGACGCAGGCCGGTGGGCTGGCCCACTCGCTTCTGGACAAGACGGTTGCCGCCCAGATGCAGTCGCTGCGGCTGCACACGACGAGCAGCGTGCGCATCTCGGTCGGCATGCCGCGGAGCTCGACGAATGCCATGTGGGCGCGGCTGGCTCTGGCGCAGGAGTTCCGCACCCTGGCCGCGCTGCGCCATCCCCACATCATCAGCGTCCTCGACTACGGCTTCGTCGGTCGCCGCCAGCCGTTCTTCACGATGGAGCTTTTGCACAACGCGCAGACGCTGAGCGCCGCGGCCAAGTCGCTGCCGCGCGAAGCCAAGGTCGAGCTCCTCGTGCAGCTCCTGCGTGCCCTTTCGTACTTGCACCGCCGCGGCATCCTGCATCGCGATCTGAAGCCGGCCAATGTGCTGGTGTTAAGTGGCGGCGAGGCGCGGCAGGTCAAGCTGCTCGACTTTGGCTTGTCGCTGGTTCGCTCGCATACGCAGCCAAGAGCTGGCGAGCTCTCTGGCACCATCGCCTATATGGCCCCCGAGCTGTTCCTTGGTCAGCCGGCCTCGGAAGCGGGGGATCTGTTCGCGGTCGGGGCCATGGCCTATGAGCTGTTCTGCGGTCGCCATCCGTTCGAGAGCGACAGTGACACGGACCTGATCAGTGCCATCGCTCGGCGCGAGCCATCGTGGCAGGAGCTGCGCGAGCAGCCGGCCCTGCAGGCGCTGCTGCGTCGCTTGCTGGCCAAGGTGCCGGCCCAGCGCCCGAGCGCTGATGAGACGCTAAGCGCCCTCGCCGCGGCGGTCGGTCTGCCTGCCATGCCAGAGTCGGTCGCGCTGCGCGAGAGCGCGCTGCAGTCGGCCCGCCTGGTCGGCCGCGACGACTCGCTGAGCCAGCTACGCGAAGCGCTGAGCCTCGCTCAGAGCGGCAGCGGCAGCCTGCGCTTTTTGGCCGGCGAGAGCGGCGTCGGCAAGTCCCGCCTGATGGAGGAGCTGCGCGTCCATGCCCTGGTGCAAGGCGTGCATGCGCTGCGCGGCCAGGCGATCAGCGAAGGCGGCGGCGCGTTTTCGATCTGGCAGTCGGTGCTGCGTGCACTGTGCCTGCACAGCGAGCTCGATGAGCTGGAAGCTAGCGTGCTCAAAGCCATCGTGCCGGACCTGGAGGCGCTGCTTGAGCGTCCGATCAGCGATGCTCCGGCGCTGCACGCGCAGGCGGCTCAGCTGCGCTTGATCAGCGTGGCCGAGTCGCTGCTGCTCCGTCACAGCGCGCCGCTCCTCATCCTGCTCGAAGACCTGCACTGGGCGGACGCCGAGAGCCTGACCCTGCTCCGTCGCCTGGCCGCCAGCTGCCCCAGCCGTCCGCTCCTGCTCCTCGCTTCCTATCGCGACGATGAGAGCCCCAACCTACCGAAGGAATTCCCCGGCTCTCCCGTGATGAAGCTGGAGCGCCTCAAGACCGCCGACATCCGCGAGCTCTGCCAAGCCATCCTCGGCCCCCAGTCCACCCCCCCCGAGCTCATCGCCTTTTTGGCCGAGGAGACGGAGGGGAACGTCTTATTCATCATCGAAGTGACGCGGGCGTTGGCGGAGGAGGCGGGGGAGCTGGGGCGGATCTTGGCGCGGGGCTTGCCGCGGCATGTGCTGACGGGAGGGATCCGGGCGATTGTGCAGCGACGGCTGGCGCGGCTGCCCCAGGAAGCGCGGCCGCTCCTGCGCTTGGCGGCGGTGGCGGGGCGGCAGCTGGACTTGGATCTGCTGCGTCGCTTTGAGCCGCAGCTGGAAGGCTGGCTGTACCTGGCGGCGGATGCTGCGGTGCTAGAGGCCAACGATCGGACGTGGCGATTCGCGCACGACAAGATTCGCGAGAGCTTGCTGCAGGAGCTCGATGCAGCGCAGCGCCGGGAGCTGCACCTGGCGGTAGCCGGGGCAATGGCGGCGCTTTACGGCAGCTCGGCGGCGCACGCGGCGGCACTGGCCGAGCACTATCAGCGCGGCGGTGAGGTCGGTCAGGCGGCGATGTATCAGGTCGAGGCCGGCATGTTTGCGCTTGGGCAAGGTGCGACCGAGCAGGCCACGGTGCTGTTGCTGGCGGCGATTACCGAAGAGGCGCTGGCCTTCCTGCCGCCGGAAAAGTCGGCTCGGGCCTATGGCGGACTGATTCAGGCCCAGGTCGCGCTGGGGCAGTTTGCGACGGCAATTAGGCTCTTCGAGCAGTTCATGGCGCACGTGCAGCTGCCGATGCCACAGGGGCAGGCGGCGATCGCCCGGTCGCTAAAGGCCATCCTGCTGCGGCGGCTGCGCGGCCGGGCCAAGCCGATCTCGGCGCAGCGAGCGGCAGTCCTGCGCGAGGTGGCGCACGCGGCGCGCTGGGCAGCCGAGACCTACGTCTGGGTGGGCCGGCCGCTGCAGAGCATCGCCGCTGCGGTGCACGGGGCGGAGCTGGCCTATGAGCTCGACGAGCCGGGCCTGCTGTCACACTACCTGGCAGGCTTTAGCTACCTAGCTGGGCTGCTGCCGCTGCATCCCGGCAGCGCGAGCTTTCTGCGGGCCGCCGAGCGCTCGCTGAAGCAGCATCCAACGACGCGGGCCGCGCTGGACTTTGGGCGCATCGCCAGCGTGCGTCACCTCAACGCCGCCCGCTGGGAGCTGGCGCTGGCCCAGCTGGAGCCGCTGATTGTCCTCTCGCGCGAGGTCGGCGATGAGCAGTCGCTGATGTTTGGCCTGTCGTTCAGCTTCATCATCGGCTTCCGCTTGGACGACGAGGTCCTGTATCGCAGCCGTGGCCCTGAGCTCTTCGAGCGAGCGCAGCGCAACCAGCTTAGTCAGTTTGCGCGCACCTATCCGCTGTATGAGGGTCTGCGCGCTCTCCGCAGCGGCGATCTGGAGAGCGCTGGGCGCTCCTTGCTGCAGTCGGAGCGCTTCGTGCTGCGCTCGCAGGACATGATCGGCCGGATCCTGGTCGGCGGACTCTTGGCCCTGTACGAGCTGCGGCGGGGTGAGCGCCGACTGGCCTTAGCTCGCGCGGAGCAGGTGCTAGAGCTGGCCGAGTCGACGCGCTTGTCCAGCGATGTGGTAGGCGAGGGGATTGCGGCGCTGGTCGACCTGTACCTCCTGCTACAGGAGCTGGCCGAGCCCGGTACTCCGCGACCCTATGTCGAGCCGCTGCGCCGCTCGCTCGCGCTGCTGCGGCGCTGCGCGCAGATCTTCCCGGTGATCTTGCCGCGGGCGCTGATCTGGCACGGCCGGCTGGCGTGGAGCTATGGCGCCAAGCAGCTTGCGCGCTGGCTGTTGGCAGCAGGGAAGCGTCAGGCCGAGCGGCTGCAGATGCCATACGATAGCCAGCTGTCGCAGAGCCTGGCCCAGCATTATCTCGCGCCGCCACCCGCCACGGCGGCAGACTGGAACGCCGAGCTGCAGGCCATCGTGCCGCTGCTCAAGGACATCCTGTGAGGTCGTACGAGCTGTGAACCCGGTTGCTCAACTCTTGCACCCTGAATCGACGCTGAGCGGGCTGCGCAACATGCTCGCGCTGCGTACCGATCCGCTGACCTTCCTCCAGGCTGCGGCGGCCGAGCGCGGCATCGCCTATCGCCGCATTGGCTCTTATCGCGCCTATCTGCTCAACGAACCTGAGGATGTGCGCGAGCTATTGGTGAACCACAGCCGCAGCTCGATCAAGGGTCCGCTGCTGCGGCGCTCGAAGCAGCTGCTGGGCGAGGGGCTGTTGACTGGCGAAGGCGAGCATCATCTGCGGCAGCGTCGCCTGATCCAGCCGTTTTTCAGTCGCCAGCGCCTGCTGCGCTATGCACCCTGGATGGTCGGCTGTACCGAGCGCTCCCTCTGCCGCTGGCAAGATGGCCAGACGCTGGATATTCACAGCGAGATGATGCGCCTGGCTCTAGCGGTGGTCGGCAACGCGCTGTTCGGCGATGACTTCGAGCGCGATCTGGGCGAGATCAACCAGGCGCTCTTGCATCTGGGCGCCGCGCTGAATATGCGGCAAGAGGTGCTGACGCTTTTCCTGGAGCGGCTGGGGATGCCGGCGCCGGCCCACGCGCGCTTGTCGCAGGCGCGGCAGATCATGGACGCGGTTATCGCGCGTCTGCGTCGCGAGCGGCAGGCAGCGCCCGGCGAGCGCAGCGACTTGCTGTCGCATCTTTTGACGGTCCGCGACACCGAGGGCGATGGCGGGGCGATGGGCTGGGAAGCGCTGCTGGATGAGTGCATCACGCTGCTCCTGGCCGGCCACGAGACGACGGCGAGTGCGCTGACCTTTGCGCTGTATCTTGTGTCGCAGCATCCGCGCGTCGAAGCGCGCCTGCAGGCCGAGCTAGCGCAGGTGCTAGGGGGCCGGCTGCCCACGGCCGACGACCTGCCGCGCCTGCCGTACACCGAGCAGGTCTTCGCCGAAGCGATCCGGATATATCCGCCCGCCTGGCTAATGGGCCGCTTTCTGACTGCGCCGATCACGCTGGGTGGGCGGAAGTTCTCTGCGGGTGAGCTCTTGATGGTCAGCCCATACACGATGCAGCGGGATGCGCGTTTCTTTCCCGAGCCGCTCTCGTTTCGTCCCGAGCGCTTTACGCCGGAAGCCAAGGCCAGCCGGCCGCGCTTTGCCTACTTCCCGTTTGGCGCCGGGCCGCGGCAGTGCATTGGCGAAGGCTTTGCGTGGATGGAAGGGACGCTGGTGCTGGCGACGGTGATGCAGCGGTTCGCGCTGCGGCTTTCGGAGGGCGCGGCGCCGGCGATCGAAGCGCTGCTCACGCTGCGTCCGAAGCACGGCATGCCGATGCGCATCCATCGCCGCGACCTCTAGATCGATCGGGGCCAGATCGATCGGCGGCGCGCGTCGTGGATGCGCGAAGGCGGCGCTTACTTGGCAATCAGATCGAGGAGGCGCACGGTCTCGCCCGCTGCGAGGACCGGGTCGTAGGCGGTGTCGGCGATGCCAGAGACGACCTTGGTGATGTTGTGGTCGATGGTGCCGGGCTTTGACCACGCGGCGACCGGCGCAGCGGTGATGTACGCCGAGTAGGTGTGGTGGCCGGAGCCGGGGCGCTCGCCGATCAGGTGGATGATCGTGCGCTTGCTGTCGGGATTGCCGACACCGCTGTAGAGGATCTCGCCGAGCTGATAGCCGGCCCGCACCCGGCCGTTGCGCACCACGATATGTAGCGGCGAGGTGCGGTAGCCCGCCGCATCGAGCGCGTTCCGCAGCTTGGTGAGATAGGGCGCCAGGTGGCCCTCATCGGTAAGCGCCAGCGAGCACAGGCCATCCGAGACGATAAGCTGCACGTTGTAGCGATCGCCGCTCATCGCTTTGGCGGTGCGCACCTGCTCGATCGAGCGGGCTTCGATCTGCTCGCCGGTCGGTGGGTGCCAGATGTAGTCCTTGCGATCGGCGGACTGGGTGTGCACTTCCAGCACCATCGGCAGCGACTGCACAAAGCTGGACGAGAACTCGACCCACAGGCTCTTGCGACCGTCGTCGTACAGGCGGCGGATCTCGCGATCCAGCGTCGGCTCTAGCTCGGCCGGCGAGCCGCCGAACTTCTCGGCGATCCACACGCCCCGCTCGCGCACCTCTTTGAGCTGCTTCTGTCCCTCGGCGTAGATCTCGGCTTGGGTCCGCGTGTCGCCCTTGGCCTGACGGTACTTGTAGTAGACCCAGATCGGATCGCCGAAGTGGGTGGTGGGCTGGCCACGGCTATCGATGACCTCGATGCTCTTGAAGAAGTCCCACAGCGCATCATCGACCTTGTAGCCAAAGTTCTGCCGCACCCGCACGTGATCTTGGAAGGCGGTGGTCAGGTAGCCGAGCATGGGATCGTTCTTGGTCGGCAGGCCCATCAGATACGCGGGGTTGGCCGGCATGATCTGCTCGATGCAATAGTCCAGATCGTCCAGCGAGACATCCATGTGCAGCGTCGAGCAGATGTCGAGACCGAGCGTGATGCCGTGCAGCTTGCCCATCACCGTGTCTTCCAGGCAGCAGCGCACAAGCTGTTCGCGGCTGCGGAACACTTCCGGGCCGATGAAGCCAGCCACATCGTTGACGTGGACCCACGGCGCCTCGGGCTTGCCGGCTGCGCGCTGGGCTTCGGCGACCTTCTGTTTTAGGGCCCGCGCAAAGCCGTACTTGCGCGCTTCCAGCACCACCATGTCGACGCCCTGATCCTTGCCGTTGGTGAAGTCAGCGCCCTGGCCGGTCTCGAAGTACAGGCCGTACTTGCCGGTGCGCCGCTTGGCGTGATCGAGCATCTTCTGCACGCTGACGTCGAAGGTGGCGTTGGCGGCATCGTTGCCAGCCAGGCTCTGGAACCACAGCGCGGTCGAGCCGGGGAACTTGTCTTCGACCTCGGCCTGCACATCGATGTGCGCGAGCACGCAGTGCGGCATCCGCTCTTCGAGCTTGAAGGCTTTGAGGATGTCGAGCAGACGGTTTTCGATCGCGGCCACCGACTCCGGCGCGCTCGACACCGGGTTACAGCCCAGCACGACGTCGCCGACCGCGTAGGCGAAGCCGTCGAAGACCTGCCAGGCGATGTCATCAACGTGATCGGTGGGCGAGTTGGGCTGGATGCGCGCGCCCATGTAGCCTGGCTGCCCGACCTTGCTGCCCGGCAGGGCGTGGAACACTTTCTTGCCGACCGCGATGAGCTCGGCGTTGGTCATCAGCTTGACGACGCAGCCGATGACATCGCTGGTCAAGCCGGGAGCGAAGGCGGTGATCTGCGCCGCATCGGACTTGAGCAGGCTGTCGCGCAGCTCGGCAAGCGTCCAGCCCGCGATGCGAGCTCGGGCGGTGGCCTCGGTGGTGGCTTGGATCAGCTTGTACTGTTCATCAAGAAGCAGCGGCTGCGCATCCAGCGCGCCGAGCTTGGTGTTGCCGAGCAAGGTGCGGGCGTTCTTGCGGCTCTCGGCATCGTCGCGATCCGCGGCCACACCAATCGCTTCATCGCCTTCCTTGTAGTCGTTGGCGGCTCCGATGATCTGGCGATACAGCGTCGCATCGAAGTCGCCGCGCTGGCGCCGGACATAGGCGAACACATCCTCGCCGGGCTGGATGTCGGTGATGCGGACGGTGCTGCCCGCAGGGGGCATCGGCTCGTCATTTTTGCCGCAGCCGGTGCTGGGCAGCATGGCCGCTGCGCTGCCCGCCGCCAGCGTGCCCAGAAAGCCACGCCGGCGCAGCAGCCAGGGCGCGGTCGCCGCCTTGGGCGTATCGACAGCACTCCAGGAGGGGGTCCGTTGCGCGAGCGAGGTCGATGCGGGCCGCAGGGAGCGAGATGAGTACGCCATAGGAGCCTCCGTGAGATGGGTCGTCAAGCGAGGGAGCGTTGCCGACGACACGGAGCCAAAGAGTGACCGCCGCGCGTCAGAGCTGGCGCATCATCGAAAGATGCCTGCAGACGGTCAAGGGGGTCTTAAGAGACGTATGCGGGTAGGCCGCCGGTGCTACTTGGCCGCAGCTGGGGGCGGGGCGGGCTCGGGCGGGGCGACTGTCGCGGTGCCGCCATCGCCGTCGAGCAGGTTGGCCGGCGGGCACTCGCGCTTGTCAAGCGAGCGGGCCTGGCTGTGGCTGGGAACGGTGGCCAGAAGGCGCTGGATCTCGGCGAGAAACTCGTTGCAGCGACCGGCCAGGCGCAGCTGCTCGGCCTGCGCGACATGGGCGGCCGCGTACTGTTCCAGCGCCGCATCGTAGTAGCCCTGGGACAGCCCGAAGTACACCGACTCATGCGAGAGCAGCGCGTGCAGGCGGATGACCTCGTCGGCATCGGGGCGAGTCGCGGCGGCGACCAAGCGCTCGTAGAGCTCGTGCATCGGCTGCTCTTTGGCGGCGTTCTGCTGCAGCACCATCAGCTGGGCCAGCTGATCAGGCAGCAGGGTGGTGCCGTACTGCTGCTGCAGCTCTTGCACGCCGGAAAGGACGCTGTGCCACTGGCGAGCGACGCGCAGCGCTTCCAGGCTGCGCAGGCGCGTCTGCACCGCGTCATCCTGCGGCACCTTGTACACCGACGGGGGCAGCCAGCTCGCCAGGAGGCGCTGCAGCGGCAGCGAGTGGCGCACGGCGTAGAACGCGACGGCGCTAAGGATCATTAAGCCAAGGAACAGGCCGCCACTTATGGCGCGGCTCATCGGCGAGGCCAGCGGTCGCAGATCGGCTTCGCTGGGGTCGCTGATCGCGCCTTGGCTGGTCACCGAGGGCATGCCAGCCGCCGACTGACTGCCGGGCAGGGCCGGGGGGGCTGCGTCGCTGCTCTGGCCAGCCATGATGGCCTGCTGGCCGCTGCTCTTGGCTCCCGGCAGGCCCCGCAGCGATGCGGCCGAGGGCGAGCCTGCACCGCCGGGTAGCGCCCCCGAGCCCGCCGAGCCGGCCGGCACCAAGATCATCCCCGAGGGCGAGACCACCGGCACATACCCTCCCGACGAGAATGCGGCGGGGGCGCGCAGGGCCATCTCGCACTCTTCGAGGGCCAGCTCAAGCGCCGCGGCGTGGGCGTAGCGCTCTTCCGGTCGCTTGCGCAGCAGGCGCATGACGACGTCGGCGATCATCTGCGGCACGGTGTCGGGCAGCGGCTTGGGCGGAGTGCCAAGCTGCGCAAACAGCACCTCATGCGGGGTGCCGACGAAGGGCGCGCTGCCGGTGAGGATCTCGTAAAAGACGATGCCAGCGGCGTACAGATCGGCGCGGCCATCGATGACCGGGTTTTCCGTCACCTGCTCGGGCGCCACGTACTTGGGCGTGCCGACCAGCATGCCGGGCGCGGTCAGGCGCTGATCGACCTTGTTTACCTGCTTGGCCATGCCAAAGTCGAGGACCTTGAGCACCACCTTGCCGCCGGGCTTGTAGCGCAGCAGCTTCATGTTCTGCGGCTTGATGTCGCGGTGCACGACGCCCAGGCGGTGCGCCTCCTCCAGCGCCGAGGCGAGCTGGCGCATAAGCTGCACGGCGCGCAGGCAGTCGATCGTGCCTTCGCTCTTGAGCGCTTCCGACAGATCGACGCCCTCGACGAGCTCCATGACCAAAAAGGGCTGCCCGTCCTCGACGCCGAAGTCGAACACCTGAGTGATGACCGGGTGGTTAAGCTGGCTCCAGACCCGCGCTTCGCGATTGAAGCGCTCGACCGCATCGGGCGTGTCGAAGGTCTCCTTGCGCATCATCTTGATGGCCACCGCCTTGCCCATGGCGATGTTGACGCCGCGAAAGACGACGCCCATGGCCCCTTCTCCCAAGATGCCGTCGAGGCGATAGTGCGCCTTGAGCGTCTGTCCCAGCATGGACTGGGCCCACAGCATCGTCGGGTTTGACATGTCGATTACCAAGCTCAAGCGTAGTGGAAAAGGCGTCACCGGCTCAAGCGCTGACAGTGCGTCGAATCTGTGCTACCGCCGGGGTCCCGACGCAGGGCAGCTGTGTACGGGTCCCGACGATACTATCGCGTGCACACAGAGCCCTTCGGACTTTTGAAGAGGTGATAGCTTGTACGTTTCTCGCATAGGTTGAGGATGAACGGTCTTCTGCTCATCAACGTTGGGACGCCCGATGAACCAACCCCGCAGGCGGTACGGCGCTATCTGCGCGAATTTCTGGGCGATGGCAGGGTGATTGACATTCATCCGCTGGCCCGGGCTCTGCTGCTGAACCTGGTGATCCTGCCGTTTCGCCCGCGGCGCAGCGCGGCGGCGTATCGCAAGGTCTGGACGGCCCAGGGCTCACCGCTGCTGGCCTATTCGCGGGACCTCGTGGCAGCCCTGTCGGTGCGGCTGGGTGCGGGCTGGCTGGTGCGGCTGGGAATGCGCTACGGTCGGCCGTCGATTGCGTCGGCGATCGGCGAGCTATTAGCGGCGGGCTGCGAGCGCCTGGTCGTCCTGCCGCTGTATCCGCAGCAGGCCTCTAGCAGCACCGGGACGGCTGTCGAGGCGGTGTTTGCCGCCCTGCAGTCGCGGCAGAGTCCGCCGCCGCTGAGCGTGCTTTCGCCGTTCTTTGATGATCCCGGCTTTCTGTCGGTCTTGGCCGCGCATGGGCGACCGATCCTGGAAAAGGAGCAGCCCGACCACGTCCTGTTCAGCTTTCACGGCCTGCCCGAGCGGCAGATTCGCAAGGCCGATGCCGAGCGCTGCCGCGACGAGGGGAGCGCAGCCCAGCCGCACTGCCTGCAGCAGGCGAGCTGCTGCGAAAAGCTGGGTCCGCAGAACCGCAGCTGCTATCGCGCGCAGAGCTTTGCCACAGCCCACAAGCTGGCGGCTGTGCTGCAGCTTCCGGCCGAGCGCTACAGCATCTGTTTTCAGTCGCGGCTGGGGCGCACACCGTGGATTCGCCCCTTTACCGACGAAGTCCTGCTGTCCCTGGCCAAAGCCGGGAAGCGTCGCCTGGTGGTATTCTGTCCGGCCTTCGTCACCGACTGTCTAGAGACGCTGGAAGAGATCGCCATTCGCGCCCGCGAAGACTTCCTGGCAGCCGGGGGGCAGTCGCTGACCCTGGTGCCGGCCCTCAACGCCGATCCCGCCTGGGCCGATGCACTGGTGGCGCTGATCGGTCGCCAGCTCGCACAGGCCAGCCCAGGCTCGCAAAGCTAAGCGGCGCGAGGGGCTGACGAGAGCTGCGCTTAGAGGCGCAGACCCAGGCCGAGTGCGATGTTCATGCTCGACTGCGGCAGGCGGGTGGTCGCCGATGCGCCAGTCGTGCCATCGATGCCGATGCGCATCCACAGCCCCAGGGCACGTGGCAGGGCGTTGCGCGGCAGGATGTCGATGCCCAGGCGCAGAAAGCCCCCGAACAGCAGCGCCGACAGATCCGCGTCTTCGGCATCGCCGCAGCAGCGCCACAGCCGACCGCCGCTGGCGCCAATGCCGATGCGAATCCAGTCGGTCAGCCGGAGCTGGGCGGTGGCGTGACCGCTGGCATCGAGGTACATGCCGGTCATGCTGGCGTCGTCGCCCACGTGCGATAGGAAGAGGGCGCGGCCGCCCAGCAGAAAACCAAAGCCGTTGTCGAACTCCAGGCCGACGTTGAGCTCGGGTCCGCCCCCCGCCAAGTGAAAGCCAGGGTTGCGATCGTCGGTCCAGGCGGCTCGCCAGCTACCGACGCCAGCGATGTCGAAGGCCAGGTGATCGGCGATAAAGCGCCCGGCTCCGGCGGCCTGGGCCGGCTGCGGTGTGGCCAGGATCAGACCCAGCAGTGTCGCCAGCGCGAGCGCGCAGGGCAGGCGCAGAGCTTGGCGCAGGGTCGGGAAGGACTGCAGCAAGGCCGGCTCCGCTGCTTACGGCTGCTGCTGCTGCACGCTCATGCCATCGCCAGTCGGCGACTCGGCATGGCTGGGCGCCGCATCGTAGCTTGTGCCCTTGCAGCGCGCGGTGTCGGGCGGGAAGCGCGGGGCGAACTTGTAGACGTTGAGGGCCAGCTGCAGGTTGAACTCGCCGACCGCCTGCTCGGGCTCGCGATCGGTCCAGAAGCGCAGGCCCTGGACCTTGGTCGAGCCGCAGGGATCGAACTTGCCGTCGCGCTGCTTGGCCAAGATCTCGAACATGTCGGCCGCGAGGTTCTTGGTACAGGCCTGCTCGCCGTCGGCGCAGCGAAAGCCGAAGGTGCGGTACCAGCGCTTCCAGCGCGGGCTGTACTCGCTGATGCGCAGGCGCGGCTCGGCGCCCAGCGTCGGATTGGCGGCGGTGACGTGATAGCGCAGGCGATAGACGCCGGGCGGCAGATCGACATAGATGCAGGCGGCCTCGGGCAGCGGGCCGGTCTTGAGGAAGGTGCCGATCCCTTCGATGGTGATGCGCATCGAGTCGTTGCCGCGACCGGTGCGGAGCTCGAAGCGCTTGTGGCCCTCGGGCGGCACGGCCGGCTCGAAGTCACCGTCGGGCGAGGTGCCGCGGCCGTAGATATCGACATCCCGGCAGGCACAGACGCCGCCCTTGCAGCGGGAGCCGACGCCGGGCAGGGTCGGCACATCCTCGCGCACATCGGAGGTATCCAGCGCCGCGGCCGGTAGCTTGCCGCTGCCACCGTGTGCCTCGCCGCCCCGCTCGGCCTGCGGCCCGCTGCACGCCGCCACGCCTAGAAGGCATCCCAGGCTCAGCATCCCGAGGCTTGCATGGCCCAGCCGGGCCGTGGTGACTGCGCGCCGACTGCGCCAAATTCCCGTCAGCATTGGCTTAGCCTAACACAGGTGCTCGTCGCCTCTCTACGAGGCTCGCGGCATCATGTTGTGCTCGCGGAACCAGGCGATGGCGTCGCGCACGGCCGGCTCGATTGGGCTTATGACATAGCCCAGCTCGGCCTCGGCCTTCGCCGAGGTGAAGCGATAGCCGTCGAGGTAACCGTAGCGGACGGTGACGCTGTTGATGTTGGCTTCGCGGCCGGTCAGAAGCTGCCAAAGATCGCCAGCCCAGCCGACCGGCAGGGCCAGCGGGCGTGGGACGGTCAGGGGCAGCGGCTGGGTGCCAGCGAGGAGCGAGATGCGCCGCCACATCTCGGCGTAGGGCAGGTTGTGGCCGGCCAGGATGTAGCGCTCGCCGCG
>CAZVMD010000077.1:0-26777 GCA_964628555.1 uncultured Myxococcales bacterium | reverse complement strand
GGATGTAGAGCTGGCGCGGATCGCTCCACGGCACGACCTGACCGGCGGCGCCAAACCCAAAGACGAAGTAGGCCTCTTCGGCGGTGATAGCGCGCTGCGAGCTAGCCCGGGGCACGGCGAAGACAAACGACTGCACCGGGCCGAGCGTGTCGCTGACCTCGGGCGGCGGCTGTCCCGGGCAGCCGGCGAGAAAGACGATCGAGTTGGCGATGTCGATCGGCACACCTGGCGCCGCGGCGATGCAGGTCGGCGGCGTTGGCGTGGTCAGCGGATCGTAGCCGGCTGGGATATACGACAGGCTGCCGGAGAGCCGCAGGTCGCCGTAGAGAGCATCGAGGTTGGTGCACGAGCCGCTGGCTCGAAAGACCAGGGTGATGCCTTCGCTCTGACGCAGCTTGGCGCCGAGCTCCTTCATCAGGTTGATCTGGGTATCGCCGACGCTGAGATAGACCGGCTGCGGCAGGTTGACAGGATCGTCGCAGGCCGGCTGAGCCTGTGCGTGACCCGGCACTGCAAGCACGGCCAGCCCGGCACAGAGCGCGAGCCAGGCGCGAAGCGAGCGGCGTCGCCCAAGAGCAGCTGGCGACGGGTCGAGCGAGGCAGGAAGAGCTCGCCGCAGGAGGGAAAAGAGAGTGCGCATTACGCGGCCTCGACTTCCGCCACCCGGCTGCCGCAGGGTCGGCTGTCGTAGCCCAGCGCGGCCAGATCGCGCCGGAAGGGGGCTGAGGTCAGGGTGTCGAGCAGGCGCGTCGCGCGCGGATCACGCAAGAGCTCACTCGGCAGCACCAGGTCATAGCGCTCCTGGCGCAGCGGCACAAAGTCGAGCTTGTAGGCCAGCGCCGCGTCGCGCGTCGCGATCCCGACATCAGCAGCGCCGAGTGCGATGGCCTGCGCGACCTCTAGCTGCCCGCTCGCGCTGGGCAGTCGCGACAGCAGTCGCGCCGCCGGCAGCCCCGCCTCCGTGAGCTCAGCCATCAGAAAGCGATGCACTCCTGAGCCCGGCTCACGCGAGAGCAGGCGCAGCGGCGGCTGGCGACGGTGCGGGCGCGGGGTCCGCCCGCCGGCCGCGCTAGCTCTCGCGCCGAAGCAGGAGGTCAGCACCTGCGACAGGCGGCGCAGGCGACGCGGGTTGCCAGCCGGCAACACCAGACCCAGCTCCCAGCGCGCCAGGGTAAAGAGCAGCCGCGCCCCGCGGCCGCTGTGGCTCTGCACATCGGCCAGGTTGGCTTCGCCGGTGCGCGGATCGGAAAGGTGTACACCGGCCAGGTGTACGTGCTGATCGCCGAGGGCACGCAGGGCGCCGGTGCTGCTGGCGGGCAGCCACAGGTAGCGAGCCGCGCCAGGCTGGCGATTCAGCGACTCAGCCAGAAGCCCCAGGGCCGGGGCACAGCCAGCCAGGACGAAGGTGTCATGGGCGGACTCGGCGCCGCGATACAGCTCGACCTGTGGGCTGCCACCGCGGCTGGCGCGCAGCACACCATCGGCCGGCTGGGTCAGCCGCTCGCGCGACAGCGTGTATGAAAGGACGCGATCACCAAGCTGTGCCAGCACGACGCGACTGCCCGGCTGCGCCGCGACCTCGTCGAGCGACACCGGCAGCACCGACCGCCGCGGCCGCGCCGGCTGCAGCTGAAACAGCGACTCGACCGCGGTCGACAGCGCGGCGGCGATCTGCAGCGCGATATCGAGCGCGGGCACCGCCCTTCCGGTCTCGATCGCGCTCACGGTCTGGCGCGACAGGCCGGCTCGGCTGGCCAGCTCACTCTGCGAGATACCCAGGCTCTCCCGACGCTGACGTAGCGCCGTGCAGTCCAATATTGGCGACCTCATGTCGCGATCTCTTTACATCATGACAAGAGCTCTTGTCATCAAGATGCAGCGCGCCCGAACGTAGCCCCCCTGACAGCGCCCAGCCGCTGCCACAGAGCCGGCGGGCGGTCGCCAAAAGCGCCGGTCTGAGGCGAGCCCCGCCTCGGGGCAGGTCCGCCGCACGCGCCTGTAGACACCGCCTCCGGGCCAGGAGTAGCCTCGGGCCATGCGCGATTTCGTGATCAGCCAAGGCTGGCAGCTCAAGCCGCGCGAGCCCAGCCAAATTGGACAGCGAGCAACCGCGGCCGAGTTCAGCGATGAGCGTGGCTGGCTAGAGGCCAGCGTGCCGGGCACCGTCTACGAGGCGCTCTGGCGGGCCGGTCGCATCGGCAGTCCGTACAATCTGGCGGCCCTGAAAGACGCGGCCTGGATCCACGAGTCCGACTTCCTGTATCGCTGTCGCTTCGATCTGCCGGCCGACTTCCGCGTCGAGGATGGCCAAGCCGTACAGCTTCTGTGCGAGGGCCTGGATACTGTCGCGACGGTGTGGCTAAACGGCATCGAGGTCCTGCACAGCGACAACATGTTCGTGCCACAGCGAGTCACCGTGCCCGACTCCGGCATGCTGCGTCGGCGCGACAACGATCTGTGGCTGCTGTTCCAGGCACCTCTGCGCAGCGCGCAGGCCAGCGAGGCGCTGCACGGCAAGCGGCCGGTGTGGAACGGCGACCACAGCCGGGTCTATCTGCGCAAGGCGCAGTATCAGTTCGGCTGGGACTTCTCGCCGACCGTGCTGACCCAGGGCCCGTGGCAGCCGATCCGCCTGCAGATCGCTCGCGCCCGGCTATCAGAGATCGCCTGCCCGCTGTCGGTGGCCGCCGATCTGCGAACCGCCCGTCTGGCCCTGGCGCTGGCGGTCGAAGCAGCCAGCGAGCGGGCCGATCAGTACGAGGTCGTGGTGCAGCTTCACTCTCCGGATGGCGCGCTGCACAGCGAGCGCAGCTATCCCCTGGTGGCGGCGCCGCAGGGCAGCATTCGTGACGTGATCGACATCGAAGAGCCGGCGCTGTGGTGGCCGCGCGGGCATGGCGGGCAGCCGCTCTACACGCTGCGGGTCGAGCTGTACTGGGTGGCGATGGAGGGCGTGCGCCGGCTCTGCGACTCGCGGACGCTGCGCCTGGGGGCGCGCCGCCTGCGGCTGGTCGAGGAGCGCTTGCCCGACGGGGAGAACTTCTACTTCGAGATCAACAACCGGCCGATCTTCTGCGGTGGCGCGAACTGGATCCCGGCCGATGTCCTGCCCAGCCGAGTCTCGGCCGAGCGCTACACCCGCCTGCTGGATGAAGCGGTGGCGGCCGAGATGACCATGCTGCGGGTCTGGGGCGGCGGCATCTATGAGACTGACGTGTTCTACGACCTGTGCGACGAGCGGGGCCTGCTGATCTGGCAGGACTTTGGCTTCGCCTGTGGCCTGTATCCCGCCCTGCCCGAGTTCATCGACAGCGTGACCCGCGAAGCGACCGTGGCGGTGCAGCGCCTGCGCCATCACCCCTCGCTGGTGGTATGGGCAGGCAACAACGAGGACTACTCGATCGCTCAGTCGGTCGGCGTCTATCACGGTCCCAGCGAGCCGATCCCAGCCCCGGGCCCGTCGTCGCTGGCAAGCCCGCGCTTTGATGGCCGCGTGCTCTATGAGCAGGTCCTGCCCGCCGTCTGCGAGAGCCACGATCCGAGCCGCCCGTACTGGCGCGGCAGCCCGTACTCGCGCCATCACGTCGATTCGGGCGCGCCGAGCGAAGGCGATCGGCACATCTGGGACGTCTGGCACGGCGCCATGCGCGACTACCAGGACTACGGCCAGCTGATCGGCCGCTTTGCCAGCGAGTTTGGCATGCAGGCCGTGCCCGAGCCGCAGGTCGTCGCCCCCGCGCTGTCCCCCGCGCCGCTCGACGAGACCGCGCTGCGCCAGCTGAACTACGGCCAGGACGGTCCCGAGCGCATCGGCAAGTACATCGATCGCAACCTGCCGCGCGCGCTGCATCCCGGGGCCGACGGCTATATCTATCTGTCGCAGGTCAATCAGGCCGAGGCCATGGCCTACGCGGTGCGCACCTTCCGCCGCAGCTTCGATCACAGCCGGCGCTGCAGCGGCGCGCTGGTCTGGCAGATCGATGACTGCTGGCCTTCAGTCAGCTGGTCGCTGCTGGGCTTCTGCAACGAGGGCGAGCAGCCCTGTCGCAAGCCGAGCTTCTACAGCGTGCGCCGTGAGCTCTTGCCCTGGGTGCTGGGTCTGCAGCCGAGCGTGGCCGGTTCCGGGGTCGAGGTCTGGGTGGGGGCTCCAGATCTGCACAGCGACGAGCTCGGTGACTCGCAGCTGAGCTTGCGCCTGCGCGCCTTCCGGCCTGACGGCAGCCTGCACGCGCAGCACGAGCAGCCCTGTACGGTGGTCGGCAACCAGACCTGCGAGCTAGGCAGCATCGCGGTCGAGCCGGCGACCGGTCCGCTGATCTATGGCGCGCAGCTTGTGTCCCTGGCTCCGACGGGGGAGCAGGTGCTGGCGCGGGCCGTGCTATGGCCGCAGCCGCTCAAGCAGCTGGAAGCTGAGCTGGCGCTGCGCGATCCCGGCTTGCAGCTGCGCCGAGACGGCGACCGAGTAGAGCTGCAGGTGGCGCGACCCGCCAAGGCGGTGCTGCTCCGCGCTACCGAGGGCCGCCAGCTGGCCTGGAGCGACAACCTAGTTGACCTATTGCCCGACGAGCCACTGACGCTGGAGGCGCCCGGCCTGGCCGGCCTCAGCCTGCAGGTGCGCTCGCTGTTCGGAGGTGGACAGTGACGCTCAGCGGACGCCTACGCAAGCGGCTCGGCGGCCTGCTCTTCGACAAGGGCCTGACCGGCATCTCGTATCTTGGCAAGCTGCACCCACGCGCTCGCCCGGCCCACCACGGCGTCGACGTGCTGCGAAACATTCCCTACCTGCAGAGCGGCCAAGGGCATCACCTGCTCGATATCTACGTGCCGCGCTCGCTGGCCACTGGACTCTCGCCGGGACGCGATCCCGCGGTGTATGCGCCGCCGCATCCGGTGGTGCTGTACATCCATGGCGGAGCGTTTCGCATCCTGTCGAAAGACACGCACTGGATCATGGCGCTGGCCTTCGCCCGACGCGGCTTCCTGGTGTTTTCGATCAACTACCGCTTGGCGCCGCGCCATCCCTTTCCCGCCGCGCTGCAGGACGCGGCGGCGGCGTTCCAGTTCGTCTGCACGCAGGCGGCGCACTACAACGGGGATCTGTCGCGCCTGGTCCTGGCCGGCGAGTCAGCCGGGGCCAACCTGGTCACCGCGCTATCGCTGCTGACGCTGCTGCCGCAGGAGCCAGCGTGGGCGCAGGCGGTGTACGACTGCGGAACGGTCCCGCGCGTGGTGCTGCCGATGTGTGGCATCTTGCAGGTCAGCGATGCCGAGCGCTTCGCCCGCCGCAAGGCGCTGCCGCTGTGGATCCAGGATCGTCTTAGCGAGACCGCCGATGCGTATCTGGGGCAGGCGCGCGATCATGCGGCGATTCGGCTGGCCGATCCGCTGTGCATGCTGGAAGAGCTAGCCGAAAAGCAGCAGCCGCTGCCTTCGTCACGCCGCCCCCCAGCGTACTTTGCCAGCGTCGGCACGCGCGATCCCTTGCTCGACGATACGCGCCGGCTGGCGCGGGCCCTGGGGCAGCTTGGGATTGCCCACAAGGCCGGCTATTACGAAGACGAGGTGCACGCCTTCCAGGCCCTGGTCTTTCGCAAGCGCGCCCAGCGCGCCTGGGCCGACACCTACGCCTTCCTCGACGAACACCTGCGCGGATAGGTGCCGGATCGTTCCGGGCAGGGCCGGGGCGTCTGGCGCCGCTACCGTCTCTGATCGCTCCCGGCATCGTGATGGCCGGCGGGACCTGGTCGATGCGTTGGGGCGGTGCCGCGCAGGGCCAGCAGGCCGGCGATGGCCATCGCCAGAGCAGCCAGGGCCAGCAGGGCGTGCGTGCGGCGAGTGCGGTACTTTTCGAGCGAGTGCTCTTCGGAGCTGCCGTCGCGCGTAATGGCGGGCGGCGTATTGCCGGGCTCGATGTCGGCCAAGACCTGCGCCGCGACGACAATATTGCCCGAGGTCTCTGGCTGTAGACCGGTGCCGGCCATCGGAGACGGGGTCGGCGGCAAAGAGTCGGGCGGCGGCCGCGACGGCATCAGCTTCTGTCGGAACTCGGCGACACTGCGGAACAGAAGCTCGCGCGGCTGCACATCCTGCACCACGGCACAGTCGGCGGAGCGCAGCACGGTCACGTCACAGCCACTGGCCTCGGCCATGCCGGCGACGATGGCATGCGCGGTGTTGATCGCGTCAGCTGCGCCGTCGGGGGCCAGCACCCAGAAGATGCCTGAGCGGTCGCGCAGCAGCTTCGGTAGCTCGCCCAGCGCCAAGCCGTCTTCGGGAAGAAAGTAGCAGTTGAAGAGCAGGTCGATCGCCGTCTCACGCAGCGTTCGCCCCGCCGCTCCGCTCGGGCAGAGCAGCAGGATGCCTGGATCCTGGATCGCGCCGACGTTGTGGATGCCGCTCGGCACTGCGCGCGGCGGCTCGGGCTCGGGCAGCGAGACGGGCACCTGACCTAGCAGCGCGGCGACGCTGCTCCGTTCGCTGACAATGCTGATGGCCAGCGTCTTTAGCATGCCGGTCTGCGCCCAGCGCGGCAGGGCGGCACTGACACAGGCGACGTGCACCGGCTTGCGCCAGCCAATCGCCAGGCCGATCTTCCAGCCGACGCTGGCATCCGGCTGGTCACCGTCGAAGAGCACCAGGACGCGGTCAGCCTGCTGGATGCCCCGCCAGATCACCGAGCGCGACACCTTGCGCGTACCGGTATCGGGTAGCACGCTCTCCCACTGCAGCTGGATTGGCTCGCTGCCATCGCTGCCTGGGATCGCGGTAATAGCCTCGCTGAGCCCGCTGAGCAGGTCGCGGACTTTAGGCGAGGTCAGATCCCATACGACGAAGATACGCATGAGCGAGGAGAAATCGCTGCTTAAGCGAAGGCAGCGACGCAGAGCGCCGCCCTGCGATTATGTACCAAGATGCGGAGCGGTTGTTTAGAATCCGTTGCCTCGTGGCGAGGCCGGTTGGCATGGAGAGCAAGCTGCGCCGCATTGTGCACGTCGATATGGATGCCTTCTTCGCATCCGTCGAGCAGCACGACCAGCCGGCCCTACAAGGCTGCCCGGTGGCCGTCGGTGGTCGCCATCGCGGGGTAGTGGCCGCCGCCAGCTATGAGGCGCGGCGCTTTGGCGTGCGCTCGGCGATGCCGATGTCCCAGGCCCTGCGGCTGTGCCCACAGCTTGTGGTCGTGCCGCCCAACTTCGAGCGCTATCGCCTGGTCTCGTCGCAGGTCTTCGCACTGTTTCGCGAGGTTACGCCGCTCGTCGAGCCGCTCTCCCTCGACGAGGCCTACCTGGACGTGACGGAAAACAGCTGGAGCGAGTCCCTAGGCATGGCGGTGGCTCGGCGCCTCAAGGCCGAGATTCGCGCCCGCACCGGGCTGTCTGCCTCGGCTGGCGTGGCGCCGAACAAGTTCTTGGCCAAGATCGCGTCGGGCTATCGCAAGCCCGATGGCCTGACCGTCATTTCGCCAGAGCGCGTCGAGCGCTTCCTGGCCGGCCTGGATGTCGATGCCCTGTGGGGTGTTGGGCCGGTGACGGCAGAGAAGCTACGCGCGGCCGGCTTTCATAAGCTCGTCGATCTGCGCCGCAGCACTCCGGAGGCGCTGCGGCGGCTGGTCGGTAGCTTCGCCGAGACGCTGCTGGCCTTGGCTCAGGGCATCGATCCTCGTCCGGTCGAGCCAAGCCGAGAGCGAAAGTCCGTCGGTAGCGAGACCACATTTCCGGAAGACCTGCGCGACCGCGAGCGGCTCAGCGAGGAGGCTCGGCAGATGGCTTTCGACTGCGCGAGGTGGCTGCAAGACCACGGCCGGGCGGCCCGCACGGTAACGCTGAAGCTGCGCTACCACGACTTTCAGACCATCACGCGCAGCGAGAGCCGCCCGCGCCCAAGCAGCGATCCCGAGGAGCTAGCCAGCCGCGCCGTCGCGCTCCTCGATCGCACGGAGGCGGGAACGCGGCCAGTACGTCTGCTTGGCGTATCGCTCTCAGGACTGGTCGAAAATGCGCTGGCCAGCGCTGAGACGCAGAGCGGAGCTGAAGACTCGCGCCAGGTGGGGCCGCGGTGCGAAGAGCAGGCGGCCAGCCAGGGAACTGGCACTGCGCACCCGCTGCGTTCGCTGCACTCGCGGCCAGCCGACGATGGCGCGCAGCTCTGGCTGCCGTTCCCGCCGGCCCAGCGTGTCTAGCTAGTGCTCGACGGGGGCGAAGCCAGGAGTCGGCTAGTGAAACGCCTTCATGAGGATCTGCACCACCACACCCAGCATGGCGAGCTGCCCCAGGAAGAAGGACAGCGTGCGCCAGGGCTGCGCGCCGCTTAGATAGCAGATGCTGTGCAGCGTACGGGCGAAGAAGTAGACGCCAAAGTAGGCCCAGCCTGCCGTCGAGGAAGCGCCCATCAGGGTCATGATGATGGCCAGCGCCAGGAAGCCGGGAATGTTCTCGCAGTCGTTGAGGTGCGCTCGCTTGGCGCGCAAGACATTGGGGGCGTCCTGCGACTCGGTCTGCGCGTTCTTGATGACCTTGGAGTCCTCGGGATTGACCACCACGCCGGACTTGCTGCGCGTCAGTGCCGTCGAGAACGCCACGGCAAACATCTTGAGCACAAGCAGCGCAGAAAACAGCGCGAGCGGCTTGAAGGCAGGAAGATCCATGGCGTTAAAGGGCAAGGCAGACATCGCGGACTCCTTGGCTGAGGTGAATCCCTAGCGTACTGCGAATGCGTCGCCGAATGGAACTAGGGGCTGTGCGGACCCCGACGGGCCAGCCGCTGGATGTACGGACGCAGCGCATCCCGCAGTACCAGCGCGCCATAGACCGCGAAGAGCAGCCCGAGCAAGCAAGCCAAGGCGGTCGCCATCGACAGCCGAGCCGCAAGCGGCCGCGCCAGGCGGCCATAGCAGAACGGGATGTGCAGCGCGTATGCGACAAGCGATCCTGCGCCCAGGCGAGTCAGGCCGCGCAGCAGCCAGCCGTCAACGGCCAGCCAGCGCGGGAGACCAAGCCCCACGCAGAGAGTGGCCAGCGCACGCGCCGCTCCATCGCCAAAGTTCCACACCACGGCTGGATGCGTGCGACGTAGCGCGCCCCCCAGCGCCTGCAGTGTGACGCGCGTGGCGAGCCCGAAGCACAGGATGGCGACCAGCGCTGCCGCGAACCAGCGCAGGTGAAGCCGCGGGCCTATCGCCCGATGAAGCAGGCGCTCGCCAACCCACACACCGACGGCACAAAAGCCAAACAGCGGCAGCAAGGGGAAGCGGGTATAGCGCGGAACGTCAACGAACAGCCCCAAGCCAGGGGCCAGCCAGCTCGGGATCGCGAGCGCCCCCAGGCGGCCCGCCGAAAGCGACAGCGCAAGCCCCAGCGCGATCGCTACGCTGACCCGCCAAGCGAGCTGTGCTCGTCGCACTAGCAGGGCGGCACAGAGCACCAGGGACAGGCCGATGCAGTGCAGGATATCGACGCGTAAGAGCAGCGGCGCTAGATCAGCACGCGGCACTGGCCATTCGATCGCCAGGTACAGCGCACTCACCAGGTAGCCATAGCCCAGGACGCCGAGTCCACGGCGCATCAGCTGCCGGCGAATCTGTCCGTCGGCCAGGCCACGGCGTGCGGCAGCGTGGGCGCCAAAGCTTAGTCCGACGCCAGCCAGCAGCAAAAAGAGCGGCGCGGGGACGTTGGCCAAGGCTCGGCTGATGGCGTAGCCGAGGCTGGCCTTTTGCGCGCTGCTGACCCAGCCATCGAAGGCATGCGTCTGCAACATCAGCACCACCGCCAGACCGCGCGCGATATCCAGCCCCGGCAGGCGATCAGCTGGCGTCACAGGCAGCTTGGAGCCAGTCGGCGCAGGTGGCGTGGCGGGCGCTGCAGGTGCCAACGGTCCCAGCGCAGATAGGCCCTCTGCCGACAACGACATGCGCGGATTTTAGGTGGGCTAGCGGCCAAAGTCGTCTGGCAATCGGTGCTGAGGCGCTGCTGCCAGCCGGGAGCCAGCGCTACTGCGTGACCAGCAGAGCGATCTCGACTGCATTCGCTGGGGCGGCGGTGATGCCCTCGCAGCGGGCCTGCTGCACAACGCCAGCGGAGACGGGAAACTTGCCCAGCGTGACCGGCGCAGTAAACGAGATGAACATCTGAAACGTCTGCCCGGGATAGACGCCAAACTGCTCGATGTTGGTGTGACAGCCGACCTGTCCCAGCGAAGGCACCGTGACGACAACATGCGTTGGGCACTTGGGGCAGGTGCCGGCGGGACTGCTGGCCCAGCTCTGCAGGCCAACCTTGATGTTGACGCGTGACGCTCGTGGCACTAGCACAACCGGCCCGTTGCCGCCGAACAGGCTGACGTTCTCCATGATGAAGCCAGCATTGCCCGTGGCGGTGGTGTCGGTGCCGATGGCGAAGGAGTGAGCGGCCTCGGCGGTATAGGGGCTGCCGTAGTCGGCAAACCACTTCAGCGTAGTGCCGCCGACCAGCCTGCCGAGGCTGATCGGACTGGGGCCCGAGAGCGTGGCTCCGCCGCCCGGGGTGGGGTCGCTGCCGTCGAGCGTGTAGTAGATGGTTGGGATCGGCGAAGCCGTCGGGAGCGACTGAATCGGCGCCCCAATCGAGTAGGCGATGTCGCGCGGATAGGTCAGCCCAGCCTTGCTTCCACCAGGAGACAGAAAGCTCGGTGGCGACTGCGGCGGCAGCAGCACGTCCTCGCGCGGGAACATGGTCTGCAGATACTTCTCGCAGGCCTGCGTGTCGCGATTGCAGAACTCATCGGAGGCGCAGCTATTGGTGGTGCGAACGCAGTTATCGGGGTCGCCTGTGGCGTAGTAGCCCCAGACCTTGTCGCAGGCAGTCTGGGCCAGAGAGAACAGGCCGAGCACAGAGAGAAAACAATAGGAGGTAAGTCGCTGCATCACGGACTCCGCAGTGATTCGCTAGCTGACAGGCCCCAGCCGAGCGAGCCAGGACCCAGGATCGTGTTACCGCCCAGGCGGGCCTGCTTTCCCTTGCCCCCCGATTCAGACGACTTGCCGGGGTTTGGGATGGCGATCATCAGGACCCCACCCACCAGGGCGGCCGCCCCGACGCCAGTCAGTGCGCCACCCACCGTGCCGGTCGAGAAGCGATCCAGACACCTGGTGGCAGGCGCGATGGGCTCGGCCACGCAGCTCCCATTTACCGACAGCGCCGAGATGCCAAAGCCCAACAGCCCCACTCCGGCCGCGGCCAGCACACTGCCGGTGACGATGCGCCAGACTGGCCGTTTGGCCGGCGGGACAACCGGCTTCTCGACGACAACAGGGGCCTGCACCGGCTTGACCTCTTCCGCTGCGAGCGTGACTGCGACCTGAGCCTTCTGACCGGACTGCACCTCAACTTGTTTCTTCTCGGTCTTGAACTGAGGCTTCTCAAAGATCAGCTCGAAGCTGCCGGCCAGTGCCGCGCGGTTAAGTGGCGTCTTGCCGATGACCCGATTGCCGACACGGATGGTGGCCCCCGGTGGCTCCGAGGTAATCGCCCATGAGCCACGCCCCTTGGCCTGCGCTTCCTTGATCATGCCGCGGACCTGCTCGCTCACGACAGCAACCAGCTGATCGCCGCCACAGCCAGGACAGCTCGGCTCGGCAGCCGCAGCAACATCGACGGTATCGGCATCTACCAGTGACAGCCGCATCGACCACGTCTCTTTGCCCGGGGGGGGCGGGGGCGGCGGCACGCCGGGGCGAGCTGGGGCAGCCGGGGGCGCGGCAGGCGCCGAGACCTTGCGCTCAACCTGCACCACCAGCACATAATCGACGTCATTTTCTGCGGCTAGCTGCGCCTGGCAGTCGACGGTATCCAGGCACTCAGCCACCTTCTCCGCCTTCTTCAGCGCGACGTCTTTGCTAAACACGGCCAGCCGGCCCTGCGTGACGCCCAGCTCAGCGGCCTGCTGAAACTTGCGCTGCACCTCCTGGCCCGGCACCGCGCCACTGAAGCGCGGCACGACGATCACGGCGGTGGGGAGCGTCACGACGACGGCGCCATTGGCGCGGCTGAAGTTCATCTCCATGCCGCGCCCTTCGACCGCCTTGAGCTGTCCCTTCATCGTGCGATCGCGCAGCTCAAGGGTGACGTTGTGCTTGCCGGGCGAGACCAGCAGCGGGGCCGAGAGCGGCAGCGAGCCCACCAGCCGCCCGTCGAGGGTCACCATGCCGTTCTGGTCGGCGATGATCTGCAGCTCGCCACTTGCCGGACGAGGCTTGGCCAGCACCCGCTCAGCGTCTACGCGGCCAAGTGCGTTGGCATCGACCAGCGGATCGGCCATGTAGCGACGCATGTAGTCTTGTGCATCCAGCACCCTACCCTGCCCGTCGGCAAGCAGTCCCAGCTGGAGCAGAATCTCCGGCCCCGGCTGCTGCCGATAGGCATCCTCGGCCTTCTTGATCGCCGCTGGATAGTCGCTCGTTTGAGCCGGCAAGGCTGGGGCTCCGGCAGCAGGTGCTGCCCCCGCGGCAGCATCTTTGTTCCCGGCCGCCGCATCGCCACCACTCGCGGCCGGCTTGCCCGCGTCTTCACTCTTCGTCTCGGCTTCGTCTTTCGACTTCTTGGACCGGTGGTGTCGAGCCTCCGCACTAGCGGAGAGCCCGATGGCCACCACTACCAGAAGCGCTGCCCACCAGCTCGTGGTAGCGCAATGAATCGCCGGTTTGTTCATTCTGGCCCTCTTCATCGTGGCAGCTCGCTACTGGCAAGAGCCCAGACGCACGGTCTCCTGACCGCGGACCTTAACGGTCTGTGTCTCTCCCTCGACTTCGATCTGGTGCGTACCGGGCAGCATGTACAGCGTCACTTCCTGGCATGACTTCTTGGACTTCTTTGGGAAGATGACGCGCCCCAGGTTAGGAGCGAGCTCTTTCATCGCTCGCTGCGCTGCCGACACGCGGTCGCCGCGCCCCTTCACCGAGCTCCCCAAGTCCACCACCTGCTGATACGAGTTCATGGCCTGCGGCAGCTTGTCCTGCTCTTGATAGAGCTGCCCGAGCGAGTAGAGGATCTCGATCAAAAGCTCGTTGCAGCGCGCCGCTAGCTTCTTTTCCTTGTTGCAGAGCGTGGTCGCTTTTTCGAGCAGCTTCTGGGCCTTCTTGAGGTCCTTTTTGCCCAGCGCGTCGAGGCCAGCGGCAGCCAGCTTCTCGACCTGCGACTCCGTGATCTGCACGGTCAGCGTCTCTTTGTCTTTGACCTCGACCTTCTGGATGCCCGACAGCGCCAAGACCGTGTGCTTGCCGGCCGAGACCTTAATCGGCTCGGGGCCGATCTTCTGCCAGCGTCCACGATCGAGCGCGAACTCCAGCCCGGCTGGGCCTTCGATCTTGATGAAGCCCGTGCCAGATACGCCGTCCGGAGCCGGTGGGTCATCTTCGTCGCTGCTTGCCATGTCAGGCGGGGTGCTCGGGGGCGGCAGCTCAAGCTTGGCGTTGCCTTCCTCCGGCTTGCTCTTGCTCTCGCCACTGCTGTGCTGCTCGGCGTCTTTCTTCTTCTCTTCTTCGGCCGCCTGCGCCTTGCTCATCGAGCCTTCTTCTACTCGCGCCGACAGCGGCAGGAGCTGGACCAACAGCGCGGCTGCGCGGGCCCGGACTGCGGGATCTGGGTCAGCAGCCAGTACACGCAGGATGGGCACGCCGGCCGGACCGTCTGGCCCCGCCGGGAGCTCAGCCGCAGCGCCGGCCACCAAGCGACGCACCTGGGCATCGGCATCATGCGCCAGCGGCCGCAGCAGCAGCAGCGCCAAGTCGGCCGGCAGACGCGAGGCCATCTCGGCCGCGGCCAAGCGCTGCGCCAGCGGTCCCGATGAGACGGCGCTGACCAGGCCGGGCGGCAGATCAACCTTTTCGCCCAGCTTGCGCAGTAGGACGAGTGCCTGCAGTGCCTCGGGCCCCTTCTTCTCCAGCGCCTCGCGCAGCACGGGGATGGCCCGCTTGTCGCCGGCATCGGCCAGCTGCTTGGCAGCGCCAAAGCGTACGGCGAACGAGCTGTCCTGCAGCAGCGACAGCATGACTTCGTTCTGGCCGCTTAGGTTGTCGACCACCAGCTGCCGCACATCGGCGCTGCCGTTTTTCGCCAGGTCGCGCAAGCCGTCGAGCTGCGTCTTGTCACCCAGCCCTAACAGCAGTGTGCGAGCCAGCGCCTTTTCCGAGTCGGAGCCCGCAGAGATGGTCTCCTGCACCATAGCGTTGGCATCTTCGGTCAGCTTCTTGCGCACGCCCTGAGACTGGCTCTTGCTGAGCTTGAGCAGCGAGCGCAGCGCCTCCTGACGAACCGCTGCTTCGCCGTCCTTAAGCCCCGTGCGCAGCGCCGCCACTGCGGCGTCTTCCTTGCGTCGTCCAAGGGCACGGGCCGCGGTCTGGCGGACCATCGCATGGTTGTCGGTCAGCAGCTTGGCCAACAGCGGGACTGCATCTTCGGCCGTCGAGTCACCGATGACTTCGACTGCGGCCTCGCGGATCGCCCACTTGCTATCGGTCAGCGCGCTGCGGGCCCAGCGCATGCTGTCATCCGACAGAGCGGTCGGTGCGCTGCGAGCAATCAGCACAATCGATGTCGCTGCACCCAGCTTCAGCGTCGGATCCTTTGCCGCATCCATCTGCTTGCCAAGCAGGCGAGCATCGAGTAGCCGCCCGCTTAGCCCCAGCCCCTCGACGGCTAGCTGCTTGGCCGCGGGAGCCGCGCCGCGCTCGCGCAGCACCTGCCGGAACAGGTCGGCCACCCCGGGCTCGTCTGGGGCAGCCAGAAAGCGAGCCGCCACCAGCTGTTCGCTGCCTGGCTTGCGCAGCCGCTCGCGCAGGTAGGCGCGGCCATCGTCCTGACCCAGCTGTGCCAGCTTGGCAGCGGCCAGCATCTGCGCGTCGGGCGTGGGTGCCTTGATCAGCTGCGTGCGCAGCTTCTGCCGCGCGTTGTCATCGCCGGCGTGCGACAAGCAGGTAAGGAGGTTCAGCGCCACGGTGTCTGAGACCCGCTTCTCCTCGATCACCTTCGAGACGATCTCCAGCGCCTTGGGCTGGCCGCGCTCGCAGAGCAGCGAGGCCGCGCGCAGGCGCGTCTGCTCTGACTTTGATTCGAGCTCATTTTCGAGCAGCTTCTGGCCCTCTTCGTCCCCCAGCGCTACCAGGGCCTGCGCCGATGCCAGCTGCACCGGCACCGAGCGGCTGCTCTTCATCACATCCATCAGCGCCGGAACTGACTCCCGCGTGCCGAGCTGTCCCAGCGAGTCAGCGGCCTGCGCCTGCGTCGTCGGCGAGGGATCTTTGAGCAGCGTCTCTAGCCCTTCGCGATAGCGCGGGTCACGCGTCTGCGCCAGGCCAGCCATGGCGACCAAGCGCAGCTCCGGCGGGCCTGAGCGCAGCTCTTCCAGCATGACCTGGCGGGCTCGCTCTTCGAGGGCGCGCAGCTCACCGGGCTCCAGGTTGGTGGGCTCCGTCAGCACATAGCGATACAAAAGAAAGCTACCGACCATGAGAACGGCAAACACCCCAACGCCGGCGGCAATGACGCCGCGCATCGGGATCTTGTGGCCGCGAATGATGATGTGGGTGCCTTTGCGGCCGCCGAGCAGAGCTGCCAGGCCCGACGACATCACCACTTTGTCGCCGCGCTGCAGGCTGAGCACCTCGACTTCGTGCTCCAGCGCCGCAGCGGCATCGCGCATCGAGGCATAGCGCTCATGCGGCTTCTTCGACAGCATGCGCAGGATGACCGCATCGAGCGACTCGGGAACGTTTAGCTGCGGGTAGCGCTGCCGCAGCGGCTGCGGCGGCTCGACCAAGTGCGCCGCCAGGATTCCCATCGAGCCTTCAGCGTCAAACGGCGTCTTGCCGCTGATCAGCTGATAAAGGATGCAGCCGAGGGCGTACTGATCCGTCTGCGGTCCGACGTTCTTGCCGTCGACCTGCTCGGGTGCCATGTAGCGCGGCGTGCCGACCGAGGCGCCGGCTTGCGTCAGGTTGCTGGTTCGGCTGGAGGTATTGGACGTGCTGCTGGTGCCGGTCGAAGAACGATTGCTGTCGTCCAGCGAGCCTCTCGATGGCGCAGCCGCAAGCTGCTTGTCGCGCGCCTTCTGCAGCGCCGCTTCCAGCTCAGGCGGCATGCCGGTCGAGGCCACGCCGGTTGTGTCTTTGGCGATACCGAAGTCGACAATCTTGACGAAGTCTTTGTCGCCCTCTTTGCCGCCGTGCTCCAGGATGAAGATGTTGTCTGGCTTCAGGTCGCGATGGACGATGCCTTTGTCATGCACCGTCTGCATGCCGTGCGCGATCTGAATCGCGATGCGCGTAGCCCGCAGGATGTCGAGCTGCCGCTTCGGCTGCTTCTTGAGCAGCGACGACAGCACCGGGCCCTCCATGTACTCCATGACCAGGAAGGGCCGGCCATCGGGCAGCACGCCGAAGTCCGAGATATAGACGGTGTTTGGGTGCGCGACCTTGGAAGCAAGCTGCGCCTCTTGCAAGAAGCGGCGCTGATCCACCTCGCTGCCCGGCTTCAGAAGAAGCTTCATGGCGACGATATTGTTCAGCACGCGGTGGCGCGCCTTGTAGACCACGCCCATGCCGCCGCGACTCAGCTCTTGCAGGATCTCGTAGCGGTCGGCCAGGACCTCGCCGACCGCCGGGACGGCTAGCTCGTCCTTGCTCTTGAGCGCCTCGGGGGCCAGCTTCGGCGCCGGGGCAGTCTGCGGCGCCGGGTCTGGATCTGGCTCCAGCTCAGGCTCTTCGGCGCCGGTATCGGCACACTCGTGTCCAGTAGCAGGGTCGTAGCTCACCCCGCACAGTGGACAGGTCTCATTCTTCGCAGGTGGCTTCCTAGGGGGAGGAGGGAGTTTGCTCATGTAGAGAGGCCCACCTCAGTTTACCAAATAGTGCCTGCCTACCGAGCGTTAGAATTCTGTATATTGGCTGCCCTGTTAGCCAACCTTCTCAATGGGTGAGCCCGAATCGGTTGGCAGTCCGCTCCGCGCCTTTCTTTGGCGCAACCTACTCAGCCCTCAACAAGACGGAGACGACATGGCCCGCACGAAACGAAAAGTGAAATTCCGCGCCCGCTCCCACCAGAAGCACGTAGGTGCTGCTCGCAAGCGCCGCCTGCGCGCCGCCGGAGGTCGTCGGACCGCCGTCAGCCGCTCGGCTCGCCGCCGCCAGCGCCTCGCCCGCAAGCAAGCTCGCTAGCTGGCGTTCCTACCTCGCCCCACCTTGGGCCGCCGCGCCCAGCATCCGTCCCCCCGAAAGCCCCATCGCATCGTCGCCGTACCGCCAGAGGACGTCCCGGCCGGCGGCAGCTGGGCATTCAGCGTCCCCTCAGCCCCTCTCATCCTCCCGCTGCTGAGGTCTCCGCTTCCCTCGTGAGCGACCCGGCGCAGGGGCTTTTTCTTGCTACAAGGACCGTGATACGCTAGCTCCACAGTGCCAAATCTGTCGAAAGGACCGGAGGCTCCCTCTAAGGCTGGCGTTGCCAGCAAAGGAGCTGCAGCCGCGCCACCTAGCGCTGCGGGCGCCAAAGCGGAGCCCGCCGACGACGCAGCGGCCGAGTCCTCCGGCGCACTGCCGGCCATCCCCGAGATCCCGGATCCGTACGTCGGCACGCTGCTCTGCGATCGCTATCGCATCCAGCACAAGATCGGCGCTGGCGGCATGGGAGCCGTCTATCTCGCCGAGCACGTCGTCATTGAGCGCAAGGTCGCTATCAAGATCTTGTCGCAGGACTTCGCGACCAAAGCCGACCTGGTGCAGCGCTTCATCCAGGAAGCCCGCGCCGCAGCCCGCATTGGCCACGAGAACATCGTCGAGGTCTACGACTTCGGTGAGACGGCGTCCGGGTCGGTCTTCTTCGCGATGGAGTACCTCGAAGGCCACGATCTAGCGACACTCATCCAACAGAAGGGCGCCCTGCAGGCCAGCCAGGCCAAGCCCATCGTCAGCCAGATCTGCAAAGCCCTCTGGGCGGCGCACAGCAAGGGCATCGTCCACCGCGACCTCAAGCCCGAGAACATCTATCTCATCAATAAAGACGGCCGCTCTGACTTCGTAAAGATCCTCGACTTCGGCATCGCCAAGATCAACAACATCGACGATAACGGCGGACGCCTGACGCGCGCCGGCATGATCTTCGGCACCCCCGAGTACATGTCACCAGAGCAGGCCCGCGGCGAAGTTCCCGACCACCGCGTCGATATCTATGCACTCGGCTGCATCATCTACGAGATGCTGACCGGCAAGGTGCCCTTCCAAGCCGAGAGCTTCATGGGCACGCTGACCAAGCACATGTTCGAGATGCCGGATCCGCCGAGTCGCCGAGCGCGCTTCCCTGTGCCGCCGGATCTCGAGACGATCTGCATGAAGGCCATGGAGAAGGATCGCAACCAGCGAATCCAGACCATGCAGGAGTTTGGTCAGGCGATCGAAGGCGAGCTCAAGCTGCAGCCACCGGCTGGGGTCCCCGCGGCGGCCTCGGGCATCATGGCTGCCCCGGGGGGGATTTCCGATCCATCGCTGCAGCTGCGCCGCGGTCAAGTGCCCATGCCACCGCCGAGCGCCCCGAGCATGCCGCCCCAGATGTATCCCCCCGGCATGGGCATGCCGCCCGGCTTTGGCGTTCCTAGCCCGATGCCGATGGGCATGTCTGGCCCCGTAGTGATGGGACAGCCGATCCCGAACTCGGGCATGTTCATGCAGCCGCCGATGGTGGCTATGCAGACTGGGCCGGCGATGCCCGGCTATACGACCGCACCTCCGACTAGCTACGAGGTCTCGCGTCAGCCGCAGACCTCCGGTGGGCGCCGCCTCGCCTTCATCCTGGTCGGAGCCAGCATTGGGGTAGCCGTGCTGACCGCCCTGCTCTTTTGGCCGGCGGCAGCGGGACCCGGGCTACCAGACCGCACGAACCTGGCAGGTGCTGGCACCGGCACTAGCGGCAAGCCAACGAATCGCTCTGTGGGACCGGCGCTGGTCCTGGTGAAAGGCCTTCCCGACTCCCGCGTCCTTCTGGACTTCAAGGACGTCTCGGCCATCAAGGCCAACGGCGAGGTCTTGTTGGAAGCTCCGACTCCCGGCACCCGCGAGTGGTCGGTACACATCAAAGTCATCAAGGACGGCTATGGCGAGTTTTCGACGCGCATCTTGCTGCGCAGCGGCAACTCGTACACCGTCCTCGCTGACCAGCCGAAAAAGAAGCGCTGAGCCGGCTAGTAGTAGTCGTCGTCGTTGCGCGGACTGCGGCTGCGCGGATGCGTGCTCAGCGTCGGCTCACTGGCCTCAGCCTCGCCGTCCCCCTCAGCCAGCGCGTACAGTTTGATCTCGGACTCGTCGCGTCGGCCAGGGCAGATGCGCTGCATGATCGACCAGATGTTGCGCCGCACATCGTCCATGGCATTGAGGGCAGCGGCCGAGTCGATGACCTTGCCGATATAGGTCTCGTCTCCGCCCCGCTGCGCCGTGCGCAAGATGGTCAGATAGCGTCCATCCGACGACTCGAAGAAGACGCGGTCGCGCTGCGGGCACTTTTCCAACTGCTCCCGCATGCGACCATCGATCCGAACCCCTGCGAACAGCTTGCGCGAACTATCAACTCGCATCTTGGCACGAGGCAAGCTATCACCTGCGAACCGCGATCGTCAACGCTAAGGGCCTTGTCGAGCACGACGACCATGTCCCCCCATCCTCTGCCTAATGCCCGCTAATGCCTGCGCCGAAGCCCTCCGCCGAAGCCCGTCCGGTCAGCGGCCCCAAGCCGCCTTGGATCGTATATATCGTGCGCTGTGTCGACGGGACTCTGTACACCGGCTGCACCAATAATCTGTCGCGCCGGCTGCTGCGGCACGGGGCCGGCCAGGTCAAGTACACCCGCGGGCGCTTGCCGGTCACTCTGGCCTATCAGGAGCTACAGGCGGACCATGGCGCAGCGCTCCGTCGCGAAGCCGCGATCAAGCGCCTCAGCCGCCGGCAGAAGCTGCTGCTTTGCCAAGCCAAGCTGCCGACGCTGAGAACCATCTAGCCCAGGCCCGGCAGGCCGTGATAGGGTTCCGGCTCCATGTCGCCGTGGACTTCTCATTGCCAACAGCTTCGACGAGCGGCCCTGGTTCTAGCTAGCGGTCTGGCTCTGGCTTGCGGCAGCCCGCCGCCCCCCAGCTACTCCGAGGTACAGGCGCTGATGAACACGTCGTGCACCTTCAGTGCCTGTCACGGCACGGGGAAAGCGGGCAGCTTGTCGCTGGTCGCGGCTGATTCGTACTGTGCCCTGGTCGGCAGTCGCGATGGCGCAACGTTTCTATCGACCGCCAAGGATGGCTTCCCCCGCCGAGTCGTCGCTGGCAATCGCAGCAGTAGCTTTCTATATCGCAAGCTGACGCTGACCGCCGCCGAGAGCGGTAGCACAAAGCCGCTTGGCGAGGTCATGCCGCAGAACCAACCACTCGATGCCAAGAGCATTGATCTGTTCGCCCGCTGGATCGATGGCGGCGCCCAAAATCTGGCCGGGCAGCCAGCCCCTGGGGGGTGCCCATAGCCGCTCCCCGACCTGCTAAGCCCGCAAAACTGCTCAGCAAAACGAAAAGACCACCCAAGATCGATATACTGTCCTGACTTCGCAGCCGAGCTGACCAAGCTCCCTGCGCACAAATAGGTCCTAAGAAAGCGCAAAAGAAGGATGTCTCTGATGACCCAAGCATCTCCCGTCCGGTTCGAGTTCGAAGAGGTTTCGCCCGTCGAGAAGCGCCTCAAGGTCGAGATCGCGAAAGAAGAGGTCAACGCCAAGTTTGAGGAAGGCTTCAAGCAGCTCAACCGGCAGGTCAACCTCAAGGGCTTCCGTCGCGGCCATACGCCTCGCGCCGTGCTGGAGAGCATGTTCGGCAAGCGCGTCGGGGCCGACGTCGCTCAGAAGCTGGTTCAAGAGAGCATTGGCACGATCATCACGCAGTCGGCGCTGCGCATCGCCACTGAGCCGATGCTGGAAGCGATGCCCGAGGCCAAGAAGAACCAGCCGCTCTCGTACACCGCGCGGGTCGAGCTGTTGCCGCAGATCGACGTCAAGGACTACGAGGGGATCGAGGTTACGCAGCGCGCCGCGAAGGTCACCGACAAGCAGGTCGATGATGCCCTGCAGCAGCGACGCGAAAACAACACCGAGATGGTGCCCATTGAAGGCCGCACGATGGCCGGCCCCAATGACACGCTCTCGATTGTGCTCAATGGCTCGCTGGGACATCTGACCTACAACGACAAGGAGATGAAGATCGACTTGTCGAAGCCGGATCAGGCGCCGCTGCCGGGGCTGCCGGCCATCCTGATCGGCATGCCACTCGATGCCCAGGACTCGCCGATTGAGCTGACGCTGCCGACCGAAGGCATCGTCAAAGAGCTGGCCGGCAAGACCGGTCACTTCAAGGTCACGGTCAAGAGCGCCCACGAGAAGCGGCTGCCGGCGCTGGATGACGAGTTCGCCAAGGACACCGGCGAAGCCGAGACGCTGGAAGCCCTGCGCAAAAAGATCCACGACGATCTGCTGGCTGAAGATGTCGAAGAAGCGCGGCACGAGATGCGCATCGCGCTCGTCGAGGCGCTGGTGCAGCGCAACACTGTGCCGCTCCCGCCCAACCTGGTAAACAAGCTGGCTCGCAACCTGCTTGAAAACCCGCGCGGCCGGATGCAGATCCAGTTCCGGCTGATGGCCGACAAGCGCAAAGAAAACCCCGACGCGCCGTTCACGCCACCGACGCCAGAAGAGCTCGGTCAAGCGGCTCACGCCGAGGCGGTGCGCAACCTGTCGATCGAGTTCACCATGATGGCCCTGGCGGACAAGGAAAAGGTCGAGGTCACCGAGGCGGATGTCGAGAAGCACATCGCCGAGCTAGCCAAGGAGCGTGACAAGAGCGTCGCGCGTCTGAAGGCCGAGCTGCAGCGCGAAGACGAAGGGCTGATGCAGCTGCGTGGTCAGCTGCGCCTCGAAAAAGCGCTCGATGTTCTAGAAGCCAAGGCGAAGATCACCAAGGCGGATGCGGCGTAGCTCGTCGCGCCGCAGGTTTCCGCCCGCCTCTGTTCCCTCCCCACCGCTCGCATGCGCCGCGAAGCCCGCTCCCCACTCTCCGCTGGGTGTTGGCGGACCTCCCCAGCCCCCTGCCAGGTCGTTCCTGTTCCTGGCCTCCTGGGAGTCGCACGCTCGCAGCGAAGCCAGCGAAACTGCTCAGAAACAAGCCACCGGCCCTATTGACGGCCGCCTCATTCGATGGTGAGGTATAAGGTCTCGTAAAGGAAATTACCAAATGCCTACAGAACGAAACGGTCATGCCCCCGCGATGAGCTACCTCATCCCTACCGTCGTTGAGCAGACCCATCGAGGCGAGCGCGGCTGGGATATCTATTCGCGACTGCTCAAGGACCGCATCATCTTCCTGGGCACGGCCATCGACGACCTCGTGGCCAACACGGTGATTGCGCAGCTTTTGTTCCTAGAGTCGGAAGAGCCCGACAAGGACATCATGCTGTACATCAACTCGCCGGGCGGCCTGGTGACCTCGGGCCTGGCGATCTACGACACCATCCAGCTTATCCGCTGCGATGTCTCGACGATCTGCATGGGGCAGGCCTCGTCGATGGGCTCGTTCCTGCTGGCCGCGGGCACCAAGGGCAAGCGCTTTGCCCTGCCCAACTCGCGAATCATGATCCATCAGCCGCTCGGCGGCTTCCAGGGCCAGGCGACGGACATCGACATCCACGCCAAGGAAATCCTGCGCACCCGCGACCGCTTGATCGAGCTTTACTCCAAGCACACCGGGCAGGGCGGCGAGCGCGTCCGCCGCGATATGGAGCGCGACTACTTCATGGGCGCAGCCGAGGCCAAGGAGTACGGCTTGGTCGACGACGTCCTGACCCGCAAGAAGCCCGAGCCGCAGGCGGTTCAGAAGTGAGCGAGCCCAAGATGCACGGGCTCAGCTGCTCATTTTGCGGCAAGAGCCAAAAAGAGGTCCGCAAGCTGATTGCCGGACCTACCGTCTACATCTGTGACGAGTGCATCGGCCTGTGCAACGACATCATCGCCGAGGAGATGGAGAAAGAAGAGGCAACTCTTGGCAGCACCTCCATCCCCAAGCCGGCCGAGATCAAGACGGTCCTCGACGAGTACATCATCGGTCAGGAGCGCGCGAAGAAGATCCTCGCCGTTGCTGTCCACAACCACTACAAGCGACTGGAGAGCCGCAGTGGCCCGGACGAAGTCGAGCTGCAGAAGTCGAACATCCTGCTTCTCGGCCCGACCGGCTCAGGCAAGACGCTGCTCGCGCAGACGCTGGCTCGCATTCTCAACGTGCCGTTCGCGATTGCTGATGCGACCAACCTGACCGAAGCCGGCTACGTCGGAGAGGACGTCGAGAACATCATCGTCAGCCTGCTGCAGAACGCCGACCACGACGTCGAGCGGGCCCAGCGCGGCATCGTCTATATCGACGAGATCGACAAGATCGCGCGCAAGAGCGACAACCCCAGCATCACCCGCGACGTCTCTGGCGAAGGCGTGCAGCAGGCCCTGCTCAAGATCCTCGAAGGCACGGTCTGCAACGTCCCCCCCAAGGGTGGTCGCAAGCACCCGCAGCAAGAGTTCCTGCAGGTCGACACCACCAACATCCTGTTTATCTGCGGCGGTGCCTTCGTCGGTCTAGAAGACATCATCGAGAGCCGGGTCGGCCAGCGGCAGATGGGCTTCGGCGCCAACATCCAGAGCAAGCGCGATCGCAAAGTCTGGGAGTACCTCAAGGAGGTACAGCCGGAAGACCTGCTCAAGTACGGCCTGATCCCCGAATTCATCGGTCGCTTGCCGGTCATCGCGCCCCTGCACGAGCTCTCGGAAGAGGCGATGATCGACATCCTGACCAAGCCGCGCAATGCCCTGATCAAGCAGTATCAGAAGCTGTTTGAGATGGATGGCGGCAAGCTGCGCTTTACCAAAGGCGCGCTCAAGGCCATCGCCCAGTCGGCTCTAAAATCGCAAGCTGGGGCCCGCGGCCTGCGCTCGATCGTCGAGAGCCTGCTGCTCGACACCATGTACGAGATCCCCTCGCGGCCCAACATCAAAGAGGTGCTGGTCAACGAGGAGGTCATCGAGCAGCAGCAGCAGCCGCTGCTCATCTACCACCAGCGCGAAGCCACCGATAACGTCACTCCTGCCAAGTAGCTCCCCGCTCCTCACGCGACTGCTCCACAAGCGTCACACCGTGCCCACTGCGGACGCTGGCTAGCTGCCAGTGACTCTGGTCTTGTACCGCTTCACTGCGGAAAGGGTGCGACGCAACAAACAGCGCCGTATCGAGGTCGATAAACGAAAAGCCTCCGAGACCCGCCGCAAGCTGAGCGGCTGCCGCCATGGCCAGCGGGCCCTCCACCATGCCGCCCATCATCAGGCTGAGGCCGCCGGCCCGGGCCAGCTCATACATGGCCAGCGACTCAAACAGGCCGCTCTTCATCAGCTTGAGGTTGACGGCTCGCACGGCCCGCGTCTGGATTAGCCACATCACATCGGCGGTCGAGCGCGCCGACTCGTCAGCGCAGATCGGCACCGTGGTCTGCCGCGCAACCTCCAAGAGCCCCAGGCGATCCTGACGGGAAACCGGCTGCTCAAACAGGGCGACTGGCACGTCGGCTAGCGCCAGGCGCTGCAGCAGCTCTAGCGCCTGCTCGACGCTGTAGCCACCGTTGGCATCGAGGACCAGACTCAGCTCGGAGCCGCGGGACGTCCGCCCAAGTGCTGCGCTGCGGTACACCGCAATCACCCGCTCGGCATCCTCGACGGCAGACTGCGCCCCAACCTTGATCTTAAGAGTGGCGAAGCCACGCCCTAGCGCCGCCTGCGCCGACGCCACCGCGTGCGCCGTGTCCCCCGCGGTAATCGTCAGATCAGTGATGAGCTGCGTCGCCTGCCCGCCGAAATAGCTCCACATCGGCATCCGATGCTGACGCAAAAACGCATCCGAGAGGGCCAGCTCACAGCCCGCCCGGGCCGCCGGCTCATCCGGACAGATCTCATGGAGCAAGCCGGCCAGCCGGCGAAGGCTGCGCAGGTCCTGGCCGATCAGCCGGGCCCGCGCCTCGGCTAAGGCCAGCCGGGTCGAGGCCTGCGTCTCGCCGCTGACGGCCGGAAACGGCGCGGCTTCCCCCAGGCCCACCGTCCCGTCGGCCAGCACAACACGAACCAGGACGTTGTGGGCCACGCTGGGCGCGCCGCCAGCGATCGCGAAAGGCTCGGTCAGAGGCAGGTCCAGAGGCACGCACTCTAGCTGAGTGATCGTGCTGGGCAGGGTAGTACGCGAAGTCGCAGACATGGGGCCCCAGTGTATCGCGATCTACAGCTAGTCGGGCGTCTGCTCGCAGCGAGCGGACTGCGCCGTCCGCCGCCTAGCCGCGGGCGCCGACAGCGGGTTTGCTATAGTGCGCCAAAGGAGCACCTGTTGCCACGCGCCAGCCACCGCCCCAAGCGACACCTGCGGGCCCTGCTTTCGACAGGGTTGGCGCTGGTTGCGCACGGCGTGGTGCTCGGGCTGTTCCTGCTGCTTGGCGGACTGTCCCATCTACCGACGGCACCGCTGCTGACCATGCAGGAGGCCCCGGCCAAGAACGAAGACGAGCAGGACACGCCGATCGCCATCGAGTCGCTGCTGTCGTCGCTCGACAAGCCGCAAGAGCTGACCGAGCAGGAAAAAGAGCAGAAGCGTGAAGAAGAGCGTCGCGATCTGAAAGGTCAGGTGGTGGACATCACCCGCCCCACCGTCGAGCAGCGGCCAGATCAGGCCCGATTCCTGGCCGAGTATGACAGCCGCGTCAACAAAGAGACGCGCGGCGCCCCCGGCGATAAGAAGGCCGGCGCCCCTCTGCCTCCCTCCCCACCAGTTCCCCCCTCCCCACCGCTGCCGCAGCCCACTGCACCGCGACCGCTGTCCTTGCGCGGGCCAGTCGGCGATCGGCTACCAAGTCCGCCGGCCGGCCTAGCCGCGGAACAGGTGCACGAGGTGGGTCCCGACGGTGAGTTCGCGCATCGCTTGGGTGAAGGCCCGCTCCAGCCTCAGCAGAAGCCCGGCGGCGCCGCCCCGCCAGCTGCCGCCGTGCCGAACCTGATGCCCACCCCGCAGCAGCTGGCGCGCAGCCTCGGCATGGGGGCTGGTTCGCCCGACTATCTAGAGGACGTCGACGACGGCGACGCCACCGGCCTCAATGCCAAAAAGTGGAAGGGCGCACCCTTTTTCAACCGCATCAAGCAGGCGGTCCGCGACGAGTGGCATCCTGACGAGCTGCTCGGCCGCCACGATCCCTCCGGCCGCATCTACGGCGCGCAGGATCGCGTCACCATGCTCAAGGTGCAGCTGCGAGCCGACGGCCGCATCGACGAGCTTAAGGTCGTGCGCCGCTCTGGGGTCGATTTCCTCGACGACGAGGCCCTGTCAGCGTTCCGTCGGGCTCAGCCCTTTGCCAATCCCCCAGCCGGCCTTGCCGATGCCGACGGCTTTATCCGCTTCAACTTCGGCTTCATTGTCAACCTCTCAGGCCGCACCAGCTTCCGCTTTTACAAGTACCAGGACTGACCCGCCCTGGTCGGCTGCCGCCTCGGCAGCGGCCTCGACAGGCTCCCCAGTACAAACTCGCGCTTTGTCCGCGGGCGCTCATCGTAGATACTCCGGCCATTGCAAAGAACGCCACAGGCGGGTGGTCCTACTGGGCCGCCTGCGACGTGTGCGACCTGGGAGTGCGTTTTATGAAAGTGGGAATCGTCAAGGAGATCCGGCCCGGCGAG
>CAZVMD010000076.1:0-26863 GCA_964628555.1 uncultured Myxococcales bacterium | reverse complement strand
ACGCAGAGCACAGGAGACCTGCCCAACATGGCCCGCGATCCGTTTGCCCCAGTTATTCATCAGAGCGGCCCACCGAAGTGGTTATTCATCGTCGGTGGTTGTGTGGCCTTTATCCTGATCGGCCTTGGCTCGGTCATGTATCTCGTCATCTCCAAGCGAGCAGTAGCCGCCGCAACTCCTCCGACTCCAGCGCCGGTGGCGGCTCCGGTCGATCCCGCGGCAGCTGCGACCGGGCAGGCTGACAAGCCCGCCCCAGCCGGTGACGCCGTGGCGGCCAACGACAAGCCCGGGACGGCTGAGGACAAGGGAGAAAAGGGCGAGAAGTCCGGTGGTAGTCGTCGCCATCACAGCAAGAGCAGTGGCGGCAGCAGCAAGAAGAGCGAGCCGAGCGCTGCCAAGCCGGCCGCCCCGGCCGCCCCGCCGCCCAAGCCCAAGAAGGCCATGGACCAGAAAGAGATCGACAAGCTGCTCGGCATCTAGTCGAGGCTCGTCGCTGGGTCCGGCGCGGTCCCTCCCTTCTGCCTGACGTCGTTTCTGTCCTGCTGCCCTCCGCCCACCGTCCGCCAGAGCCTCCGCTCCGTCCGCGCTATCCTCAGGTCTGATTTAGTGATTCGGACCTCGGAGCAAGCTTGATATACTCGCTAGGTCGTCCTCCACTAGCGGCGGCTGTACCCTTGAGATTTCGCTCGGTTATCACCCTGCTGGCCTTGTTCTGCCTGTACCCGACAGGATGGTCCGAGGCTCAGCCTGCCGCAGCCCGCCCGCGGCTCTTGCTGGTCATCTCTATCGACCAGATGCGCTACGACTACCTTGATCGCTTCGGCAAGCTGTTCAAGGGTGGCTTCCGCACCCTGATGACGCAGAGTGCGCAGTTTCTCAACAACCGCTACCGCCACGCCAACTGCGAGACCGGTCCCGGCCATGCCGTCATCCTCTCCGGTCAGCACGGCTCGCACACCGGGATGATCGCCAATAGCTGGTACGATCAGCTGCTCGGCAAGTCGGTCAACCTCGTCGAAGACCCGGTGCACCAGCCGGTTGGCGGCAAGGGGCGTGGCGCCTCGCCGCACTACTTTATGGGCTTTACGGTCGGCGATATGCTCAAGAGCAAGTCGCCCAAGTCCAAAGTCATCGGCGTCTCGCTGAAAGACCGCGCTGCCATCCTGATGGCTGGTCGTCGGGCCGATGCCGCCTACTGGTACGAGACGGCCGAAGGCCGCTTCATCACCAGCACCTACTACATGAGCCAGCTGCCGGAGTGGCTGACTCGCTGGAATGAGCAGAAATACGCCGATCGGTATATCGGCCGCTCTTGGACCCGCCTGTACAACGACGAGCGCTTCTACGAGCGCTACGCCGGCAAGGACGCCGTCGAGGGCGAGTGGGATCGCAAGGACATCGTCTTCCCCCACAAGCTGCGCAGCGCACCGCCCGACAAAGACTTCTACGACGATCTGCGTCGCACCCCGTTCGCGGATGAGCTGACCTTGGACGTCGCGATTCAGGCGCTTAGCGGTCACCAGCTGGGCCAAGACGAGCACACCGATATCCTCGCCGTCGGCTTCTCGGCCACCGACATCGTCGGGCACACCTACGGACCCGATAGCCACGAGATGATGGATCAGCTGCTGCGCCTGGATCTGGTGCTCGACCAGCTGCTGTTCGCGGTCAATCGCAGTGTTGGCCTGAAGAACACGCTGGTGGTGCTGACCGCCGACCATGGCTCGCAGCCGCTGATCGAGACGCTGATCGCCCGCGGGCAGCCCGGCCGCCGCCTGCACAGCAAAGAGCTGAGCAGCATGTTCGACGCCGCCTTTGCGCAGCGCTTCCCCGGCATCAAGGGCCTGATGGCCTACTTCGATCCTCCGAACTTCTATCTCAACGAAAAAGTCATCCGCGAGCACCAGATGACCATCGAAGAAGTGACGGCGGTGGTGATCGAGGTGCTGGGGGCGTCTGGGCTGGTGACGGCGGTGTACACGCAGGCTGATCTGGCGCGCGGCACCGCCGGTCTGGGGGCCGAGACGGGCGGCGATCCCTACCGCGACCTGTTCCAGAACTCGTACTTCGGTCCGCGCTCTGGGCATGTGGTGGCGCGCATGAAGCCCTATGTCTACGTCGACGATCGGCCAGGAGGGACCGGCCATGGCATGCCGTATGACTACGATCGTCACGTGCCGCTGTTCTTCATGGCGCCCTATGTGAAGGCGGGGCGCTATCCCCAGGCCTGTGGTCCGGAAGACATTGCACCGACGCTGGCTCGCTTCGTTGGGCTCGAATATCCGCTGGAATACGACTCGCGACTGCTCAGCGAGATCCTGCCCAAGACACCGGTGCCGCTGCTGGGGGGCAAGGCCGGGGGCGGCTCGAAGGGCGAGGGCGGGCCAGGCAAGTCGGCCGCGCCAGCCGCTGCTCCTGCTGCCAGCCCGGCGCCGGCGAAGGCTCCCGCAGTGACCAAGCCAGCGACGGCAGGGGCCAAGTAGCCGGCCCCGCGCGACTACTCGGCGAGATGGCAGGCGACTTGGTGCGGCTGCGCTGTGCCTGGGCTGCTCAGCGTGCGTAGCTGCGGCAGCTTCTGGCGGCAGATCTCGGGCTGTTTTAGCTCGGCGTACTTGGGGCAGCGGGGATGGAACGGGCAGCCCGGGGGCGGGTTGGTCGCCGAGGGCGGATCGCCAAACAGAAACAGCCGCCGCCGCTCGGCTTGCGAGGGCGTCTCGCGGCGTCGCGGCGGACCCGATAGCGGCGTCCCGGGCTCGGCGATATGCGGCGGCTCGACGACCGAGGCGATGAGCGCCGCGGTATAGGGATGACGCGGGGCCCCATACAGCGTGTCGGTCTCCGCCAGCTCGACGATGCGGCCGAGGTACATCACCGCCACCTTGTCACAGAGGTGCTCGACGACCTTGAGATCGTGCGAGATGAAAAGATAGGTCAGGTTTTCGCGCGCCTGGATATCGCGCAGCAGGTTCACGATCTGCGCCTGGATCGATACATCGAGGGCGCTCACTGGCTCGTCGGCGACGATGAGCTTGGGCTTGACGGCCAGGGCGCGGGCGATGCCGATGCGCTGCCGCTGGCCGCCGGAAAACTCGTGCGGATAGCGACGTCGGCTGTCGGCTGGCAGGCCCACATGCTCCAGCAAGCGCTCGACCGCTTCGACCTCGGCCTGGCCCCGCACCGGCGGAGCAACGAGTGCATGCACCCGCAGCGGCTCGGCCAGGAGCTCGTGCACGGTCATGCGGGGGTTGAGCGAAGCAAAGGGGTCCTGAAACACCATCTGCACCTGACGTCGCAGCCGCCGCAGCTCCCGATTCGGCAGTGCGCGCAGATCGACACCGTCGATGCGGATCTCGCCGGCGGTCGGCTCTAGCAGGCGCAGCAGGGTGCGACCCAGCGTCGACTTGCCACAGCCCGACTCGCCGACCAGGCCCATGTTTTCGCCGGCCCGCAGCGCGAAGCTGACGTCATCGACGGCCCGCACCAGCTTGGGCGGACCCCACAGCAGGCCTTCGCGGCCGATGACGTAGTGCTTGCAGAGCCCCTTCACTTCGACGAGAGGCGTGGCAGCTGGGCTGGCCATGGTCGCTGTCATGGGGCTTCTCGGGCCAGGCCCTGAGCGTGGCTGGCAGCCTGGCGTTTTCCGTCGCTGTCGAGCGGGAAATGACAGCGCACGAGGTGCTGTCCCGGCGAGGGCTCACTGGGGGCCGCACCGTTTTCGCCGAGCAGGGCCGGCGCTTCTTTGCGGCAGCGCTCAGCGACGTAGGGGCAGCGCTCGGCAAAGCGACAGCCGATCGTCACTTCCCCGAGGCGCGGCACGCGACCAGGAATCTCACGCAGCCGCTCACGCACCATGCCCAGCCGCGGCAGCGCGGTCAAAAGGCCGACGGTATAGGGGTGACGCGGCCGACGGAAGAGCGTGCGCGCTGGGGCGGACTCGACGATCTGACCAGCATACATCACCGCGACGTGCTGACAGACCGTGGCGATGACGCCAAGGTCATGGCTGATGAGCAGCATCGACATGCCCAGCTGCTGCTGCAGGCGCGACAGCAGATCGAGGATCTGCGCCTGCGTCGTCACATCGAGCGCTGTCGTCGGCTCGTCGGCGATCAGGACCTCGGGGCGACAGGACAGCGCCATCGCGATCATCACCCGCTGCCGCTGCCCGCCCGAGAGCTGATGCGGGTAGTCATGGACCCGTCGGGCCGCATCGGGCACGCCCACCTGATCGAGCAGCTCGACGGCCCGAGCCAGGCCTTCGCGGCGGCTCAGCGGCTGGTGGGCCCGCAGCGACTCGCCCACCTGATCGCCGATGGTGTAGACCGGGTTGAGCGCGGTCATCGGCTCCTGAAAGACCATGGCGATCTGGCCGCCGCGGATCCCCCGCAGCTCGGCTGGCGAACAGCGCAAAAGATCGCGGGCCCCCGCCCCGTCTTTGCTGCTGTGAAACAGGATGCGTCCGCCGTCGATACGGGCCGGCGGCTCCGGCAGCAGGCGCAGGATCGAAAGCGCCGTCACCGACTTGCCCGAGCCCGACTCGCCAACCACCCCCAGCGTCGAGCGGGGCGGCAGCCGCAGCGAGACTCCGTCGAGCGCGCGAACATAACTGCTACCCGGTTCACGCGCCGCCGAACGCGCTGCGGCGTGGCTCTGGCGAAAACTGACGGCCAGATCGCGGATATCGAGCAAGGCATGCGACATGCGCGCCGAGCATGCCGCGTTGGCCACAGCGGGTCAATCGCCAGCCGCCCACGCCCGGCCCCGTCCAGCTAGCTGCCAGGGGCGCTATGGCCGCCGGGTAGGCAGTGTAGACTGGGGTGCATGTCGATCCTTGGCCGTCTGTCGAACCTGATTAAGTCAAACCTGAACTCTGCCGTCGACAAGCTGTCGGACCCTGCCAAAGAAGTCGATCTGCTCATCACCGAGATGGAAGAAGAGCTGGTCAAGATGCGCACCGAGCTGCGTGACGCCCTGGTGCAGGAGAAGCTGGCGCAGAAGCGGGTCGATGAAGCCTATCGCGGGGTGCAGAAGTGGCAGGATCACGCCGAGCGAGCGGTGCGGGCCGGCGAGGACGACCTGGCCAAAGAAGCGCTGGTGCGCCAGGCCGATACCGAGGGCAAGCTGCAGGGAGCTGAGGGCACGCTAGCTGAGCACTCGCGCATCGTCGCCAAGCTGCAGGACGACCTGAAGCACGGCCAGGCCAAGCTGGCCGAGGTCAAGAGCAAGCGGGAAGCGCTGAAGTCGCGCGCTCGGGCCGCCCACAAGCAGAGCGGGGGCGAAGGCAGCGCCTTCGACCGCTTTAATACCCTGGTCTCTGAGATCGAAGAAAAGGAGCAGCAGGCCGAGGCCATGGCCGAGCTGGAGCCGGAGCTGGCGGCCGTGCGGCAGGAAGATCGCGACCGGCAGACCAGCGCGCGCTTTGATCGACTGCTGGGACCCGGGGATGGCGGCGCCGGGGGCGAAAAATCGGCGAAAGACGATGAGATCAGCACACGTCTGCGCAGCCTCAAGGCCAAGCTAGACAAGCCCGCTTCGTCCGAGGAACAATAAGCGGGAAATCCGTGTCAGAGCAGTCCTCCACACCGGGTCTTTGGACCCTGCTTCTGCGGCGCTGGCGGCGAGGTCGAGTGTCGTCCGCCATCGCACCCTCGCTAGGCCAGGGCTCGGCGCTCGCAGAATCGGCGCTGCGGGTCGATATTCCCGTTGAGCTGTACGGACAGCGAGAGCGGCTGTACGCCTGCGCGCTGCAGCTCCTCGATGATCCGCAGGCCGCCCGGCAGGTGGTCGCCGAGGCGCTGCAGCAGACGGCCGCCGCCCTCGCGCAGGGGGGGCGTAGCGACGAAGCGGGGGGCGGTGAGGCGGGACCGGAGTCGGCGCTGTCGGGTCTGCTCGATCGCAGCGTGATCCGCCTGGCCCTGCTTAGGCTGCGCATCACCCCCATGCCGGTGCCGGCAAGCGACAGCCTGGATCTGCGGACCGACGAAGCCCAGGGCGGACGCGGGGCGACCAGCGAGACCTTCGAGAGTGCGGCCACGCTGCCGAGCGACGGGGTGGGTCAGCTCGAGCGCATCGGCGACGCCCTCAACAACCTGCCGGCCGAGATTCGCGCCGTGATCGCGCTGGTGGTGATGCAGGGGCGCTCGCTGCCCGCCGCGGCGGAGCTCTTGGGCATCAGCGAAGATGCCTGCGCATTCTTTCTTGGACACGGACGCAAGCTGCTGCGCCGCGCCCTGCAGCGTGACTTGGTTGCTGCTGAGGACGTGCTAGGCGCCGGCGCCATTTTGCTTCAGCCACGAGATCTTCATGACCTGCACGGAAGTAAGAAGGCTACTGCCCGCGCCTAACGCCCAGCTGGGGGCGCAGGTCGAAGCGCACCTCGACAGCTGTGCTCCCTGTCGCGGTGAGGCCGAGTCGCTGCGCGAGGTCGATCGTCGCCTGGTGCGCCTCGGGCAGGCCAGGGCCCATGTTGCCCATGCGCAGCGTCAGCAGCTTGATGAGGCCTTGGCGCGACAGATCGGCTTCGCTTCGCCGGTCATGCGCCTGCGACAGCTTCTGCGCGCCCCGCTGCTGCTGTCCCTGCTGCTGATGGCGGGAGCGCTCTTGATCCTCTGGCTGCGTCTGCGCCATCGCTAGCCGTCGGCGCGTCCTCGCTTTCCCGTTTCGGGGCGAGGTGGTACAACCAAACTCGTGACCGAATGTAGCCACTGCCGCAAGCGCTATGACAATGGCGTGCGCTTCTGTCCCGTCGATGGCTATGCCGTGGTGCCGGTGGCCGAGCCGCTCTTGGGTCGCACCCTGGCGGGTCAGTTTCAGATCCAGGCGGTCTGTGGCCATGGCGCGACGGGCACGGTGTACCGCGCGATTCAGGTGGGCATCGATCGCGAGGTCGCGGTCAAGATCCTGCGCGCCGACCTGCTAAAAGACGCCGACGTCATCAAGCGCTTCTTGCGCGAGGCGCGGGCCGGCGCCCGCCTGAGCCATCCCAACATCGCCACCGTGCACACCGTCGGTCAGACCGAGGAGGGCGTGCCCTTTTTGGTGATGGAGTACGTCGAGGGCGTGCCGCTCTCGGGCCTGCTCGGGGTGGGCAAGCCGCTGCCGCTGCGCCGCATCGTGCATATCGGTGCGCAGATTGCCTCGGCGCTGGCCGAAGCGCACGGGCAAGGCATCGTCCATCGCGACCTCAAGCCCGAAAATATCCTGCTATCGGAAAAGCGCGGCGAGTCCGACGTGGTCAAGGTGGTCGACTTCGGCATCGCCAAGATGGTGGTCCACGTCGCGCCCGGCGAAGATCCGATCTCGCGCATGGGGACGGTGTTCGGCACGCCTCACTACATCGCGCCAGAGCAGGCCTCGGGCCAGCCGGTCGATGGCCGCGCTGATATCTATTCGCTGGGCTGCATCCTGTTCCAGATGGCGACGGGCAAGGTGCCCTTTGATGGTCAGCAGGGCCTGCAGGTGCTGCTGCGCCAGGTCCGCGATCCAGTACCGGATCCGCGCAGCCTGAATCCACGCATCACCGACGGGCTGGCCGAGCTGATCCTGAAGATGCTGGCCAAAGATCCGGCCGGTCGGCCACAGTCAGCGACGCTGCTGATTGCCTCCCTTCGCGCCTTGGTCGAAGAGGGTGGAGGCGATGCAACAGCGACGGGCACGACGGGGCGTCCGGCCGCCAAGGCCACCGGGCGGGCGCGGGTAAGCGCGGGCTCGCCGCGCAAGGGCGATGCGCGCAGTCGGTCCGACGAGGGCGAGTGGTTTCAGCCCGGAGAAGCGGCAGGCGCCGCCGCCGCCGATGAGGCGGACGAAGACGCGCCGGTCCGCAAGAAGCCGACCACCGGCAAGGATGCCAGAGCCGCCGCCCAGTCCGACGAGAGCCTCCCACCCGACGATGAAGACAGCGACGACAACGATACGGAAGAGCGCGATGAGGCCGAGGCCGAGGGACGCCAGACGGCAGCGGAGCGGGGTCATCGTGCCAGCCCTGCGAGTGGGCGCGCGGCTCGCCCGGCAAGTGGGCGGGCAGCCAGTGGTCGCCCGGCTCGCGCCGCCAGTCCCCGGGCTCCGCAAGACAGCGACGATGCCTTCGCCGCTCCGCCTCCCTTCTGGCGTCAGCACTGGCGGCAGCTAATCGGCATTGGCGGGGCGATCGCCATCGGGGTGCTAGTCGGTCTGCTGTATGCCTACAGTCGCGAGCGAGCCCCGGTCCCCCCGCCTGCGACGCTACCTGGGCCAGCCGCGCCACCGACCACGGCGCCCATCAACTTGATCCGCAGCAGCCCATCGCCCGCGCGCCCGACGCCCGCCCGCCCGACCATCGGCGCATCGCCGGCTGCGCCAACCGGCCCAGTGGTAAAGCCGGCCGACAACAAGGCCGCGCCATCAGGACCGCCCGCGCCCGCTGGTCCGTCTGCGGCCACTCCTGCTGCGGCGGTACTGCCGGCGCCGGCTGCCCCTGCCGCCGTGCCTCCGGCCGTCACGCCTGGGGGGGCCGCCCCTGGGCCCGCACCGGCACCGACGGTTATCGTACCCCCTGCTGCGACCCCTCCTGCTGCCCCGGTTCCGACGGAGGTCAAGCCCGAAGCGAAGCCCGAGGTCAAGCCCGAAGCGAAGCCCGAGTCGCCAGCGTCCCCGACCGAAGCCGCAGCCAGCAACAAGGCCCCGGCCAAGGCCCCTGAAAAGACGCCAGAGCCCCCCGCTCCTCCGGCCACGCCTCCTGCTGAAGAGGGCGACGACAACAGCGATCCGTATCGTCGCCTGCGCTGACCGGCTGGGTTGGCCGCTGCAGCCGGGAGCCGGTCTGGCTGGGGTCAGCGGGGGTCTAGCTGTTGTGCCGGAAGTGCACGATATCGCCGTCGCGGACGATGTACTCCTTGCCTTCCAGGCGGGCCTTGCCGGCTTCGCGGACCTTGGCCTCGCTCTTGTAAGTCATGAAGTCATCGAAGGTCATGACCTCGGCGCGGATGAAGCCGCGCTCGATGTCCGAGTGGATCTTGCCGGCGGCGCGCACGGCGCTGGTGCCTCGGCGGATGGTCCAGGCCCGACACTCGTCGGGACCCGCGGTCAGGAAGCTGATCAGATCGAGCGCGGCGTAGGCGGCCCGCACGAAGCGCGGCAGCGCCGTATCGCTTAGGCCGAGGTCGGCCAGAAACGCCTTCTGCTCGTCGGGACCTAGCTCGGCGAGCTCCATCTCCAGCTTGCCCGACAGCGGGATGATCGTGAGCTTGTTTTCGGCGGCATAGGCAGCCAGCGCGGGATCGATCGGCTTATCTACATCACCTTCGGCGACGTTGAGCACCAGCAAGAGCGGCTTCTGCGTCAGGAAGCGATAGCCCGAGACCGCCACCAGATCTTGCTCGCTAAGCTCCAGATCGCGCAGCGACTTGCCGGCTTCCAGGTGGGCCTTGAGCTTGCCGAGGAGCTCGATCTCGCCCGGCTTGCCTTTCTCTTTCTTCAGGCGCTCCAGGCGCTTTTCGATCGGCGCCAGGTCGCCTAGCGTCAGCTCGGTCTGCAGATCCTGCACCTCACCGAGCGGCTCGGCGGCCTTGCCGTCTTCACTGGGGAAGGCGCGCACCACTTGCACCAGGGCCTCGACCTCGCGCATGGCCGGCAGGGCCGAGGTATCGAGGCTGCGACCGCCAGCCCCCGGAGGCGCCGCGACATCGACAAAGTGGATCTCGGCGAAGGTGATCTTCTTGGGGCTGTGAATCGCGCTCAGGGCATCGACGCGGGCGTCGGGGACTTTGACCACGCCGAGGTTGGTCTTGCCGCTGCCGCGCGAGGCGTAGCCAGTCTCTGCTTTTTGGCCCGTAAGGGCGTTATACACCGTGGTCTTACCGCTTCCAGAGAAGCCCACCAGTCCGACTTTCATCCTTACTCCCTGGTCACACCCATACGATGGACCTGAAAACCGTTGCGCAGTCCCGGCGGAAGTAGCACGGTTACCGCAAGCTAGGCAAATATAGAGAGCACAGCGCAATCGTTCCGGCATGCCCGAATTCCATGGACATAACCGCCACCGGCCCAGCCCTGGGGGGGCCGCTTGTGCTAGCCAGCCCAGCCCAGCTTGTCGCCGAGCGGTGAGCCGGGTCTGGGGCCTTTTCGCCGGCCTCGGCATAGCGCTGTCTGTGCTGTCGCCGCCGTCGCTGCTGCCGGTCGCTCGGGCGCAGCTAGCCGCCTTGGTCCCGGATCAGAAGGTCATCCCCATCGAAGAGTTCTTCGAGGTGCTGCGCGACTATGGCACCTGGCTCGACTCTGATCGCTATGGCCACGTCTTCTGCCCCCATCCCGATGTGGTCGGCGTCGACTTTCAGCCCTACCAGCGCGGCCACTGGACGATGTCGGAGTTCGGCTGGACCTTCGTGAGCTCGTCGAAGATCAGCTGGGTCACCGATCACTACGGTCGCTGGGTCGAGGTCGGCCTGACCAACTGCACCTGGGCCTGGCTACCCGGTCGCGAGTGGAGCCCGGCCTGGGTCGAGTTTCGCGTCAGCGATCGGGTGATCGCCTGGCGGCCGCAGCCCTATAACGGCCCGCCGGTGCGCATGTCGCTGCCGCGTGGGGCCCAGATGCCGCGCGTCAGCCTGCCGCCGCAGGTCTTTTCGCACGACGGCCGCGACGCCGGCTTTGTCGTCGTCAACGACAATGACTTTACGGCGCGACGCATCGAAAACGTGTCGCTGACCGGCTCGCAGCTCTTCGCCGCGCTGCGCGAGACCGAGCCGCTGAGCAACCCGCGGGCCGGCCTGCACTCGGCCGAGCGGCAGCAGATCGCGGCGCGCATCGTCGCCCGCCGGGATGCGCTGGCCCAGAGCAGCGGAGCGGGCAGTGGCAGCGGTGGAACAGGCGGTGGCGCCGCCGCTGGATCCGGCGCAGGTCCGGCAGGCGCAGCCGGAGCCGACGTGGCCGGGCCTCCCCCCTTGGAGCCGGCGCGGCGACGTAAGCCTGGCGCAACCTCGCCTGTGCCTGGCGCGGCCGGACTGGGCACGGCAGCGACGCTGCGGGCCGGAGCCCAGAGCGGCGATGCTGGCAAAGAAGGGGCCGGTGCACGCAGCCTCACTGGGGCGCAGCCTGGCCAGACCCCACCGACGCGGGGCACGCTGCCGACCGGCCTGACCCCTGGCCATCCGGGCGAGCTTAGCGGCACCAAGGTCTTTGAGTGGGGCGGCCCCGACAAGAAGAAGAAGCCCGAGAGTAAGTCGAGCCTGCCCAAGCCCGAGCCGGTCAGGTCCGAGCCGGTCAGGTCCGAGCCGATCAGGTCTGAGCCGGCGAAGCCCTAAGCGGGCTCGCGCGAGCTTTTTTTCTCGTCGTCTGCGCTGCCCCCGCTAGACTGCCCGCGAGTGTCTATGCACGTTCTTTATGACGATGAGGGCCAAGCCAGGGTCGCGACGATTTTTGACAGCCAAGACGGTGCGCTGACCATCGAGTCGCCGCCGCCGCATCGCAAGCGCAGCAAGCTGCGCGCCGATCGCGTGCTGTTGCAGTTTGCGCCAGCCGCGCTGGGCGACGTGGCTCTGGAGTCGCTGCTGCCTCAGGCGCAGAGCCTGGCCAGCGAGATCGACCTGGAGTTTCTATGGCAGTGCGTAGCCGGGCAGGAGGTGCTGTTTACCGACCTGGCGCGCGAGTACTTTGGCGCGACTCCGTCGCCGCTGCAGGCGACGGCGCTGCTGTTGCGCCTGAGCAGTGGCCACAGTCACTTCCATCGCCGCGGCCATGGCCGCTTTGCCCCGGCGACCGAGACCGAGATCGCCGCTGCCAAGCAGACGGCTGCCCGTCGCGCCGATCGCAGTCAACGGATTAGCACGCTTGCTAATGCATTAGCAGCCGGCGAGCTGCCGCGTGAGGTGGCCAGTCGCCTGCCCGCCCTGCTGTACCGTCCCGACGGCGGCAGCATCGAAGCCAAGGCCATCGAGCAAGCGGCGCAGCGACTGCGCATCAGCCCCGCCCAGCTGTTGCTGCGCTGCGGCGGCCTCAAGGATGCTCGCGACTATCACCTGGGGCGCTTCCTGCTCGAACACTTTCCTGCCGGGCGCGAGGCGGGACTGCCGTCGGCTGGCGGGCCTCATTTCGACCTGCCGACCGGCCTGCCGCGCGCTGCCGTGGCGGCCTTCAGCATCGATGACATCACGACGACCGAGGTCGACGACGCGTTTTCGGTAACGCGGCTGCCCGGTGGCAACGTCCAGGTCGGCATCCATATCGCCGCGCCGGCGCTCGGCTTTCTGCCCGACACCCCGCTGGATGCCCTGGCCCGCCGCCGGCTGTCGACGGTCTATCTGCCGGGCGACAAGATCACCATGCTGCCGCCGTCGGTCGTCAGCGCCTTTTCGCTCGATGAGGGGCGCGACTGTCCGGCGCTGTCGCTGTATCTGACGGTCAGTGGCGATGGCAGCTACCGCATCCTGGGCACCGATACGCGGGTCGAGCTAGTCCCGATCAAAAAGAACCTGCGCTACCCGCTGATCGACGATCAGTTCGACGCGGCCGCCCTGGCCCGCGGCGGCGGCGACTTTCCCTTCGCCAGCGAGCTGTGCTTTCTGTACGGCCTGACGACGGCGCTGTGGGAGGCGCGCGGCAAGGGCGAGATGGAAAAGACCGACTTCCTCTTTTACGTCGATCGGGAAGAGGCGAGCGAGCGCATTCGCATCCTGCCGCGTCGCCGCGGCGCGCCGTCGGATCGCGTGGTGTCGGAGCTTATGATCTACGTCAACAGCACCTGGGGCAAGCTGCTCGGCGACCGCGATGTCCACGCGCTGTTCCGCGTGCAGGACGGTGGCAAGGTGCGCATGAGCCTGTATCCTGCGCCGCACCTGGCGCTGGGCGTGGCGCAGTATCTGTGGTCAAGCTCGCCGCTGCGCCGCTACGTCGATCTGATCAACCAGTGGCTGCTGTTGTCCGTCATCTACGACGAGCCCTCGCCGTTTGCTGGCCGCGATGGCGAGCTGCAGAGCATCCTGCGCGAGGTCGAGCTGACCATCCCGGCCTACGATGAGTTTCAGCGCAATATGGAGCGCTTTTACTCGCTGCGCTTTCTGCAGCAAGAAAACGTCGAGCAGACCACCGCCATCGTGCTCAAGGAGCGCGACAACCTGGTGCGCTTCTCGAATGTGCCGATCTGGCAGCGCGTGTCGTCGCTGCCTGAGTTTCCGGCCGGCACCGTCATCAACCTGCAGCTGTCGCACATCGATCCGCTGGAGCTGACGCTGCACTGCGAGTATCGGCCGTAAGGACGAAGCAGGCGATGGCCAGCAGCGTGCGCCAGGCGGTCTATGCAGTGGGGGCAGGCGGACAGGCGCAGGCTCGCTTCGATGAGCTGGCCGCTGAAGAGCCGCTGGAGATCCGCGTGCTCGCCGACTGGCAGGAGGAAGACGCGGGCGGTGGCGATGCCAGCTGCCGGCGGGAGGAGCGCACGCTGGCCCTGACCCTACGCACGCCCGCCGTCGCGATCGCTGGGCCGAGCCCGGACTGCGAGCTGGCGCTGGGCTACCTGTTTAGCGAGGGCCTGATCGCCGCGCCGGACGAGGTCGAAGAGCTTACGACGATCGAGGAGCATGTGCTGCGGGTGCGCCTTGCCCCTGGGCGGCCGCTGCCCTGGCGCAGCCTCGATCGACAGGGGCTCTCGCACAGTGCCTGCGGTCTGTGTGGCCGGCGCAGCCTGGAGGCGCTCCTGGCCCGCACGCCTCCGCCGGCTGTGACCGCGGCTGCCACGAGCCAGCAGCCGCTCGCGCCAGCGCTGATCGCCGGTCTGCCCCAAGCGCTGCAGGCGGCCCAGGCGGTGTTTGCCCGCACCGGCGGACTGCATGCCGCTGCGCTGTTCGACCAACAGGGTCAGCTGCGGCTGTTGCGCGAAGACATCGGGCGCCACAACGCCGTCGACAAGCTGATCGGTGCCGCGCTGCTCCGCGAGCCGCAGTCCGCGCTGTCTGAGCAGATCCTGGTGGTCAGCGGCCGAGCCGGCTTTGAGCTGGTGCAAAAAGCCTATCGGGCGGGCCTAACGCTGTTTGTGGCCGTCGGGGCCCCATCGAGCCTGGCCGTGCGCCTGGCGCAGCAGGTCCAGCTTAGCCTGATCGGCTTCTGCCGCGACGGCCGCTTCACGGTCTACAGCGGCGCCGAGCGCATCGGGCTGGAAGCCAGCGGGGGCTAGGCTGGGACCAGCGGCACGAGCTGGATGTCGGCCAGCACGCCAAAGTGGTCAGAGGGGAAGATGCCATCGCGATCGCTCTCGTCGAGCACCACGCGGCAGCGATGCACCAGGCCGCGGCCATCGCGGCTGGCTTGGCTGACGTAGATGTAGTCGATGCGGCGATCCATCTCTAAGAAGCGCAGCTTGTGGATCGATGGATTGCGGCGGGCCCAGGTCGCTCCGGCCCCGGGCTGGCGATGGCTCAGATCACCATCGGCCTCCTGGGTCAGATAGGCGTCCTGATAGAACGTGCGCCGGCCGCCCAGCGTGTGCAGGCCGCGCAGGAAGCGCATCTCGTCGGTGTCCGGGGCGGCGTTGTAGTCGCCCATCAGCACGGTGACCGCCGGCTGGTGCTGCCGCATCAGCTCCTGCGCTGCCGCGTCCAGCGCCAGCACCTGATCTTCGCGCTGGATGCCGTGCATCATGCGATAGGTCAAGTGGGTTGACCCAACTAAGACCGGGCCGGCGCCGCGCTCGGCGGTATCGATCAGCGCCCAGAGAAAGATGCGCTCATCGGCCTGCTCGGGCATCGGGTGCGGCAGGCGGACGTGCGAGCTGGCAAGGATCGGCGCGCGCGACAGGATGGCCAGCCCTTCATCCCCCCCGCCCCAGGCCACGGTCTTTTCAAAGACGCAGTGCATGTCCAGGGCGTTGGCCAGGGTCTGCGCCGTGTTCGGCACGCTGCCCGCGACCTGCCGAACCTCCTGCAGCGCGATGACATCTGGGCGCAGCGCATGGAGCTGCTGCACGCACAGTGCAAGCCGGCGATCGAGCGGTGGCTGCTCGCCCCAGAGGTTGAGCGAAACCGCGCGCAATTTTCCCGGCTCAGCGACGGGAGGAAGGGGGTGGCTGGACAGGGGCATGGCACGACCACTCGACTACAGAACTTGTTGATTTGCCAACACTTTTTTCCAGGGGGTGTCAGCCCCTTGTGTTAAGGTCGCGGCCGCTTGAACGGTGCAGCAGACAGCTGCCCAGAGAGGTCAAGGCCATGAGAACTCAAGTTCGCAAGACGCTATTCACAAGCTGGTTTGCCAGCCGGCCAGCAACGCCGATTGCTGGCGCGGCGCTGCTGTTCTGCGGGCTGCACTCAGCGTGTGGTCCCCAGGAAGAGAGCGCCCTGCTGCAGCTCGATCTCGACGCACCGTTTGTAATGGTGCCCCGAGCGGTCTCGGCAGAAACCAAGGCCCTGCGCAAGAACGCGCTGCACGGGCTGGCGACGGCAGATCAGGTCGGGCTCGGTGACGACTTCTACCTCGCCATCAACAAGAAGGAGCTGGGCACGGCGACCAAGTGGTTCCTGTCGTCGTACCTGCGCCAGAACCACCCGGCCGGCGTGTACAACTCGGCGGCGGTGTCGCTGGGGACGCGCGTGGTGTCGTTCAAGCAGCAGAACGGCCGCCTGTACGTCTTTGACACCGACTCGCGCAAGAAGACGAGCGACTTCTTTGATCCCGAGCTGCTGGTCGACGCCTATCAGCAGGTCGCCTATCCGCCGTTCGATCGTCTGCCCGGCTCGTCGCAGTTCGTGCTGTTCGATCCGTCGGCCGGCCTGAACCGCTTCTCGGTGGTCGGCGATGCCTATGCCGGTGGCACGGGCGCTGATCGCGTCAAGGTCGAGCTGGCCTTCAGCCAGAAGTACCGCGAGACCACCAGCAAGGACGGCATCACCTACGAGATGGTGTTCGCTGGCTACGGCGAGAAGCCCGATCCGAACAACGATGGCCTGGGCGAGGACAACCTGTTCCGCGTCGCTGGCACGCTCGGCATCGGCCTGCGTCGCTACAACGAGACCATGGGCTTCAAAGAGGGGCCGGTGGCGCAGATCGATGGCCAGGACCTCTACTTCCGCGCCCAGGATCGCCTGATCCCGAACGAAGCGGCGTTTGCCATTCGCTCGATCAAGTGGGGCGTCTCGGCGGCCAAGCCGGTCGAGTTCGTGGTCAGTGACAGCGTCGACAAGCTGCAGGCCGATCCGCGCTTCGCCGGCTACGACCTGTTCGGCGCCATCAGCAAGGGCGTGACCAACTGGAACAGCGTCTTTGGCTTCGACGCCCTCAAGGTCCGCAAGGGCACCAAGGACGACGACTTCGGTCAGGACGACAAGAACTTCATCATCGTCGACAGCGATCCGAACTTCGGCGCCGCCTTCGCCAACTGGCGCAGCAACCCCAACACCGGTGAGCTGCGTGGCGCCAGCATCTACTTCAGCCCGATCTTCGTCGAGATCGCCGACATCATCTTCGACGACGATCCGCCGATGCCGCTCAAGCTGGGCACGGTCGACAAGCCCAAGCTGTCGCTGCTCAGCTGGGACTCGATTGGCGGCCAGAAGATGACCGACAACTGCGTGCTGTGGGCCCCGATCTACAAGGGCTCGCGACCGGATCGCGGCGAGACCGAGCGCCTAGTGCCCCGTCCCCGCGACGGCGTGGCCTTCCTGACCAAGAAGCAGAAGGTGGAGCAGTACATCACGCACACCATCCTGCACGAAGTCGGCCACACCCTCGGCCTGCGTCACAACTTCAAGGGCTCGCTGAAGTTTAACGATGCCATGAAGGTCTACACCTCGTCGGTCATGGAGTACGTGGATGACTTCGACGCGGTCTACGCGGACAAGCCGGGCAGCTACGATATCGACGCCATCAAGCTGCTGTACGGTCTGTCGACGACTCGCCCGACCGACAAGTTCTGCAACGACAGCGGCGTGGCCGTCGATCCCGACTGCACCACGTTTGATCGCTTCGATGACCCGTACACCAAGACCTATCTTGATGACTACCTGTTCATCATGAAGGACTACATGGACGGGACCAGCACGGTGTCGCCGAACACGACGCTGAACGCGGTGCTGAACTACGTCCGTGCGGCGCAGACCACGACGGCCCGCACCAAGGCGCTCAACGACCTGTGGAACACCATGGGCTACGGCCTCAAGGTCGGTGCGCTGGATCCGATGAAGCTGGCGATGAAGCCGGGCTATGGCGCTCGCGCCGACGTCATCATGCGCCGCATCTTCCAGCGCCTGGTGATCGAGTCGCTGCCGGCTGGCTCGCGCTTTAGCACGGTGGCTCTGTCGAGCACGATCAACGACGCGCTCTTCGCCGAAGCGGTCAAGCAGCTTGCGAACAGTGACAAGGTGCGCAGCGTCGATACGCGCCGCATGCTGGCCGGCTGGATGAAGAAGCTGCAGACCATTGACGCCTACAAGGCGCTGGCGGTCGGCGCTTCGCAGCTAGATGCCGAGATCCGCACCGGTATCGCCGACCCCGTCGAGGCGATCAAGGCGGAAGACACACTGAAGTACATGGACAAGCTGCTAAACCCGTACTTCAACTAGCCGCTACCCCATGCGGGGACCGTTCCGGGTCCCTGTCATCAGGCCCGGCCTGATACTCCTCCCCTCCTGATACTCCTCCCCTCCTGATACATCCCCTTTAGATTCCCCCGCCGGCTGCGACCCGGCTGCTGCGGCAGCCGCGGTCACCGCGCTGCTTATTCACCGAAGCGAGACAGGTGGCCGTCGCGTAGGCAGAGATGCCGGACGTCGTAGCTACCGCCGTCGACATCGACCCAGGCGAGCGTGACCTTATCGGCCTGCTGCTTGCTGCCGGGGAGCAGCGCAAACGCCTGTCCACTGTAGGGCAGGGTGCCGCGGCCTTCGCTGCAGTGGGCAGAAAAGGTCGCGGCATTGAGCGGATAGTGGTACGTGCCGCTGGCCGTGCCGACGTGGATCTGGCGCAGCGTGCCGCCGTCGAAGGACAGCGCTTGATCCCAGACCAGGTGCTCGTGCCCAGAGAAGAATGCGCTTACGCCACCGCGCACAAGCAGGCTGCCCAGCTGATCGCGATAGGTCTCGCTGGTCTTGCCCATCATTGACACCAGCGGTACATGGCCGATCGCCAAGCGCAGCGCCGCCGTCGTCGCTTCCTCGCTGGCCAAGGCCGCTTCGGCGTATGCCGCAGTCTCGGGCGCCAGCTTCTGATCCACGGTGTGCAGGAACAGCAGGAACAGGTCATCGACGCGCAGAGCGTAGGACAGCGGCGGCTGACCGCGCAGGGGACCCAGGCCGCTGCTCTCGACGTCTGGTGTCAGATCGGCCCAGGCTGCCAGGTAGCCACGGCGATGCGCATCGGTGTAGTAGTCGTGGTTGCCCGCAATCACCAGCACCGGGATGCCGGCCTGACGCAGTGGAGCCAGCGCGGCCTTAAAGGCAATCCACCACGCGCCGACCTTCTCATCGCTCACTCCATCGCCAGGATTGCCGACGGTGGCATCGCCGGAGACGACGACAAAGCGCGGTTGGGCGACGGCAAGCTCGGCCACCACGGTGGTGAAGTCCTGCGGCACCTTACCGCTGCTGTAGACGTGAATATCGGAGATGACTGCGAAGCTAAGGCCGGCCATGGCGATCGCTCTACCTTCCTGCGCTCAGCGCCGCGGTGGTGACGGCTCGCTGCCCGCGCGGCAGCGGTGGCGGCGGGCAGGGGCGCACGCGGTGGCGGGCTGTGGCTTCGCTGCGCAGCACGGCTTCATACCCGAACATCACCTGTTCTTGGCGAGGCGTGGCGTGATCATATCCCAGAAGATGGCACAGCCCGTGAACCGCAAGATGCAGCAGCTCATCGTCGAGGCCATGGCTGCGCTCGGCGGCCTGGCGGGCGGCGATTGGCACCGAGATCACGATGTCGCCCAAGAGCACCGGCACCGCCACCGGCTGCTTGGGTCGCGCCGCGGCCTCTAGCTGCGCGAACGAGAGGACATCGGTGGCGTGATCTTCGTCCGCATACTGGCGGTTGAGCGCGTGCAGCTCATCATCATCGCTCAAGGTGACGCAGACCTGCGCCATCGGCATTCCGCAGGCCTGCAGCGCGCGGCCCAGCTGGCGGCGTAGTCGCTGGCGCAGAGCTGGCGGCACCTCGGCCCGCACCGTCGAGCGGACCAGCAGCTGAATCCCGCCGGGCAGGCTAGCGGGCATAGTCCGTCGAGCGGGTCTCGCGCACGACGCAGACCCGGACCTGACCGGGATAGGCCGCCTCTTCTTCGATCTTCTTGGCCAGATCGCGGGCCAGAAGCGCGGTCCCGTCATCGGCAATGCGGTCGTTTTCGACAAAGACGCGCAGCTCGCGGCCGGCCTGTATGGCATAGGCCTTTTCGACGCCGGGCAGAGTCTGGCACAGCTTCTCCAGGTCGTGCAGGCGCTGCACATACGAGGCCAGCTGCTCGCGCCGTGCGCCCGGCCGCTGGCTCGAGAGCACGTTGGCGGCATCGACCAGGTAGTCGAGCAGGCTGGTCGGCGGCCGCTCGCCGTGGTGCGAGGCCACAGCGTCGACGATGCGCTGGTGCTCGCCGAGCTTCTTGCACAGTGCCGCACCCACCGCGGCGTGCGAGCCCTCGGCCTCCTGGTCGAGCGATCGGCCGACGTCGTGCAGCAGGCCGGCCCGCCGCGCCGTCTTGGCGTTGAAGCCAAGCTCGCTGGCCATGGCGCCCGCCAGCCAGGCCACCTCGACGCTGTGCTGCAGCAGGTTCTGCGTGCCGGTGCTGCGATACTTCAGCTTGCCCAGGGTGCGCAGAAGCTCGGGGTGCAGCTTGTGCAGGCCAAGGTCGAACGCCGCCTGCTCACCCGCTTCTTTGCACTGCTCGTCGATCTCCTGGGTCGCCTTGTGCACCGCCTCTTCGATGCGACTGGGGTGGATGCGCCCATCGGAGATCAGCCGGCTAAGGGCAATGCGCGCGATCTCGCGCCGCACCGGATTGAAGCACGAGATGATCACCGCCTCGGGCGTATCGTCGATGATCAGGTCGATGCCGGTGGCCGCTTCCAGGGCGCGGATGTTGCGACCCTCGCGGCCGATGATGCGGCCCTTCATATCGTCGGAGGGCAGTGACACCACACTGACCGTGCGCTCGGCGACGTACTCCCCGGCTTGCCGCTGTACGGCGGCCGAGATGATGGTCTTGGCCCGCTCCTCGGCCTGCGCCTTGGTCTCCTCCTCGATGCGCTTGATCTCGGCGGCCGCGGCCTTGCGGGCCTCGTCGCGAACCTGCTCGGTGACCAGAGCCCGCGCCTGCTCAGCAGTCAGGCTGGCAATCTGTTCGAGCTTGTTCTTGCCTTCCTGCGCTAGATCCTCGGCTTTTTTGGCGTGCGCCTCGGCGCTCTGCTCGCGGCTGACGATGTTGCGCTCGCGCCGGGTCTGTTCCTCTTCGCGCTTGGCCAGAAGCTCGGCCTTGCGGGCCTGCCCTGCTTCCTGCTTCGACAACCGCTCGGCCTCACGCTCAAGCTCCGCGCGACGGCTGCGCAGCTCACTTTCGACCTCCCGCTGGGCGCGCAGCAGGATCTCTTTGCTCTCGACCTGCGCGTCGTGCCTGAGCTTTTCTGCCTCGCCCTTGGCGCTGTCGAGCAGGCGCTGGGCGTCTTCACGCGACACCTCGGGCTGGGGCGATAGGCGACGACCGACGAGCCAGCCCAGCAGCGCAGCGAGCGCGGTCAGGACGATGCCGAGGGCGTAGTTCATGGTTTGCTCTCCGTTGGTTGGAAAACAGTCCCGGCGACGACGGTGTCGCAGTCAGACGGCGGCAGCGGCAGCCGCTGTAGCCGATGACGGACGCGACCGCCGGTCGCAAGGCAGGTGAGCGGCGTGGCGAGCAGATCCATCGGCTCGTCATGCGGCTCAATCGGGACCGCTGAGATTTGCTGCATGGGATGACAGACACCGACGCGCAGCGCGCCGGGCGAAGACTGCAAATAGGCGTCGTAGTAGCCGCGTCCCTGGCCCAGGCGCCGACCGCGGTGATCGAAAGCCAGGCCAGGCACGATAAAGACATCGATCTGGGCTGGCGAGACCGCGTCGGCCGCTGGGCTGGGCTGAAGCAGGCCAAAGCTGGCCGGTCCGAGCTCAGCCCGATCCGCGACGGCATAGAAGCGCAGCTCGGGCGGGTTCTTCTGCGCGATGCGGGGGTAGCAGGTCCGAACACCGCGCGCGCGCAAGAGCTGCGCGAGGGGCTCGGTATCTAGCTCATGGCCGACGGCAGCATAGAGCGCGGCCCAGCCGACCTGTGACCAGTCAACCGCGGGCACAAGCTGGGCGCAGAGCCCCTCGGCGTCGCGCCGTGCAGCGTCGCTACCAACGGCGGGGGCCATGGCTTGGCGGCGGGCTCGCAGCTCGGCTCGCAGGGTCTGCTTGGCGGCAGCCGGCGGGCCGTCCGTCTCGCGTATCGCGCTGGCCCGCTCCCGACAAGCCCCACCCTCGCCGTCGCTGAGCTTGGCGCGGTCGGTAGCGGAGGGCGGTTTGCAATCGGCAACTGGCACGCGCTGGGCTCGCTTTCACCGGGCTCTGCGGCTTACCGCCGGGGCGCCTCGCTGGCCACGTGACTCGCGGCGAGTGGGCAACGCGGCTTTCGAAGGTAGCGGGGTCTCAAGCGGCGAGGCTTGGAGTTGGGCTTCCACCTGTCCCAGCATCAGCTCGACCTGGCCGCGCACCTGCGTTCGCAGCCGCGCCTGCGACTGCTTCTCATGCTCTAGCTCGTCCGCCAGCTTAAGCGCCGCCAGGACCACATCCGACTGCGTCGCGACCTGCCGGCTGCCCTTGAAGGCATCGAGGCGCGCATTCACTGAGTCAGCCAGAGCTTGGACGTACGACTCATCCGCATCGCTGCGCAGAATGTACTGCTGACCGCCGATGTGGATTTTGATCGTGCGCTTCACGGCGAGCCCGCACAATATCGGGCCACTGGCCAAAGTCAAGCACATCTCCCTCGGACCGCCCTCGCTGGCTGGCCAGCGTGCTCTCGACAGGGCCGTCGGCTAGCCGCGGCTCAGGGGCGGAGTGGACCCCGCGGTCGGAGTCAGGCCCGAGGGCAGGCTTGGGAATGGGAGGTGTGGGCCGCCGTCCGCGCCACGTCGTCGCGATGCGAGACGGCTAGGACTGACTGCCCCTGAGCGCCTCAGCTTGGTAGTGGGCGCGCAGAGCGTCGATCACTTCTTGGATGTCGCCGTCGAGGAGCTTGGGCAGGTTGTGCTTGGTCAGGCCGATGCGGTGATCGGTCAGGCGGTCCTGCGGGAAGTTATAGGTACGGATTTTTTCCGAGCGATCGCCGCTCTTGACCTGGGCTCGTCGCGCCTCCCGCTCGGCCGTCTCCTGCTTCTCGCGCTCGATATCGAGCAGCTTGCTGCGCAGGATGCGCATGGCCATCGAGCGGTTCTTGTGCTGCGACTTTTCCTGCTGGCAGCGCACGATGATGCCGCTGGGGATGTGCATGATCTGCACCGCCGAGTCGGTGGTGTTGACCGACTGGCCCCCGGGGCCGCCCGAGCGCATGACTTCGATGCGCAGATCTTTTTCTTCGATCTTGACGTCGACGTCTTCGGCTTCGGGTAGCACGGCAACCGTCGCCGCCGAGGTATGGATGCGCCCCTGGGCCTCTGTCTCGGGCACGCGCTGCACGCGGTGCACGCCCGACTCGTACTTCAGCTCAGAGTAGACGCGACCGCCGGGCGGGGCGCTGATCATCGCCACCACTTCCTTGATGCCGCCCGAGGAAGAGTCCGATAGGCTGAGGATCTCCAGTGCCCAGCGCTTGCGCTCGGCGTAGCGGCTGTACATGCGGAACAGGTCGCGAGCGAACAGCGCCGCCTCTTCGCCGCCGGTGCCGCCGCGGATTTCCAGGACGATGTTCTTTTCGTCGTTGGGATCCTTGGGCAGCAGCAAGAGCTTCAGCCGCTCCTCCAGCGTCGTACGCTCGGCAGTCAGCCGCGCCTCTTCTTCGCGCGCCATACCCCGCAGCTCGGCATCACTCTCCCGCAGCAGCGGGGCGTTCTCTTCCAGCGCCGCCATCGTTCGCTTGTAAGCGCGATAGGCATCGACGATCTCGGCGATGTCAGAGCGCTCCTTGGCCAGCTTCTGAAAGGTCTGCTGCTTGGCCAGAACTTCAGGGTCGGCGAGCTGGGTCTCCAGCGCTCCGTAGCGAGCTTCGACCTCGGCTAGCTTGTCGAACATAGACATGGATGTGACACGGAAGGTAAGGGGGGCACAGCCAGGGATGCGGCCCGGTACCCCCGCCTTGTAAAGGGGAGATCCGGCGTAGCCGCGCGATCACCGAGGACGCAACCAGACCCGCTGCGGTGAGGCTGCACCAGGCAGGGGTGGTGTGCGTGGAGCGCTAGGCCTTGGCTTCCGGCTTGGCGGGCTTGGCTGGCTTCGCCGCCTTGTCTGCTGGCTTCTCGGCCGGCTTCTCGGCTTTTTCCGGCTTGGCGGGTTTTTCCGCCTTGTCGGCTTTTTCGGCCTTGGGGGCAGCCGGCTTGGCGGGCTTGTCTGCAGCCTTGGGGGCTGGTGCCGCCGCCGCTACGCCTCCAGCCGGAAGCTGGTAGCGCTTCTGGAAGCGCTCGATGCGTCCGGCCGAGTCAACGAGCTTCTGACGGCCGGTGTAGAACGGATGGCAACGCGAGCAGATTTCCACCGTGAAGCTGCCGCGCGTCGAGGCCGTCTCGTGAACGGCACCACAGGCGCAGGTGATCGTGGCGGTGGTGTAGCGGGGATGGATTCCAGCCTTCATGGTCTTCTAGATCCTTAAAACGCAGGCGTTTTCACGGTCCTTGCGAGTACAAGGAACGCGAGACCGCCTTTCTTATCCGGTCTGCCCGCAAAGCGCAAGATAAAGAGCGACCCCTCCTGCTGCAAAGCGTTTCAAAAGGCCGGTCCCAGCGGTACGCTGCGATTGTTCATGTTGCGGCTACAAGATAGTGGTTCCGCCACCAGCCAAGCGATTGGCCCTAAGGCTCGCCGGCTGGCGGCGGCGCTGCGCTTGGGTTTGCCGGTGCCCGACGGGCTCTTGCTGCTGCCGGAAGAGGATGTCGACCCGGCGGTGCTGCAGGCGGCCCTGAGCGAGCTAGGGGCCAGCGCGCTGCCCTCGGCCAGCGCAGAGAGTCGCCTCGGCCTCGCCGATTCGTTGGAGCCCGCCGCGAGCCCGCCGCGCTTTGCCGTGCGCTCTTCGGCCATGTACGAAGACCTGCCGGGGGCCAGCGCGGCCGGGCTGTTTCTGACCCGCACCAACGTGGCCGCCGAGGACGTGGCGGCAGCCATCGCGGCGGTGCGCGCCTCGGGCGAGAGCCTGCTCGTGCGCACCTACTGCGGCGAGCCGGTGGCGGTCACTGTGCTGATTCAGCCGATGGTGCCGGCGGACAAGCTGGGCGTGATTTATCTCGACAGCCGCGCCAATGCCGTCTGCGAGGAGCGCCCGGCCGATACTCCCGAGTGGGCCACGGTCACCACCCATACCTTGACCGCTGATGATCCCTCGCTGCTGGCAGTGGGGGCGCGGGCCCTGGCGGCGCTGATTCAGGATGAGTTTCGCCTCGACGAGCCAGCCGCTTCCTATGTCGAATATGCCGTGCTCTCTGACGGCAGCGTGCAGTTCTTGCAGGTGCGCCCGGCCCCCGCCTCGCCGGCCTCGGCGACCAGCGCACACGATCTTTGGACGCAGAGCGCCGATCCTGAGCTGGTCTTCAGCCAAGATCAGGAGCACAACCCCGACCCGCTGTCGCTGGCCCAGGCGGCGCTGGTGGCTGGGGTGGCCGATCTGACGCCGGGGCTGCGCCAGCGCGTCATCCACGGCTACCTCTACTACGCCGAGGTCCCGGGAGCGACGCCGCCGCTGATGCCGATCGAGCGCCTGGCCGAGCGCTACAACAACGACATCCTACCCGCCTGTAGCGCGCTCCTGCAGCCGCTGGAGCATTACATCCTGGCCAGCGATGGTGCGCTCGATCCCGCCTACCTGGCCGATCCGAGCCAGCTTGGGCTGTCGCTTGCGGAAGCCTGGCAGGCCTATCGCGCCGTCTACCATCACTACGTCACCGAGCTATCGCCGGCCCTGCGCCGAGCCCGGCAGCACCTGGATCAGCTGCTGCGCTCGAACCTGGGCGAGCCGCTGAGCCAGCACGGCGATCTGCTCGCCGGGGCCGCCGCGACCTCGGTGGCTCGCCTACAGATGCTGTGGGAGCTGGCCCAGCCGGGGGCGCGTGAGGGCGATCTGCGACGCTACCTCGCTCGCTATGGTGCCTTTGCCGCCTGCTGGGATGTCGCTGCTCCCTGCGACGATGAGCGGCCCGAGCGGGTGCGCACCATGGCCAGCGCGCTCGCCGACCAGGCCGCGCCCAGCGAGCAGCTAGCCGAGAGCGAAGATCGCTATCACGCGGCGTTTGCCACGCTGCTCGATCGCCTACCGCGGATGGCGCGCGGAGCCTTCAAGCGACTGCTGCCCCTGGCTCGCACCGCGCAGGGCATCGCTGAGGACGATGACTCGCTCTTTTTCCGGGCACAGCGGCTCTTGCGCTGGGCCTTGCTGCGGCGCGGGGCGCTGCTCGTCCAGCAGGGGCTGCTCGACAGCATCGACGATATCTTCGAGCTTCCGTGGACCGCCACCGCCCTCAGTCAAGCCGAGGGAGCGGCGCCAGCCGAGGAGATCGAGGTGGGCCAGCTAGCCGCCGGGGTAGCCAGTGACCTGCGTCGGCTGGCGGCGGAGGGAAAGAAGGATCGCCTGCACGCCCGCAGCATGGTGCCGCCGGTCCGCCTGTCGCGCGGTCAGCCGCTGTGGACGCCGCCGCGCACCGTGGTTCTGCGCGGCTACGGTGTGCCCGGGCCAGCTGGCTTGGTGCGCGGTCGGGCCCACGTTATCCGCGATCTGTTTACCGCCGAGCCGACGCTGCCGCGGGCCGCTGAGCGCGACAGCACAGCGGGCGGCGCGGGCGGCGCGGCCAGCTCCGCGCTTCAGCTGACGCTGGATGACCCGGCGCTCCTGCGGGTCGGCAGCAGCACCCTCGATGATGTCATCTTGGTCGTGCCCGCCCTTCTGCCCTCGTGGGCGGCGGCGCTGTGGCGCGCTCGGGCGCTGGTTGCCGATAGCGGGGGCCTGTTTTCGCACGGCGCGATCTTGGCCCGCGAGCGTGGCCTGCCAGCCGTGGTGGGGACGCGGCAGGCGACGCGACTCATCTCCGAAGGTCAGGAGATCTGGGTCGATGCCGAGCGCGGCCACGTCTATCTGATGCCCAGCTCGCTGCCGCGCGAGTCGCCCAGTCGCTAGCTGACCCGACGCTGCGGGCTCTGGCCGCTTAGTGGTCCCACACCGAGGTCGCGCGGATGCTGCGGCCTTCGGGATCCAGCGATGAAGCCGGCACCTCGGCCTCGGCGCCATGGCGCAGCGTGTGCAGTGCGGCCAGCGCCGAGCTGCGCAGCCGCTGCCAGCCTCGGCTGTCGCGCTGCTTGGGGAAGGCCAGCTCACCGACCGCTGACAGGGTGCGGGCGACGTAGGGATGACGATCGCTGCCAGTGACGCCGCCCTGCTCTTGCCACAGCAGCTCGATGGCGATGGCGATCTTGGCCGTGCCGAGCAGGAACACCTGTCGGGCATCGATGCCCAGGACCGCTAGATGGGGCTCCATGGCTTTCAGCTCAGCCACCGCCGCCAGCAAGAGCTCGATCTGAAAGGCCAGCAGCCGGGCTGCTCGCAGGCGGGACAGCCTGCGCATCTCATCGGGGAGGAACTGCAGACCCAGGCCGACATGGCGCGCTTCGTCTTTCTCGAAATACAGCAGCAGATCAGACAGCACCGGCTCGATGCGGCGCTCGCGCAGGGCCTGAAACAGCGTCAGCGCCATCGACTCGATGAGCAGCTGCATGCCGTGGATCT
>CAZVMD010000075.1:24830-27062 GCA_964628555.1 uncultured Myxococcales bacterium | reverse complement strand
GCGGCCAGCCGTTTGATCCCCAGCCGGCTATCAATCCGCAGACCGGTGCTCCGATTGTCGGCCCCAACCGGGCACCGCAGTGGTGGTCGACGGATCCCGGGCGCTGTCTGATCAGCGGCGATCCGGCTGACTTCGAAGCCTTCGACGTACCCCAGCTACGCGGCGTCGCCCACACCGCGCCGTACATGCACGACAACAGCCATGCGACGCTCGCCGATGTCGTCAATACCTACAGCCGCGACATCCTCCCGCTGATCCCGGCGCTTGGCCTGCCGCGCGTGAGCCCACCTGAGTCCCCCGGCCTGCCTGCCGAGTCCCTTACGCCGCAGGAGAAAGCCGACCTGCTGGCCTTCCTGAACGTGTTCTGACGCCGTGGGGAGCGTCGGCTGCGGCGCTTGCCGGACATCGCTTGCGCCGCGGCTTTAGGCGGGCCGGACGGCGCGGACCACTGGCCGAATTCGTCCAGGCCAGTCGGGCGCCGGGCTGACGCTCTCCTCCGTCGCTGGCCTGGGCATAGCAGGTCGCGGGCGGGTGACCGGGCCAGCTGGAACGGGCTGTGCATTCGGACAGCCAGCGTGCCCGCAACTTCTAGACATAGGAGTCCCCTCATGCGCTTGCGTAACCGACTGCGATTTTCGTCCTGGGTTCTGTGTTCGGCTCTGCTGCTTGGCGAGGTCGGCTGCTCGGCCTATGGCGATGCGCTCTCGGGCCCCGCCGGCTCCTTCGGTGGCGAGTTCGGCGCCACGGTCGGAGGGGTCAAGGATCTGCGCCTGGCCCGCGAGCTGATTGGCAAAGGCGTGGTGCCGACCGCCGATGCCTTCCTGGTCGAGGCGATGTTTGCCGAGCACGATCTGCCGCTTACCGGCGCCCCCTGCACCAAGCCCCTGTGTCTGCGCGGCGCGGCCGGGATTGCCCCGGATCTCGACGGTGTGCCGGCTGGCTGGGCGCAGCTGGGGCTGTCCTCGGGCATCGACCCGGCGACCTTTGTGCGGCCCAGCTTGAGCGCCATCCTGTGCGTCGATGTCTCGGGCTCGATGGGCTGGGAGGGCAAGCTCACCGGCGGCACGCTGCCGACGGCGGGACGGCTGTCGTATCTCCTGCTCAAGCAGCTAGCGACCCGCCTGGGGGCCGAGGATCGCGTCGCCCTGGTGACCTATGGCAGCAGCGTCAGCACCGTCGTTCCGCTGACGCGCGGCGACGATCCGGCACTGGGGTCGGCCATCGAGGGCCTGCGCACCGCCGGCTCGACCAACATGGAGGCCGGGCTGCGTCGCGCCTATGAGCTGGGCCGCAGTGCCCAGGGCCAGACCCAGGCCGTGCGCATCTTCCTGTTTACCGACGAAAATCCCAACGTCGGCGCGACCAGCGAGACCGAGTTTTCGAAGATCGTGTCGAGCGGCGAGCAGGAAGGCAGCGCCTTGACCGTCTTTGGTCTGGGGCCCTACCTGCGCTCGAACCTGATGAACGCCATGGCCGTGCTGCGCGGCGCCAATGGCTACTCGCTGACCAGCGAGGAGCACGTGCCTGAGCTCTTGGCCGAGAGCTGGCCGTGGATGGCCAGCCCGCTGGCCTATGACCTCAAGGTCACGGTGCAGGCGCAGTCCGGCTTCGCCCTCGCCAACACCTATGGCTTCCCCCAAAGCGGGGGGGCCAGCCCGCAGCTAGAGGCGCGCACCGTCTTCCTCAGCCGCAAGCGGGGAGGGCTCCTTCTGCAGCTGACGCCGCCTATGGGGGGCTCGGCCCTCGACTTCGCCGTCAACACCGGGCTGAGCTACACCGCGCTCACCGGCGCGCCGATCAGCGAGAGCCTCAATATCAGCGCAGCCGGCGCGGCGCTCGACGGGCGGGGCCGCTACGCTGCACAGCCGAGCGTGGCCAAGGCCACCGCGCTGGCCATCTTGGTCAGCAGCCTGCGCAAGGCGGCGGAGCTTTATCGCAGTGACGCGGCGGCGGCCATTGCGCTCATGATGCGGGCCAGCACCCGCATCAGCGAAGACGCGACGGCGCTCGCCGACCCCAGCCTGGACGTCGAGGTCAAGCTGGCCAAAGACCTGCTGCAGCTGATGCAGAGCGGTGCTCAACAGGGCACGATGTAGCGCGCGCTGCCGCCGCCTCTTCGCCTCTGAGCGACCTCACTGGGCCCGGTCTCGCCGGGTCGGGTCTCGTCGGGCCGGCGGGCTCCAGCTGCCCAGCGCGGACTTCTCCTAGGCCCTCTCGCCTCTGCTAAATAAA